>NZ_JBHVQS010000034.1:0-90758 GCF_042886435.1 Streptomyces sp. NPDC058000
GCGCGCCCAGGGCGACGGCGGCCTGGACCACTCCGCCCTCCTCCGCGGCGTCGAACGCCTCTCCGGATACGACCTCAAGGACTGAGACCCGGTCAGCGGTTCCGTACCGCGACCGGCACCGGACAACCGGCGCCGTGGCCGCCGCACTGCGGCCGCGGCGCCGGTGCGCTGTTTCCGGCCGCGCCTCGCACGCGGCCAGCCCATGTCCCGGACGCGTCCGGTACACGTCCCGTACGCGTCCCGCGCGCATCCCCTGAAGGGGCGGTGAACCGCTCGGGGCTGGCGGCCAGGCCGGTCAGTTCCGAGCGTGCTGCACGCGAATTCGAGGGGGGAACGTCACGTCCGCACCACCGGTGCCGCCCGCAGCGGCCCCAGGACGACGGGGAGTTGAGCCGGTCCACGCATCAGCCGCGTCCGTCGCCACGTGACACCGTCGGGGCTGTCGGGGCCGGCGGCGTCATGGCGAGCGTCCGCCGCCAGCCGCAGTCCGGGGAAGCGGGCGAGCAGCACCTCGAACGCGATCCGGGCCTCGGTGCGGGCCAGCGCCGCACCCAGGCAGTGGTGCGGACCGTGCCCGAACGACAGATGCCCGCTCGGGACCGCCCGCTCCAGCCGCACCGTGTCCGGCTCGTCGAACCGCGCCGGATCGCGGTTGGCGCCACCGGGGGAGACGAGGACCACGTCCCCCGCCCCGATGCGGACGCCGCCGAGGTCGAACTCCTTCGTGGCGTAACGGAAGGTCGCCAGCGTCACGGGCGCCTCGTACCGCAGGAACTCCTCCACCGCGGCGGGCAGCAGCCCCGGATCGTCCCGCAGGCGGGCGCGCAGCGCGTCGTCGCGGAGCAGGGCCAGCAGCCCGTTGCCGATCAGATTGGCCGTGGTCTCGTGCCCGGCGACCACCAACAGCACGGCCAGCGAGACGAGTTCGGGCTCGGTCAGCCGGTCGCCGGCATCCCGGGCGGCGATCAGAGCGCTCAGCACGTCGTCCCCGGGCGCCGCGCGCCGCGCCGCGATCAGCTCCGTCACATACCCGGCCAGCGCGTGCGAGGCCCGGTCCGCGGTGTCCGGATCCGCCGCCGCGAACAGGTCGTCGGACCACCGGCGCACCGCATCCCGGTCCGCCTCCGGCACCGCCAGCAGCTCGCAGATCACCGCGATCGGCAGCGGTGCCGCGAAGCCCTCGACCAGATCGACCGGCCCGCCGTCGGCCGCCTCCCCGGCCCGGCCCAGCGCCGCGGCCAGCCCCTCCGCGATCTCCCGGACCCGGGGCGCCAGTCGGCCCACCGCCGCCGGAGTGAACGCCGTCATGGCCAGTTTCCGCAGCCGGCCGTGGTCCGGTGGATCGGTGGCCAGCATGCTCCGACTGACGGCGGGCGCCAGATCGCGCCCGGACGGCCGGTCCGCGAAATACCGCGCGGTGTCCTTCGACAGCCGCCCGTCGGCCATCGCCGCCCGCGCCTCCGCCCAGCCGGTCACCACCCAGGTCGTACGGTCCTTGCCGGTCCGCACCCGCTGCACCGGGCCGCGCGCCCGGAGCGCGGCGAGCAGCGGATACGGGTCCCGGGAGAACTCGGCGGACTCCATGGGGTTGTTCACTGGCACCCTCGTGCTCTCGCTCTCGATTCAGGTCCGCGCCCGCCCTTCCTGGCCGGCCCGGAAACCACCCCGCACCGGCGCCGGCCTCCCCGCCCGGCCGGGATCCCTTCCGTCCGGGTGAGATCCCACCGCCGAGGTGCGAGCGTGCGGAGCCCGGCGCACGCTGGAGGCATGTCCGAGCATCCGCCTGTCATCGTGCACCCACCGACGCCCTCCGGTGGACGCCGGGTGACCGTGCACGGGCAGATCGTCGGCTTGGCCCATGGCCGCGGGGACGTGGCCGAGTTCCTCCGCCGCGCGGGCGTCGCCAACCCGGTCGAGGACATCGCCCTGGACGACCCCCGCCTGGTCGAGTGGCGCGGCGGCTCCCTTAACGACTGGCCGATGCCGTCGGCGTGAGGGGCCCGGCCCCCTGCCCGGCCCCCGCCCAGTACCCGAGCGATACCGTTCCGCCGTGCGGTCGGCCCGGCGCACGCCACCACGCCGCCCGCACCGTCATCGCGCGGTGCCGCCGTCCTGTCCGACGGCCGCGCCGACTCAAGGGAACGCGTACGAGGGGGACCCGGAATGTGGGATCTGGCGGAGCTGTGGCTGGAAGGCGCGGTCATGGCGGTCATCCAGACGGCCGGGCACGACACCGGCTACTGGGTCGGCGACGACGGCCTCAGCCATGACGACGGCAGTAGCAACTGGTGGCAGCTGATCCCGTTCGGTGACGGCCGGGCCGTCGTCATGGGCAAGGACCACGATCTGCCCGGGGACCTCTACGACGACCTGCCGCAGGCCCTCGCCACCGGCCCTGACTGGCTCCGCGACGCCTGGGAGGGCACGCCCGACGACCGGTTGCGGTCCGCCGTCCTGAAGCAGGCACCCATCGGCTTCTTCTCCTGGGTGGACCCGGACAGCGGCTGGCACGCCGTCCCCACCGACGACTCCCACGACGACGGCAGCCGCCTCGTCAGCGCCCCGTACAGCGGCTTCGACTGCCCGCTCTTCGACGCGTACCACGGCGTCGGTGACCTCGACGCGGCGCAGGCCCACGCCGACGCGCTCCTTGCCGCCGCACGCCGCGCCGCCCTCGACGCGGAGCTGCTCCGACCCGTCCTGCACTGCGCGGACCCCGGCCGTACGCACCCGTTCGCCCTCGATGCGGCCCTCCGGACGGCCGCCCTGGCCGGCCTCACGCCGGGCACCCGGCCCCCGGAGCTGCCCACGGGCTGACGGCACCGCCGAACGCCGTGTCCGATTTCCGCCAGAGCGCCGGCGCGGGATGGCGCACAGTGGGGGTGTGATGAGCGAGGACAGCAGGTACGAGGCGGTGCGGAGCCGGGACGCCAGGTTCGACGGGGCGTTCTTCTTCGCGGTGTCGACGACCGGGATCTACTGCCGGCCCAGCTGCCCCGCCACGACCCCGCGGCGGCGCAACGTCACCTTCTTCCCGACCGCCGCGGCCGCCCAGGGCTCCGGATACCGCGCCTGCCGGCGGTGCCGTCCCGACGCGGTGCCCGGCTCGGCCGAGTGGAACGCCCGGGCAGACGTCGTGGGGCGGGCGGTGCGCCTGATCGGCGACGGTGTGGTCGACCGGGAAGGCGTGGCCGGACTGGCGTCCCGGCTCGGCTACAGCGCCCGGCAGGTGCAACGACAGCTGACCGCCGAACTCGGCGCCGGGCCCACCGCACTCGCCCGGGCGCAGCGCGCACACACCGCGCGGGTGCTGCTCCAGACCACCGGCCTGCCGGTCGCCGAGATCGCCTTCGCCGCCGGATTCGCCAGCGTCCGGCAGTTCAACGACACCATCAAGGAGATCTACGCCCTCACCCCGAGCGGGCTGCGGGCGGTCCGCCCCGGCGCCCGCTCCGGTCCGGCGACCCCGTCCGGCACGCCCGGTGTGCTGCCGCTGCGGCTGGCGTTCCGCGGCCCGTACGCGGCGCGGCAGGTCTTCGACTACCTGGAACAGCGGGCGTTCGACGGGATCGAGGAGGTCACCGGGGCACCCGGCCGCCGCACGTACCGGCGGACCCTGCGGCTGCCCAACGGCACCGGCATCGCGGAGGTCGACGAGGTCGTCGGCGACGGCTGGCTGGACTGCCGGCTGCACCTCACCGAACTGCGCGACCTCACCACCGCGGCCCAACGTATCCGCCGCCTGTTCGACCTCGACGCCGACCCGTACGCGGTCGGTGAACGACTCGGCGCGGACCCCGTGCTGGCCCCGCTGGTCGCCCGGTGCCCGGGACTGCGGTCCCCGGGCACGGTGGACCCGGACGAGCTCGCGGTGCGCGCAGTCCTCGGCCGGCGGACCGGGACCGCCGCCGGCCGGGCCCTGGGCGCACGCCTGGTCGCCGCGCACGGGGAGCCGCTGCCGCGGCCCGCCGGCACCCTCACCCACCTCTTCCCGCGGGCCGCGGAGCTGGCCCGGGCGCCGCTCACCGGGCTCGACCTGCCCCCGTCGCGGGCCGCCGCGCTGCGCGCCCTCGCCGCCGCGCTCACCACCCGGGACGTCGTCCTGGACGCCGGGACCGACCGCGACCGGGCCGAACGCGCGCTGCGCGCACTCCCCGGCATCGGCCCGTGGACCGCCGGCTACCTCCGCATGCGGGCCCTGGGCGACCCCGACGTCCTCCTGGGCGAACCGCCCTCGGGCACCGCCCCGGCCCTCTGGAGCCCGTGGCGCTCCTACGCGACCCACTACCTCTGGGCCGCCGACTCCGCCGCCCCCACCGCCTCCGCCGCACGGCACCGGAACCCGACAGAACGGATCGACGCATGACCCTGTACGCCACCCTCGACAGCCCCCTGGGCGAACTCCTGCTGGTGGGCGAGCGATCGGCCACCGCGCCCGGCGGCACCGCGCTGGCCTCGCTCTCCGTACCGGGCCAGAAGCGCGGGACGGTCGTCCAGGAGGGCTGGACGCACGATCCGGCCGCGTTCGCCGAGATCGCCCGCCAGCTCCGCGGCTACTTCGACGGCGTGCCGGACCCGTTCACCTTCGCAGCCGTCCCCCGCGGCACCGACTTCCAACAACGCGTCTGGGCGGCGCTGGAGGCCATCCCGTACGGCACGACCACCACCTACGGGGCGATCGCCGCCGCCATCGGCGCACCGCGCGGCGCCGTCCGCGCCATCGGGACGGCGATCGGCGCCAACCCCCTCCTGGTCGTCCGGCCCTGTCACCGCGTCATCGGCGCCGACGGCTCGCTCACCGGCTACGCGGGCGGCCTGGAGCGGAAGCGGCTGTTGTTGGGGTTGGAGGGGGTGCGCTCGGGCGCCGCCTGAGACGGCGGGGCGCGGCCCGGGCGCTCCGGACGGGGGTCGGAGCGCCCGGACGCGACCGTCAGAGCATCGACCCGCCGGTGACGTCGATGCGCTGGCCGGTGATCCAGCGGGAGTCGTCGGAGGCCAGGAAGGCGACCACGTCCGCGACGTCCGCGGGGCGGCCGAGCCGGTTGAACACCGAGATGGCCGCAAGTGCCGCATGTGCTTCGGGAGTTGCCCGCATGGCGGCGTTCATGTCGGTTTCTATGAATCCGGGCGCCACGGTGTTCACCGTGATCCCGCGCCCGCCGACGTCCTTGGCGAGCGTGCGGGTGAGCGTGTCGATCGCACCCTTGGAGACCCCGTAGGCGATCGTCGAGGGGAAGGCCGTGGTCGTCACCGCAGATGAGACGTTGACGATCCGCCCACCGTCGCGCATCCGCCGCAGACCGTGCTGGATGATGAAGAACGGGGCCTTGGTGTTGACCGCGATGGTCCGGTCGAACTCCTCCGGCGTCACGTCGTCGATGTGCCCCGGCAGGCTGATCGCGGCGTTGTTGACGAGGACGTCCAGGCCCGGTTCCGCGCCGGCCGCGGCCAGTTCGGCGTCGAAGGCGGTGAACAGCGCCTCGGCGTCGCCCGGGACACCCAGCTCCGCGGCGATCGGGAACGCCCGGCCGCCGGCGTCCCGGATGCTCTCGACGGTCTCCTTGGCCGCGCTGTCGTTGCTTCCGTAGTGGACGGCGACCAGCGCACCGTCCTGGGCGAGGCGCTGCGCGATGCCCCGGCCGATTCCTCGGCTCGATCCCGTTACCAGCGCGGTCTTTCCGTTGAGGTCACCCATGGTGGTTTTCGGCCTTCCGTAGTACTCATGGCGGTCATTTTTCGCCGCCGTGACCGGGGATGTCGTGGGGCGCGGCGGGTCGGCCGACGCGTCAGTCGGCCCGCCGTACGGCCGTCCGGCCTTCCGGCTCGTCGTGCGCCCGCACGGAACACGAGCCGCACGGGCTCGTGAGGATGAGCCGCGCGGGCTCATAGCGGGGAGTGGTGTGTGTCCAGGGCGGTCAGGGCCGAGACGAAGACAGGTTTGCCGTGCTGGGAGCCGGTGACCTCGACCGTGGTGGTGCCGGGGATCGCGGGCGGGACCCGGCGCGCCGCGATCAGGCACGGGGTGCCGTGCTCCGCGTAGCGGCGGAACTCCGTGCCGAAGGCGTACGGGACGAAGCGGACGGGTGCGATCAGTGCGCGGGCGGCCTGCTGAGCCGCGTCCAGCAGCGACAGGCCCGGTACGTGATCGTTCTCGGGGTTGACGACCGTGGCGTGGCCGGGCGAGATCCGCAACAGCCACTGGCCCGGACGCCCGGTGGGGGAGAGCAGCACATCGCGGTCGGCGGCACTGCCGGTCAACTCCGGCTCGACCGGCGTGCCGAGCGGGCCCGCCGGTCGTCGGGCCGCCAGCCGCTCGCCCCGGATCCGGCGGTATACGGCGGGTGAGGTGACGCTCACGCTGGAGTGCCCCGTGGCGACGATGCGGCCGCCCGCGCGGAGCGTCATGTCGAACCGGCTGCTGGCCAGCGCACCCGCCCGCATACGGGTGCGGCTGCAGGTGACGTCGATGGTCAGCCGGGTCGGCGCGCCGCTGGTGGCGTGGTGTTCGGGGTCCGTCGTGTAGACGAGGTCGCCGAGGACGAAGTGGTGGCCGAGCGGAACGCCGAGTTCGGCGTGCGACAGCAGCAGTCCCGCCTGGCGGATGGTCTCGCCGGTGAGCATGACGTGGTGTCGGCCGTGGCTCCGCACGAAGTACGGGTGGTCATGGGGCCATAGCGCGGTGACGGAGAAGTGGCTGTCGTCGAGCCGCTGCCAGGACGTGATGAGCACGTCCTGTGCGCGCGGGCGGTGCACGAACGTGCCGGGGACGGAGACTTCCTCGCCGTGCCCAGGGCGGGCCGTGGCGGGTCGATTCCAAACCGGCTGCGTCTGACGTCGGGTCGTGGGCCGAATTGTGCCGCTGACCTGCAACGTGTCGCTCATGACCGCCCCTAGGCATCAATGCGGAAGAGTTCCGGACAACGGTTAAGATACGTACCATCCGGTTTTCTTTTCAATGCCGGTGCCGAGGCGTGGAGAGCAGTCGCCGATCTGGAGGAGACTTGGGTCATAGCGAATTACTGAGAGACTCAACCCTTTGAGGGACAGGAGGCGTTCTGTGGCACGTCAGGATCGCGCGATCAGGACTCGGCGAGTGATCTTGGAAGCCGCCGCGTCGGTCTTCGACGAGCTCGGCTTCGACCGCGCGACCATCGCGGAGATCCTCGCGCGCGCTGGCGTGACGAAGGGCGCCTTGTATTTCCACTTCCCCTCCAAAGAGGACCTCGCGCTCGCGGTACTGCACGAGCAGGTGCTGGACATCGCCGTGCGGCCGCAGCAGATCAAGCTGCAGGAGTTCGTGGACGCCGGTCAGATCCTCGCGTACCGGCTCCGGCACGACGCGATCCAGCGCGGCGCCGCCCGTCTCGCCATCGAGCAGGGCTCGAACCACCTCGACCGCAAGCAGTCGATGTCGGCGTGGTCCTCGTTCGTCGAGGGCCTGCTCAAGGAGGCCAAGGCGCGCGGCGAGGTCATGGAGAGCGTCAACGTACGGGACACCGCCGAGCTGTTCGTCGGTGCCTTCGCCGGACTCCAGATGATGTCGAAGGCGTTCTCCGATCAGGGTGACCTCAGCCACCGGCTCACCGTCTTCTTCGAGCACACCCTGCCCACCATCGCCGTGCCCGCCATACTCGCCAAGCTCAAACTCGACCCGGAACGGGGCGCGCAGCTGGACGCGGAACTCCGCAGTCAGGCGGATGGGGAGGATGCGGACGGCGGGGAGGACGCGGCGGAGGCCGGCGCGGCCCTGCTGGACGCGGCTCCGTAGCGGGACTGCCGAGGCGCGGTGTTCCGGGCTCGTCGAACGAGCGGGCTCCGGCGGGGAAGTCCTCCGGTGCGGGGAAGTTGCCCGGTGGAGGGAAGTTCCCCCGGTGTACCGGTAAGTCGGTTCCGTCCCAGCGCGACCGTGGTGCGCGCACTCCACCCTTGACCCCCTCTTGATCCTTCGTCCGACTGATTGTCAGTGGCGTGCGGTTCACTGGATCCAGTGTCCGGAACGGAGTCGGGGGTGGGCGGATGAACGGGGTGACGGACGGGCCCGGGCGTGGATCGGCGCCTGGACGGGCCGGGTGGGCCCGGTGGCCGGAGGGGGCGATCGGCCGTGCGGCGCACGGAAGTTGGCGCGGGCAGTGGCTGCGCGCGGCGGGCGTGATGGAGATCACCGACCGTGGTGTGAGACGGGACCGCGTGGCTTGGAATAGCCCCCCGAATTGAAATGTTCGTCATGCACGTACCAGGGGGTGTTCCCCCTGCCCGCGCACCGCGCACCGTCGCGCACGGCGCACCCTTTCGCTCACTCCTGCCGCCCTGGAGGCCGCCCGCATGACCCGGACGACGACGGACCAGCACCCCGCGAGGACGGCGGACTCCGCCGCCGCGCTGCCGCTGCCCCCGCCCCCAGAGGGTGGACACCGCAGAGCGCGCGCCGGCATCGTCCCCGTCCTCGCCTTCGCCGGCATCGTCGTCGCGGTGATGCAGACGCTGCTCGTGCCGGTCATCAAGGACCTGCCGACGCTGCTCGGCACCGCGCCCAGCAATGCCACCTGGGTCATGACGGCCACCCTCCTCGCCGGCGCCGTCGCCACGCCCATCATGGGCCGCCTCGGCGATCTCTACGGCAAGCGGCGGATGCTGCTGGCGAGCCTCGCGATCATGGTCATCGGCTCGCTGATCTGCGGATTCACCAGCCAGTTGATCATCATGATCGTCGGCCGGGCGCTCCAGGGCTTCGCGATGGGCGCGATACCCCTCGGCATCGGCCTGATGCGCGACGAACTCCCCCGGGAGCGGCTCGGCTCGGCCATGGCCCTGATGAGCTCCTCGATCGGCGTCGGCGGCGGGCTCGCGCTGCCCGCCGCGGCCTTGGTGGCCCAGCACGCCGACTGGCACACGCTGTTCTTCGCCGCCGCCGGACTCGGTGTGCTCTCGATGCTGCTCACCCTGTTCGCCGTCCCGGAGAGCTCGGTGCGGGCGCCCGGCCGCTTCGACGTCGCCGGCGCCCTCGGCCTGTCCGTCGGCCTCGTCACCCTGCTGCTGCCGATCACCAAGGGCAGCGACTGGGGTTGGGGATCACCCACCACCCTCGGCCTGTTCGGGGCCGCGGCGCTGATCCTGGCGCTGTGGGGCGTGATGGAGCTGCGGATCTCCGACCCACTGGTCGATCTGCGCACCAGCGCCCGGCGCGAGGTGCTGCTCACCAACCTCGCCTCCATCACGGTCGGGGTGGCGTTCTACGCCATCTCGCTGGTGCTGCCCCAGCTGCTCCAACTCCCCAAGTCGACCGGCTACGGCCTCGGCCAGTCGATGGTGGTAGCCGGGCTGTGCGTGGCGCCGCTGGGGCTGACGATGATGTTCGTGGCACCGGTGTACGCCCGGATCGCCGCCCGGCGCGGCCCCAAGATCTCGCTGCTGCTCGGCATGCTGATCATCGGCATCGGCTACGGCAGTGGGATCGGCCTGATGCAGGCCCCCTGGCAGACCATCATTGTCGCGGTGGTGGTCGGCGCCGGCATCGGCCTGGCGTACTCCTCCCTCCCGGCGCTGATCGTCGGGGCCGTCGACCCGTCCGAGACCGGCGCGGCCAACGGTCTGAACACCCTGATGCGTTCGATCGGCACCTCCGTGTCCAGCGCCGTGATCGGCATGGTGCTGGCCCATATGTCCGAGCCGCTGGGGCCGGTTGCGGTGCCCACGATGGCCGGGTTCCGGGTCTCGTTCCTGATCGCCACCGCCGCGGTCGCCCTCGGCCTGCTGGTGGCGGCCTTCCTGCCGTCCCAGCGGAAGGCGGCCGGGGCGCGGGAGACGTTGGTGGCGCAGAGTGCGGAGGAACGTGACGCAGAGGCGGACGGTTCGATTGAGGACGGCGGCTCGACCCTGGCCGGGAAGCCGACTGCGTCCGGGGCCTCGGCCGGTGCGGCCGGTGAGGTCAGTTCAGTTGGTCTTGTCGATTCCGTCGACTCCGTCGATGTGGTGGGTGTGGTCGACGGGGGTGCTGCCGGGTTCCGGGGGCAGGTCGTCGACACCGCCGGTGGGCCGGTTCCGGGTGCCACCGTCACGTTGATCGACCGGCACGGGCAGCAGGCCGGGGTCACCACGGCCGCGCCCGACGGGAGTTACGCGCTCGCCGCCCCGGCCGCGGGCACCTACGTCCTCACCGGCGCCGCCCCGGGCCACATCCCGCAGGCCGTCTCGGCCACGCACTACGGCGAGGGCACGGTGGCCGAGGTGGAGCTGGTCCTGACCTCCACCGGCAGCCGGCTCCACGGCATCCTGCGCGGCGGTCCGGACGGGACCGCGCTGGCCGGTGCGAGCGTGGTGATCACCGACGGCCGGGGCGATGTGGTGACCCGCACGTCGAGCGGTGCCGACGGGCGCTGGGAGGTCGGCCAGTTGCCGGACGGTGACTACACGCTCGTCCTCAGTGCAGCGGGGCACCAACCGGAGGCGCTCGCCGTGCAGTTGACCGGTGGCGTCGGAGCGGATGCGGGGGGTGGGCCGGCCGGCCAGGACGTTCGGTTGCGGCTCACCGCCACGGTGCGCGGCACGGTCCGCGGGCCGGCCGGGCAGCCGTTGGCCGATGCCGCCGTGACCCTGCTGGAGAACGGGACGGTGGCCGGTCACACAGTCACCGGGCCGGACGGTGCCTATGCGTTCGCGGATCTGAAGGGCCGTCACTACACGCTCTCGGCAGCCGGATATCCGCCGCACGCGGCGCCGATATCCCTGGCGGGGGGCACGGACGAGCGGCTGGATCTCGACCTGGTGCAGCCGGGCGGGGCGGGGGAGCGTTGAGGGCGCGCCCCGCGTTGTCGGCTTCCCGCCGCCAAGGCGCCACTGCCGCCTTCCCGCCGGTGGCCTGACCGCCCCCAAGCCCGACCGCCACGGCTCTCGACCGTCACCAGCCCCGGCCACCTCCGCGTCCGCTGCCAGACCGGACGGGGCGTCTACCGGGGCGCGAGCCAGGACCCCTCCGTGCTGGTCCCGTCGGTGCGGGCCGTGCTGGCGGCCGTCAACCGGGCGGCGCGGAAGTAGCGCCACCGGACCCGCGAGGCCGCCCGGCGGCACCGCCGGGCGGCCGGTGGCCGGAAAGCGCCGTCCCCGTGCAACCTCAGCGTCAAGGGAAGCGTCTCGTCCACACCCTATGGTGGGATTTCGGTCGAGTGCGGACCCCGGTCCGCCCCGGGCGCACGGCGACTCCACCAGCGCTGACGCCCGGGGCCCGGCCCTGCGCACTTACCAGGGGCACGGGCCTGTGGCACGGGACGCCCGGGGCACAAGGAGTCTTCCGGGGCCGGTGGGCGGGAAGGCTGAAACGGCCGAACCTCGTAGTGCCGCGCCCGCAACCGCGGATATTTCTGCGAGCCTGGGCGGCGCACCGGTGTTCCGGCTGGTCACACAGGTCGCCGGGACAGCGTCGAACCGGGCGCGCGGCCTCGTTAGTGGGGTGTTAGTGCCTCGTTAGCGGACTGGCAGTGCTCGGGAGCACGCTGGAAGAGCAACGGACGGACCGTACGCACCCACCTTTACGAGGGTACCCACCTAACAGACGAGGGGGACTCATGTCGCTCACCATCAAGACCCTCGGCCGCGGCCGCCGTGTCGCCGCCGGATCGCTGATCGCCGTCACCGCGTTGACGCTCTCCGCCTGCCAGAACGGCACGGACAGCGCGTCCCAGTCCTCGTCGGCCGCCGCGCCCGCCACCTCCAGCGCGAACGGCGCGCCGTCGAGCGGTGGCAGTGCGCAGTCCGCGCGGAACTCGGCCCGGCCGTCCAACGTGGCCAAGCCCTCCGCCGGCACCGCCGGCGTTCCCAACGCCAGCCAGGCCAACCCCTCGGCCATGACGGCCTCGGACCGCTGCACCGCGGAGAACATGTCGCTGCGCCTGGGCCGCACCGACGTCGGCGCGGGCAACATCCGGGTGCCGCTGGTCTTCACCAACAAGGGCAAGAAGGCGTGCTCGCTGCGCGGCTTCCCGGGCGTTTCGCTGATCCAGCGCGACGGCTCGGCGGTCGGCACGCCCGCCTCCCGCGAGGGCGGCGCCGGTGGCAGCGTGCGGCTCCAGCCCGGACAGAGCGCGCACGCCGTGCTGCACACGGTCAACGAGGGCGTCTCGGACATCCCCTGCTGGAAGAACTCGCAGATCGTGTTCGTCTACCCGCCCGGCTCCAAGGAGTCCATGACCACCGGCAGCGGCGGGCTGCGGGTGTGCGGCGGCACCTTCACCGTGTCCACGGTGGAGTCCGGAGTGCCGTCCTGACGGCAGTCCCTCCTCGGGCCGTGGGGCCGTTCCGGCGCTGGTGCGTCACCGGAACGGCCCTCGTCGGCTCTCCCTGCCTCCCCGGCGGTGTTACCAAGGTGGACGGAAGCCGTGCCGAGCGCTTCCGTTGCCCACCTCCCCGAGGAGGCACATCGCCATGGATGCCGCACCTGCCCCCGCGACCGCCCCGTCCGCACGGAAGGGCGAGGACGAGTCCCCGATCCACATCCTCTGGATCAACGCCGGTCTGAGCTGCGACGGTGACTCGGTCGCGCTGACCGCCGCGACCCAGCCGAGCATCGAGGAGATCGCCCTCAGCGTGTTGCCGGGCCTGCCCAAGATCCAGGTCCACTGGCCGTTGATCGACTTCGAGAGCGGGCCCACCCAGGGCGCCGACACCTTCATCGAGTGGTTCTTCAAGGGCGAACGCGGTGAGATCGACCCGTTCGTGCTGGTCGTCGAGGGGTCCGTCCCCAACGAGGCCATCAAGCCGGAGGGCTACTGGTGCGGCTTCGGCGACGACCCCGAGACCGGGCAGCCGATCACCACCAGTGAGTGGATCGACCGGCTGGCCCCCAAGGCGCTCGCCGTCGTCGCCATCGGCACCTGTGCCACCTACGGCGGTATCCACGCCATGGCCGGCAACCCGACCGGCGCCATGGGCGTGCCCGACTACCTGGGCTGGGACTGGAAGTCCAAGGCCGGTATCCCGATCGTGTGCGTACCGGGCTGCCCCATCAAGCCGGACAACTTCTCCGAGACCCTGGTCTACCTGCTCTACCAGGCGGCCGGTGCGGCCCCGATGATCCCGTTGGACGACCAGCTGCGGCCCACCTGGCTCTTCGGCGAGACCGTGCACGAGGGCTGCGACCGGGCCGGGTACTACGAGCAGGGCCAGTTCGCCACGACCTACGACTCGCCCAAGTGTCTGGTGAAGATCGGTTGCTGGGGTCCCGTGGTCAAATGCAATGTGCCCAAGCGGGGCTGGATGGACGGCATCGGCGGCTGCCCCAACGTCGGCGGGGTCTGCATCGCCTGCACCATGCCCGGCTTCCCCGACAAGTTCATGCCGTTCATGGACGAGCCGCCCGGCGCCAAGCTCTCCAGCACCGCCAGTTCCGCCTACGGCAACGTCGTCCGCCGACTGCGCGGCATCACGGCCCGGACCGTGGACCACGAACCCAAGTGGCGGCACCGCGGCGAGAAGTTGACCACCGGCTACCGCCGCCCCTGGTGACCACACCCCTGTCCGAGGCTCCGTCAGACCCCCACCCCGGCACGCGAAGAAGGGCATGGCACAGACAATGGCACCGAAGACCAAGACGGCCGGTGACGGCAGCGGTCTGACGGAGATGTCCTGGGACCCGATCACCCGGATCGTGGGCAGCCTGGGCATCCACACCAAGATCGACTTCAAGCAGAAGCGGGTCGCCGAGTGCTACAGCACCTCGTCCGTCTTCCGCGGCTACAGCGTCTTCATGCGCGGTAAGGACCCGCGCGACGCGCACTTCATCACCAGCCGGATCTGCGGGATCTGCGGCGACAACCACGCCACCTGTTCCGTCTACACCCAGAACATGGCCTACGGCGTCAAGCCCCCGCACCTCGGCGAGTGGATCATCAACCTCGGCGAGTCCGCGGAGTACATGTTCGACCACAACATCTTCCAGGAGAACCTGGTCGGGGTCGACTACTGCGAGAAGATGGTCCGGGAGACCAACCCGGGCGTCTGGGAGCTCGCCCAGCGCACCGAGGCCCCGCACGCCGGCGAGCACGGCTACCGCACCATCGCCGACATCATGACCTCCCTCAACCCCATCGAGGGCGAGTTCTACCGCGAGGCGCTGCAGGTCAGCCGCTACACCCGGGAGATGTTCTGCCTGATGGAGGGCCGCCATGTGCACCCCTCCACGCTCTACCCGGGCGGCGTCGGCACCTTGGCCAGCGTCCAGCTCTTCACCGACTACCTCAGCCGGCTGATGCGCTACGTCGAATTCATGAAGCGCGTGGTGCCGCTCCACGACGACCTTTTCGACTTCTTCTACGAGGCGCTGCCCGGCTACGAGGAGGTCGGCCGGCGGCGGGTGCTGCTCGGCTGTTGGGGCGCGCTCAACGACCCCGAGCACTGCGACTTCACCTACCGCAACATGACGGACTGGGGTCGCAAGATGTTCGTCACCCCGGGCGTCATCGTCGACGGGAAGCTGGTCACCAACGACCTCACCGAGATCAACCTCGGCATCCGCATCCTGCTCGGCAGCTCCTACTACCAAGACTGGGAGGGCCAGGAGCAGTTCGTCACCCACGACCCGCTCGGCAACCCCATCGACCCGCGCCACCCCTGGAACCAGCACACCATCCCCGCCCCGCAGAAGCGGGACTTCAACGACAAGTACAGCTGGGTGATGTCGCCGCGCTGGTTCGACGGCAAGGAGCACCTGGCGCTGGACACCGGCGGCGGCCCGATCGCCCGCCTGTGGTCCACCGCGCTGTCCGGGCTCGTCGACACCCCGTACGTCAAGGCCACCGGCAACAGCGTCGTCATCGACCTGCCGCGCAGCATGACCCGGCCCGAGACCCGCTTCGAGTGGAAGATCCCGAAGTGGAGCAACGCGCTGGAGCGCAACCGCGCCCGCACCTACTTCCAGGCGTACGCGGCGGCCATGGCGCTGCACTTCGCCGAACAGGGGCTCCAGGAGGTGCGCGCCGGACGCACCCAGACCTGGGAGAAGTTCGAGGTCCCCGACGAGTCCATCGGCTGCGGTTTCACCGAGGCGGTGCGCGGCGTCCTCTCGCACCACATGGTCATCCGCGACGGGAAGATCGCCAACTACCACCCCTACCCGCCGACTCCGTGGAACGCCAGCACCCGCGACTCCTACGGCACCCCGGGCCCCTACGAGGACGCGGTGCAGAACACCCCGATCTTCGAGGAGAACTCCCCGGAGAACTTCAAGGGCATCGACATCATGCGGGCGGTGCGCAGCTTCGACCCGTGCCTGCCGTGCGGCGTCCACATGTACGTCGGCAACGGCCGGACCGTGCAGAGCATGCACGTGCCCACCGGGCTGAGCGGGCTCGCCGGATGACCGCGCCCGTCGCCGCCCCCGACGCCGAACTGACCGGCCGTCGGGTCGAGGAACTGCTGGCCCGGCTCACCGAGCACGGTGACGCCGCGACGGCCGCGACCGCCGAGGAACTCGTCCGCGTCCTGATGGACTTCTACGGCGCCGGACTGACCCGCATCATGCACCTGGTCGAGCGGCGCACCGGCGCGGACGGGCCACGGACCGCCCTGCTGGGGGACGCCCTGGTCAGCGGCCTGCTGGTGCTGCACGACCTGCACCCGGAGGACGCCGCCACCCGCATCGACCGGGCACTGGCCAGCGTACGGAGCCAGGACGCGGTCGAGGTCGCGGAGTTCGTCCCGGAGACCGGGGCGCTGCGGCTGGCGGAGAGCGCCGCCGGCGGCTGCGGGTGCGGCGGCGCGGCCGACCGGTCGGAGATCGAGGGCGCGCTGTCCTGCTTCGCGCCGGAGGTCACCTCGGTCGCGTGGGAGACCCGGACCGCGGCTCCGGAGCTGCCCCTGCTCCAGATCTCCCGCCGTCCGCCGACCGCCGCCCCGGCGTCGTGAGCGCCCCGTCGACCGCCGCCGCCCACCGCGGCCTGCGGCGCTTCCGGGCCCCCGCGCCCCCGCCGCCCGAACGCTGCGAACTGTGCGGCACCGAACTCGGCGGCCGCCACCGCCACCTGGTCGACACCCGGAACCGCGCGCTGGCCTGCGCCTGCCCGCACTGCGCGCTGCTCTTCGAGCGGCCCGGGGCCGGCGGCGGGCAGTTCCGCACCGTCCCGGACCGCTTCCTGACCGACCCCGGCCACCACCTCGACGACGCGGTCTGGGACCGGCTCCGGATCCCCGTCGGCGTCGCCTTCCTCCTGGACAACGCCGCCCTGGGCCGGGTGGTGGCGCTCTACCCCAGCCCGGCCGGCGCCACCGAGAGCGAACTCGACCCGGCCGCCTGGCAGGCCGTCCGCGACGCCACCCGCCTGGCCGACCTCCTCGCCCCGGACGTCGAGGCCCTGCTGCTGCACCGCGGCGACGGCCGCACCGACTGCCACCTGATCCCGGTCGACCTCGCCTACGAACTCACCGGCCGGCTGCGGCTGTTGTGGCGCGGCTTCGACGGCGGCGCCGAGGCCCGCGCCGCCCTGGCGGACTTCTTCGCCGACATCGCCCGCCGGGCCCGGGAACCGCGCGAGGAGGCCCAGCGGCCGTGACCGAGCTGTCCTTCGTCTGCACCGGCGTCCGCGCCGACCGCTACGCCGCCGCCCCGACCCTCCTCTTCCGGCTGCGGATCACCGCCGCCGGAGCGGCACGGGTGCACGCCCTGGCACTCCGCTGCCAACTGCGCATCGAACCGGCCCGGCGCGACTACGACCCCGAAGAGGCCGCCGCGCTGGCCGACCTCTTCGGGGTGCGGTCCCGTTGGGGCAGCACCCTCAAGCCCCTCCAGTTCGCCCAGGTCTCCCTGATCGTCCCCGGCTTCACCGGCGAGACCGAGGTGGACCTGCCGGTCCCGTGCAGCTACGACCTGGAAGTCGCCGCCGGCCGCTACGTCCACGCCCTGCGCGACGGCGAGGTGCCGCTGCTGCTGCTCTTCTCCGGCACCGTCTTCGCCGGCCCGGGCGGCTTCCAGGTCACCCCGGTGCCCTGGCACAAGGAAGCCGAGTGCCGGCTCCCGACCGCCGTGTGGCGCGAGATGACCGACACCCACTTCCCCGGCTGCGGCTGGCTGCGGCTGCCGCGGGAGAGCCTGGACGGGCTGCTGGCGTTCCGGTCCCGGCACGCCCTGCCGTCCTGGGAGGCCACCGTCGCGGCGCTGCTGGCCGCCGCGGACGGCGCCGGACCGGGATCCCCGGGCTTCCCCACCGCCGTCGCCCGCCCCGTCACCGAGAGGACCGCACCGTGACCACCCCCGCGCCCACGGACCCCCTGGCGGAACGGTTCGCCGCCGCCCGGCACGTCGCGGACGCCGTGCTCTTCGAGGGCTACGTGCTCTACCCCTACCGGGCGTCCGCCGCCAAGAACCGGCTGCGCTGGCAGTTCGGCGTCCTCGTACCGCCCGGCTGGGGCGCCGACCGGGCCGAAACCTCCCACCAGCGCACCGAATGCCTCATGGAGCCCCGCGCCGGCGCCCGGCTCCGCGTCGAGCTCAGGTTTCTGCGCGCCCAGCGGCGTACCGTCCAACGCCGGTGCCCCGACGGGGAGTTCGTGACCGTACCGGAACTGGAACTTCCCGACCGGGTGCTGGTCCCGTGGGACGAGGGCATCGAGGAGCGCTGCCCGCTCGACGTGGCGGTCGCCGACCTCGCCGGGGACGGCGTCACCGTCCCGTTGACCTGGCCACCGGGCGAGGACACCGAGCCGGTACATGACGCCGACGGCCAGCTCGTCGGCCGGCTGGTGCGCCGCCGCGAAGAGATCAACGGGGTGCTGCGGCTGACCGCGGAGGAGATCGCCGGCCCGTACGCGGTGGTCAAGCTGACCGCGACGGTGCAGAACACCGGCGACTGGGTCCCGGACCCGGCGACGGACGACCGGGACGCGGCCCTGCCCCGCTCACTGGTCGCCGCACACCTCCTCCTCGGCCTGAGCGCCGGCCGGTTCCACTCCCAGACCGACCCGCCCGAATGGGCCCGGGGCGCGGTCGCCGACTGCCGCAACGAACACACCTGGCCGGTGCTGGCCGGCCCGCCCGGGAGTACCCAGGTGATGCTGTCCGCCCCGATCATCCTGGAGGACCACCCGGCCATCGCCCCCGAGAGCCCCGGCGCGCTCTACGACGCCCTGGAGATCGACGAGATCCTCGCCCTCCGCACGGCGGCCCTCACCGACCAGGAGAAACGCGAGGCCCGCGGCACCGACCCCCGGGCCGCCGAGGTGATCGACCTCGCCGACGGGATGCCGCCCGAGGTGCTGGAGCGGCTGCACGGTGCCGTACGGGCGCTGCGCGAGGTCACCGGACCCGACCCGGCCCCGCAACCGACCCGTCCCGACACGCCCTGGTGGGACCCGGCCGGTGACCGCGACGTGGACCCGCTGACCGACCGGATCACCGTCGACGGCCGCTCGGTCGGCGCCGGAAGCCGGGTGGCGCTGAACCCCGGCCGACGCCGCACCGACGCCCAGGACCTCTTCCTGCACGGGCGCACCGCACAGATCGAGGCCGTCCTGCACGACGTGGACGGCGGGGTGCACCTCGCGGTGACCGTCGACGGCGACCCGGGCGCCGACATCCGGCGCGAACAGGGCCGGTTCCTCTACTTCCAACCCGACGAACTCGCGCTCCTGGAGGACGAGTGAGCAGCGACCCGCCCCCCAGCTTCCCGCCCGGCCGCACCGCGCCCCTCCCACCCGGCCCCGCTGCGCCTTTCCCGCCCGGCCCCGCTGTGCCCTTCCCACCCGGCCGCACTGTGCCTTTCCCACCCGGCCGCACCCTGATTGCCGGCGTCGGCAACATCTTCCTCGGCGACGACGGCTTCGGCGTCGAGGCGGTCCGCGTACTCGGCGCGCACACCCTCCCCGATGGCGTGGAACTGGTCGACGCCGGCGTCCGCGGCGTACACCTCGCCTACCGGATGCTGGACGGCTACGCGACGGTGCTGTTGGTGGACGCCGCGGCCCGCGGCGGCGAGCCCGGCGCGCTCTACCTCCTCGACGCCACGGACGCCACAGACGCAGCCGACACCGCGGCCCGCCCCGGGAACACCCCGATCGACGCCCACCACATGACCCCGGACGCCGTCCTGGCGCTGCTCGACACGCTCAGCGCGGGCACCGGCGCCCGCGGCCCGGAACGCGTCCTGGTCGTCGGCTGCGAACCCGCCGACACCACCGAAGGGATCGGCCTGAGCGCGCCGGTCGCCGCCGCCGTCGACGAGGCCGTCCGGCTCGTACTGCGGCTGGTCGGCGCCGACGAACCGGAGCCGGCTGCCACCGGTGCACCGGCTGCCCCCAGTGAGAGGAACACGACACCATGCTGAAGTTCGCCCTCGGCGGCGCCCTGGCCGCCGCCCTCGCGCTCGCCCTGCGCAACCTGCCCGACGTCAAGCGCTATCTGCGGATGCGCGCCATGTGAGGCCGGGCCGGTTCCACGGGTGGCGGGCGCGCTGCACCGAACGGTGTATGCCGCCGCGCCACCCCGGCGAGGCACCCCGGACGCCCCGGGACCGCACCGTCTAATGAAGCCAGCGGCAACCGGTCGTCACACCAGAGAGAGACGGACCGATGCACGAGATGTCCATCGCGCTGGCGGTCATCGACCAGGTGGAAAGCGCGCTACGGCCCGCCGGCGCGACCGCGGTCAGCAGCGTCCGGCTCCAGGTCGGCGAACTGGCCGGCGTGGTCCCCGACGCCCTGGCCTTCTCCTTCCAACTCGCGTGCGAGGGCACGGTGCTGGCCGGCGCCGAGCTGATCACCGAACCGGTCGCGGCCCGCGCCCGCTGCGGTTCCTGCGACCGGACCTGGCCGGCGGGCATGCCGCCGCGCCTGAGCTGCCCCGGGTGCGGCGGGGCGTCCGTGGAGCTGCTCTCCGGCCGCGAACTGCGGATCGTCGACGTCAGCTGGCAGGACGCCCCGGTACCCCCTCCGATGCACGAGGAGCGCTGATCCCATGTGCCGTGTCCTTGAACTGCAACAGGCCGTGCTCGCCAAGAACGACGCCTGCGCCCACACCCTGCGCGAGGAACTGGCGGGCCGCGGCACCGCGGTCGTCAACCTGCTCTCCAGCCCGGGCAGCGGCAAGACCGCCCTGCTGGAGCGGGAGCTGACCCTCGCCCGGGAACGCGGGGTGCCGGTCGCGGCGCTCACCGCCGACCTCGCCACCGAGAACGACGCGGTCCGGCTGGCCCGCTCCGGGGTCCCCGTCAAACAGGTGCTCACCGACGGGTTGTGCCACCTGGAGGCCGAGATGCTCGGCGGGCACCTGGACGGCTGGCTGCCCACCGGGACCCGGCTGCTGTTCGTCGAGAACGTCGGGAACCTGGTCTGCCCCGCCTCGTACGACCTGGGGGAGACGCTGCGGGTGGTGCTCGCCTCGGTGACCGAGGGCGAGGACAAACCCCTCAAGTACCCCACCGCCTTCGGTCTGGCCCACCTGGTGCTGGTCACCAAGACCGACATCGCCGCGGCGGTGGACTTCGACGAGGCGGCCTTCCGCGACAACGTGGAACGGGTCAACCCCGGTGCCGAGGTCGTCCGCACCTCGGTCCGCGGCGGCGAGGGCCTCGGGACGCTGCTGGACCGGGCCCTGGCGGCCCGGGACCGCGGGCCGGCGCACATCCCGGTGATGACCCGTCAGTCGCACCACGTGCACGACGGCCCGGCGGGCCGGGTCGGCGACCGCGGTGTGGTGGGGTCGAGCCGCTCATGACCGTCGGGCAGCCCGGTGCCGGCACCGTTCGGCCCGCTCTCGAATCGGGTGGAGCAGGGGAGGCCACCGCCACTGGAGCGCCTTGCACCGCGCGCCCCGCCGAGACTTCCGCAACGGCCGCCGCCCGCCGCCGGATCACCGTGCGCGGCATCGTCCAGGGCGTCGGATTCCGCCCGTTCGTCCATGGCCTCGCCACGGAACTGGGCCTGACCGGCCACGTCAGCAACACCGGCGAGGGCGTGGTGGCCGAGATCGAGGGGCCGCCCGGCGCCCTGCACCGCTTCGGTGCCCGGCTGCGCGCCGAAGCGCCCCCGCTCGCGGTCGTGGAAGCGGTGGACGGCGAGGACATCGTGGTCACCGGCGGCACCGGCTTCGCCATCCTCGCCTCGCACACCCGCGGCCCCGCCCGCACCCTGGTCGCCCCGGACGCCGCCACCTGCGACGCCTGCCTGGCCGAGCTGACCGACCCGGCCGACCGCCGCTACCGGCACCCCTTCGTCACCTGCACGCACTGCGGCCCCCGCTTCACGATCGTTCGCGCGCTGCCCTACGACCGCGCCCAGACCACCATGGCCGGTTTCCCGATGTGCCCGCGCTGCGCGGCCGAGTACGCCGACCCGGCCGACCGGCGGTTCCACGCCCAGCCCCTGGCCTGCCACGACTGCGGTCCCCGGCTGCGGCTGCTGGCCGCCGGCCCGGACGACGCCGGCCCGGACGACCCCGGTGGCGCGCCGCGCCCGGTGCCCGGCGACCCGGTGGCCGGCACCCGGCGGTTGCTCGCCGACGGCGCGATCGTCGCCGTCAAGGGACTCGGCGGCTACCACCTGGTGTGTGACGCCGGGAACGACCGCGCGGTGGCCGAGCTGCGGCGCCGCAAGGCCCGCGGCGACAAACCGTTCGCCCTGATGGCACGTCACCTGGACGACGTGGCCCAGCTGGTGGAGATCGGCACGGAGGAACGGGCGCTGCTCACCGGGCCGGCGCGGCCGATCGTGCTGCTGCGCCGGCGCCCCGACGGGCCCGCGCCCGGCGCGCCCCTGGTCGCCGCGGCCGTCGCCCCCGGCTGCCCCGACCTCGGGCTGATGCTGCCCTACACCCCGCTGCACCACCTGTTGTTCGGCCTGCCGGGCGACCCCCCGGGGCCCCGGCTGCTGGTGATGACCAGCGGCAACGTGGCCGGCGCTCCCCTCGTCACCGACGACGAGGACGCCCTGGTGCGGCTGGTGCGCCTGGCGGATGCCTGGCTCGGCCACGACCGGGCGATCCAGGTCCCGTGCGACGACTCGGTGGTCCGGATCAGCGACGGCGAGCCGCTGTACGTCCGGCGCTCGCGCGGCTGCGCCCCGTACCCCGTGCCGCTCCCGGTGCCGGTCCGGCCCGCGCTGGCCACCGGCGGGGACCTCAAGACCGTGCTGTGCCTGGGGGAGGGGCGCCGGGCCTGGCTGTCCGCGCACATCGGCGACATGGACGACCTGGCCACCCAGCTGGCGTTCGAGCGGGCCGGCACACACCTGGAGACCATCACCGGGGTCCGGCCGCGGCTGCTCGCCACCGACCGGCACCCCGGCTACCGCACCGGCCAGTGGGCCCGCCGGCACACCCGCGGCAGACCTCTGGTCCGGGTCCAGCACCACCACGCCCATATCGCCGCGGCCATGGCCGAACACGGGCTGGACGGCCGGCAGCCGGTGATCGGCGTCGCCTTCGACGGCACCGGCTACGGCGACGACGGCGCGATCTGGGGCGGCGAGATCCTCCTCGCCGACTACGCCGGGTACCGCCGCTTCGCCCAACTCGGCTACGTCCCGCAGCCCGGCGGCGACACCGCCGTCCGCCGCCCCTACCGGATGGCCCTCGCCCACCTCCACGCCGCGGGCCTCCCCTGGACCGCCGACCTGCCCCCCGTGGCCGCCTGCTCGCCGGACGAACTGCGGCTGCTGGAACGCCAGTTGGACCGCAATCTCAACTGCGCGCCGACCTCCAGCATGGGCCGGCTCTTCGACGCGGTCTCCTCGCTCGCCGGGATCTGCCACCACGCCGGCTACGAGGCCCAGGCCGCCGTCGCGTTGGAGGCCGCCGCCCGCGCCGCCGGCGACGACCGCGGCCCGGGCTACACCTTCGCGCTGCGCACCGGCGCCGCGGCAGGCGGTGGCGCCGCGCTGGTCGCCGACCCCGCCCCGGTCCTCGCCGCGGTCGCCGAGGACGTGTCCGCCGGCGCCGGCCCGGCGCTGGTCGCGGCCCGCTTCCACACCGCGGTCGCCGGGCTGGTCCGGCGCTGCTGCGGCCTGGCCCGGGAGCGCACCGGCCTGGCGACCGTGGCGCTGACCGGCGGGGTCTTCGTCAACACCCGGCTGGCCGAGGCCGTCGCCCGGATGCTGCGGCAGGACGGCTTCACGGTGCTGCGGCACCGCCTGGTCCCGCCCAACGACGGCGGACTGGCCCTCGGCCAGCTGCTGGTCGCGGCCCGCAGGCGCGACGCCTAGCCCGTATGTACCCGCATCCGCACCCGTACGACGAGGAGGACCCATGTGCCTGGCGGTGCCCGGCAAGGTGATGGAGATCGAGGAACGGGACGGCACCCGGATGGCCACCGTCGACTTCGGCGGGGTGGTCAAGGAGGTGTGCCTGGAATACGTCCCGGACCTCGCGGTCGGTGAGTACGCGATCGTCCACGTGGGCTTCGCGTTGCAGCGGCTCGACGAGGAGTCGGCCCGCCGGACCCTGGCCCTCTTCGAGGAACTCGGGCTGCTCCAAGAGGAGTTCGGAGATCCCTGGGAAGCGGCCGCCGGCCAGGACGAACCACAGGCGCAGGAGGCGCGGCAGTGAAGTACATCGACGAGTTCCAGAATCCGGAGCTGGCCCGGCGGCTGCTGGACGACATCCGCGCCACGGCGACCCGGCCGTGGGCGCTGATGGAGGTCTGCGGCGGCCAGACGCACACCATCATCCGGCACGGCATCGACCAACTCCTGCCGGACGAGGTCGAGTTGATCCACGGACCGGGCTGTCCGGTGTGCGTCACCCCGCTCTCGGTCATCGACAAGGCGCTGGAGATCGCCGCCCGCCCCGGGGTGATCTTCTGCTCGTTCGGCGACATGCTCCGGGTCCCGGGCACCGACCGCGACCTGTTCCGGGTGCGCAGCGAGGGCGGCGACGTCCGCGTGGTCTACTCCCCGCTGGACGCGCTGAAGATCGCCCAGCAGAACCCGCACCACGAGGTGGTGTTCTTCGGCATCGGCTTCGAAACCACCGCCCCGCCCAACGCCATGACGGTCTATCAGGCCCGAAAGTTGGGCATCCGCAACTTCAGCATGCTGGTCTCGCACGTCCGGGTACCGCCCGCGATCGAGGCGATCATGACCTCGCCGAGCTGCCGGGTCCAGGCGTTCCTGGCCGCCGGACACGTGTGCAGCGTGATGGGCACCGACGAGTACCCAGCCCTGGCCGACCGCTTCCGGGTGCCGATCGTCGTCACCGGCTTCGAACCGCTGGACATCCTGGAGGGCATCCGCCGCACCGTCCGGCAACTGGAACGCGGTGAGCACACCGTCGACAACGCCTATCCGCGCGCCGTCCGCCCCGACGGCAACCCGGCCGCCCGGGCCATGCTGGCCGACGTCTTCGAGGTCACCGACCGCGCCTGGCGCGGCATCGGCACCATCCCCGCCAGCGGCTGGCGGCTCTCCGAGCGCTACCGCGACTACGACGCGGAACACCGCTTCTCGGTCGAGGGCATCGCCACCCGCGAACCCGCCGCCTGCCGCAGCGGCGAGGTCCTGCAAGGGCTGATCAAACCCCACGAGTGCGAGGCGTTCGGCACCACCTGCACCCCGCGCAATCCGCTCGGCGCCACCATGGTCTCCAGCGAGGGCGCCTGCGCCGCCTACTACCTGTACCGCCGGCTCGGCGCCATGCCGACCCCCTTGGAGGCGACCCCCGTTGTCTGACACCACCTCGCGGACCCCCGCCACCGGGCAGGGCCCCCGCGACCTGCCCACCGTCGACATCACCGGCTGGACCTGTCCCACCCCGCTGCGCGAGACCCCGCGCGTCGTCATGGGACACGGCGGGGGCGGGGCGCTCTCCGCCGAACTCGTCCAGCAGATCTTCGTGCCGGCCTTCGGCGGTGAACTCCTCGCCCAGCTCGGCGACTCCGCGGTCTTCGCGCTCGGCGGGCAGCGGCTGGCCTTCTCCACCGACTCCTACGTCGTCCGGCCGCTGTTCTTCCCCGGCGGCAGCATCGGCGACCTCGCCGTCAACGGCACCGTCAACGACCTCGCCATGAGCGGCGCCCGGGCCGCCTACCTCTCCTGCGGCTTCATCCTGGAGGAGGGCGTGGAGATGCCGGTGGTCGCCGGCGTCGCCGACGCGATGGGCGCCGCGGCCCGGGCCGCCGGCGTGGAGGTGGCCACCGGCGACACCAAGGTCGTCGAGGCCGGCCGCGGCGACGGGGTCTACCTCAACACCGCCGGCATCGGGGTGATCCCGCCCGGCGTCGACCTGCGGCCGCAGCGGGTGGTGCCCGGCGACGTGGTGATCGTCAGCGGTGACATCGGCGTGCACGGCGTGGCCATCATGAGCGTGCGCGAGGGCCTGGAGTTCGGCGTCGAGATCGAGAGCGACTGCGCGGCCCTCGGCGGCCTCGTCCAGACCATGCTCGCGGTCACCCCCGACCTGCACGTGCTGCGCGACCCCACCCGCGGCGGACTGGCCGCCGCGCTCAACGAGATCGCCACCGCCTCCGCCACCGGCGTGGTCATCGACGAGCGCGCCGTCCCCGTACCGCCGACCGTCGCCAACGCCTGCGCCATCCTCGGCCTCGACCCGATGTACGTCGCCAACGAGGGCAAGCTGGTGGCCTTCGTCCCCCGCGAGCACGCCGACGCCGTCCTGGACGCGATGCGCGCCCACCCGCTGGGCGCCGGGGCCGCGGTGATCGGCGAGGCGGTCGCCGCCCACCCCGGCATGGTGGTGGCCCGCACCCCGCTCGGCGGCACGCGGGTGGTCGACCTGCCGCTGGGTGAGCAGCTGCCCCGGATCTGCTGAGCCGGCCGGGCAGTCGGCCACCGGTCAGCCGGGCGCGCCGGCCCCGGCCGACCGGTGGTGCCGCAGCCGCTGACCTCTTGGCCGCACGCCGCTACGGTGTCGGGCCATGGGCGAGCGGAGCACGGTAGTCCTCCCGGCCGGCGGCCGGGAGGTCCCGGTATGAGTCGGTTGACGATCGCGGTGCACCACGTGCGGGCGGCGCTGGGCGGGGCGCGGCGGCTCGGCATCGACACCGCACCGCTGCTCCAGGGCGCCGGGATCCCGCCGCTGCTGCTCGCCGACGACCGGGCCCGGGTCACCGCGGAGCAGTTCACCCGCCTGATCCGGGCCCTGCACCAGGCCACCGACGACGAGTTCCTGGGCCTGGGCCCGGTCCCCAGCCGCCGCGGCACCTTCGCCATGATGTGCCACACCTGCCTGAGCTGCCCGGACCTCGGCTCCGCCCTGGAGCGGGCCACCCGCTTCTACGGGCTCTTCCCCGGCGGCCCCGACCTGGCCGTCGAAACCCACCCGGACGACGGACTCGCCGTCTTCGCCGTCCGCAGCGATCTGCACCACCACCACGACGAGACCGCCTTCGTCGCCGCCTGCCTGCTGCTCATCTGGCACCGGCTCGCCGGCTGGCTGATCGGGCGTCGGATCCCGCTGCGCTGGGCCCGGTTCGCGCACCCGGCACCCGCGTACGCCGACGAGTACCGCGAGCTGTTCGGCTGCCCGGTCCGCTTCGGCGCCCCGCACACCGCGGCCGGCTGGGACGCCCGGTGGCTCACCGCGCCGGTCGTCCGGGACCAGCCCGCGCTGGCCGCCCTGCTGTACCGGGCCCCGGCCGACCTGTTGGGCCGCCGCGACTACGGCACCACCGTCGCCGAGCAGGTGCGCCGCTCCCTCGTCCAGGCGCTGCGGTCCCCGGCGCCGGCGCGGCTGCCGGACGCCGGTGAGGTCGCGGCCCGGCTCGCGGTCAGCCCGGCGACGCTGCGGCGCCGGCTGCGGGCCGAGGGCACCTCGTACCAGCGGCTCAAGGACGCGGTGCGCCGGGATGCCGCGCTCGCCGCGCTGGCCGACGGGCCGGAGTCGATCGCCGCACTCGCCGCCCGGATCGGCTTCTCCGAGGACGCCGCCTTCCACCGCGCCTTCCGCCGCTGGACCGGCACCACCCCCGGCGCCTACCGGCTGACCGGTGCCACCCCGCGGCCCGGCGGGCAGCCGCCGGCTGTGCCCCGCGGCCAGCAAAGCTGAGCGTTCCGGTCAGCTCCTTCCCCACCCGCAACTCACTACGGTCGGCCCAACCATCAAGGCACATAAGCCAGTTGGGAGATCCGTATGCACCTCCGCACCATCGCCCCGGGCGCCGCCGCCGCGCTGGCCCTGACCCTCGGCACCGTCGGCGCCGCCGCCGCGGACCCGCCGCGGACCGCGGCCGGCCGCCCCGGCGACGTCGTGACCTCCGCCCCCACCTCGTTCCACCCGCTACCCGGCCAGCCGACCCGCACCCGCGCCTGGCACCTCACCTACCGCTCCACCACCGCCAAGGGCACCCCCACCACCGTCTCCGGCACCGTCATCGTGCCCGACGACGGCCGCACGGGCCCCCGCCCACTGGTCACCTACGCCGTGGGCACCGTCGGCCTCGGCGACTCCTGCGCGCCCTCGGCCGGCTTCCCCAAGGGCACCACCATGGAGGCCAACCTCATCCAGCAGCTCACCGCCCGCGGCTGGGCGGTCGCGGTCACCGACTACGAGGGGCTGGGCACCCCCGGCGACCACACCTACACCGTCGGACGCGCCGAGGGACAGGCCGTCCTGGACGCCGCCCGGGCCGCCGAGCGGCTCCCCGAAGCGGTCGCCGCCGGCGTCGGCGAGGACTCCCCGGTCGGCATCATGGGCTACTCCCAGGGCGGCCAGGCCAGCAGTTGGGCCGCCGAACTGCACCGGACCTACGCGCCCGACCTCAAGGTGAAGGGCACTGCGACCGGCGGCGTCCCGGCCGACCTCCTGAAGGTGGCGGACGCCAACGACGGGAACGTCGGCGCCGGTCTGATCCTGATGGCCGCCATCGGCCAGAACGCCGCCTTCCCCGAACTGCACTTGGAGCGGTACCTCAACGACCGGGGCCGGCGTGACGTCGCGTTCCTGCGCACCCACTGCGTCGCCGCCGACGTCGCCGCCGGGCTCTTCAGGAAGATCTCCGACGTGACCGTCAGCAACCCGCTGCACCAACCGGACTGGCAGGCCCGGCTGCGGGAGTCCGCGCTCGGCACCCGGACCCCGGACGCGCCGGTGTACCTCTACCACGGGACCGCAGACGAACTGATCCCGTACGCCGTCGGCAAGCAGTTGCGCGCCGACTGGTGCGCCCGGGGCGCCCGCGTCCAGTGGACCCCGATACCGCTCGGCGAGCACGTGCTCGGCGCGATCGTGGGCGCGGTACCGGCCGCCGACTGGCTCGCCGGCCGCTTCGCCGACCGGCCGGCCCCCGACAACTGCACCTGACCGCCACCGCGGCCGCTGCCGCTCGGGGGCGGTCATGCCGGTCCGTGCCGGGGCGCCGCCCGGGACCTGTAGTGGTATGGACATGGCATCCGGCCGCCCGTAGGGTGACCTGGTCTAGACCGCCGGCCCTCGTCGGTCGCAGCGGTGGATCCTGCCTGATTACGCGTCAACAAGCCTGTCTCGTACGGCACTTCCCCCCACAGTGGCCGCCTTCCCGGTCCGCCGGAGCCCGGCCGCACGAAGGAGTCACCGCCATGAGATCCCGCCTCGCCGCCCTGTTGAGCGCCACCACCATGGCCGTGGGCCTCGCCCTCGCCGTACCGGCATCGCCCGCGGCGGCCACGGCGGCCTGCCCCTCCTGTACGGCCCCGGCCGGCGCCGCGACCCGAGCGGAGGGATTCGTCGTCAGCGAGGCGCAGTTCAACCAGATGTTCCCGAACCGGAATCCGTTCTACACCTACAGCGGACTGACCGCCGCGCTCAGCGCCTACCCGGAATTCGCGAACACCGGGAGCGACACCGTCAGGCGCCAGGAGGCGGCGGCCTTCCTGGCGAACGTCAGCCATGAGACCGGCGGTCTGGTCTACGTGGTGGAGCAGAACACCGGCAACTACCCGCACTACTGCGACGCCACCCAGCCGTACGGGTGCCCGGCCGGTCAGGCCGCCTACTACGGACGCGGACCGATCCAGCTCAGCTGGAACTTCAACTACAAGGCCGCCGGAGACGCGTTGGGGATCGACCTGCTGAACAACCCGTACCTGGTGGAGCAGGACGCCGCCGTCGCCTGGAAGACGGCGCTCTGGTACTGGAACACCCAGACCGGTCCGGGCACCATGACCCCGCACAACGCCATGGTCACCGGCGCCGGCTTCGGCGAGACCATCCGCAGCATCAACGGCTCCCTCGAATGCAACGGCGGCAACCCCGGCCAGGTGCAGAACCGGATCGACAACTACACGCGCTTCGTGCAGATCCTCGGCACCACGCCCGGAGACCACCTGAGCTGCTGACCCGAAGGCCGACGCCGGTACGGCGCCCGCCGCTGTGGTGGGTCGAGATGGGGGCCTTCTCGCCGTCGGCGCCTGTCCACGGTCCCCGTTGGCGGACGGCACCGTCACCCGACCTCCGGGGCGGGGGCCTGCCGGCGCAGACGCACCGCCGCCGCGCCGAGGAGGGCCGCGGCCGCCGCGCTGAAGACCACGTTGCCCAGAAGCGCCGTGCCGTACGGGACGTCCATCTCCCGCGCGTGCGTGAAACCCAGCCAGACATAGGTCAGCAAGGCGCCGGCGGTCAGGGCCGGCCGGTGCTGCGGGCTCCGTCCGGGACTGCGCGACCAGCGGGCGCACAGCCACGCGACGCCGGCCGCCAGGACGCACCAGAGGGTCACCGGCACCCAGGGCGACACGCTCTCTGAGAGCAGGGTGTCGCGGGCCCAGTACAGGCTGCCGGCCGCGAACGCCACGGTGCCTACCAGCCATGGCGCGGGCGTGGCCGCGTTCCGTGGCCGCAGCCGGTGCCGGCCCACCACGAAGGCCGCGGTGATCAGAGCGACGACAGCGACTGACGCCCCCACGAACTGGGCCGTCGACGCCATGAACTTCCCGCTCTGGTACTGCACGACGGCGAGGAACGCCGAACCCGCCACGAAGACCACGCCGGTCAAGGCCAACCCCGGTCGGCCGAGCCACGGCCGGGCCCGGTCCGCGCTGAACACCTCGACGAGCGCGATCGGGACGCAGATGCTCCAGACGGTGTGCATCGACAGCACGTCCTGTAACAGGGACACGCTCGTACCGATCCAGGGCACGTGGGTATCCGCATAGGCCAGGCCCATGTCGACGCCGCCGTAGCGCGGGTTCCACAGCATCTGGTCGATGCGTGGGTCGAATGCGCGGAACGCGTCCGGTCCCGCCGGGCCGCGGCGCCCGCGGGAGTCTCGTGCGGGCCCGGCCGGAGTTCTGGCGGGGGCCAAGGGTCGGACACGACATCCGCGAACCGTGCGCCTCGTTCCTTTCGGCCGGGCGAACTGTGTCTAATATTCCGAGCTGTCGGAATTGATCCAGAAATGGATCGGTTTGTATTGGTTTGCATTGGTTCGGCGAACCACTTCGCGCACTTTGCACATCGAGAAGGGTTACGAGCTCCATGAAGACCTCCCGCACCTTCCCCGCCTCGCGCACCTCCCTGCGTGCCCTCTGCGCCGCCGCCGCGCTCGCCGGGGCCGTGGCCGTACCGGCCACCGCGTTCGCCGCGGGCACTCCGGGGCAGCAGGACCGGCCCGCATCCGCCGGCGCCGAGCGCACCGCACCCCAGGCAACGGCCAAGGACAAGGTCAGGGCCGTCTACATCGGCGGCGCCATGGAGGCCGTGATCCACAACGGGGTCTGCGATCTCCAGACGATCGGCAGCGGCAAGCCGTTCGCCACCCTGAAGAAGGGCCAGAGCTACACCAAGGGCATCTACGTCTACTTCGACGGCACGCGTGTCCACGCCATGCCGCTGGGCGTGAGCAACCACGGCAAGATCAAGCCGGGCCCGGCCCGTACGGTCACGCTGACCAACGGCGCGCGGGCCACCGTGCAGAAGGTCAACGGCAGTTACACGGCGAAGATCCATATCAAGAACAAGCAGATCGCCACCCTCAGCTCGACCCACCGGTCCGTCACGCACGAGGGCGTGCGCTACACGGTGAACCCGACGGACGGGAAGGTGGCGGTCCAGCACCTGAAGGCGCGTCAGGGGATGCACGGGACGAAGCACCGGGTGATCCACGTGAGGGCGCAGATGAACCGCCTCCCGCAGCGCCAGGCACAGACCCCGGTGACGAGCCAGGCGCAGACCCCGGTGGCGGGCCAGGCGCAAGCCCCGGTGGCGGGCCAGGCACAGGCACCGGTCTACGGCGGCGGGTGGGTGCGCCGGACGCACCACTCGGAGGGTGGTGCACGGGCGGGCGCGGTCGCGATGTCGTTCTCGGCGGCGAGTGCCGGCGGAGGCCGCTGAGAGTGCGGGAGGCGCCCGGGGCGAGGCCGGAGCCCGCGTCGTCAGCCCGCGCTCATCTGCTCCGGCTCCGTCCTCTCCGCCGGCGCCCCGGTGCGGGACCACATGATCATCGGCCCGAACTGCCAGGCCGGCTTCGGCTCGGAGACCACCCGTACGTCCCGGCCGGCGGCTGCTTCATGAAGCAGCCGCCGTTCGTGGGGATTCGGTTCTCGGCGGCAACGTGAACGTCGGGGCGTTCGCCACCACGACGGCACTGCGCTGCGACGCCGGGACGGTAACCGAACCGGCTACCGTCCCGATCGCCGTGACCCGCGGCGGCCGCCGGATCAGCACCGGCCGGACGACGTGCGGCGCGGTGACCGGGACGGGCGTGGCACGTCCGGCCGGTACGGTCCTGGCGCCGGGCGCGCTGATCGGCGCGGGGACCGCGATCTCCCCGCGCCTCCGCGTGCTTGCGGAGGAGAGACGCACGGCCAGGACACCGCGGCCGCCGGCTGGCAACGTCCACTGGAGTTGATCGACGAGGCCGCGGACGATGGGCGGGAGTTCCGTCCTCTCGCCGGACTCAGCGCCGGGGAACGGTGGCAAATCATCGCCCTGCCACCGAGCATCGCCGAACTGACGGCGGTCAAGCACTTCGCGCTCCACGGCAGCAACCCCGTCCGCATACCGCCCGAGTTCGGCGAGGACTACGCCCAGCTGCCGCATACAGGCAGGCACCCCGGCATCATCGGCAGCACCGACTGAGATCGGTCCAGTGCATGGAACTGCGACTTCTTGTCCAGACACAGCGCCAGAGCCTTCTCCGGTGGGGCGAGGCAGAGGCCGACGACGTCACGGGCCTTGTCGTTGAACAGTGGGCCGATGGAGCCTGAAGGTCTGTGCGCGGTGCGGGCCAGAGCCTGAGGGGTGGGTGCGGTGACGCACCCACCCCTCAGGCACCTGCCGTCGGGCATCAGTCACCGACGACTACCGAAAACGCTGGGGCCTTCGACCCAGGGCGACTGATACCCAACTCACGACGAACCTCCGACTCAGGGTCCCAGGGGGGTGTCCCGCATCAGCCGTGAGCCGAACCAGTCTTCCTCGTCCCGCACGCCGGGCAGGACGAAGAAGTAGCCGCCGCCCTCCGGGGTGATGAAGGGGGCCAGCGGCTCGTGGCGCAGCCGGCGCTGCACGGTGGCGAACTGGCGCTGCACGTTCTGCTGGTAGCCGCAGAAGACCAGCCCGAGGTTCATCCGGCCGCGCCGGTCGTAGCCCTGGTCGTAGTTGTAACTCCGGCGCAGGAAACGGGACTTGTCGGAATGCGGGGTACGGGGGTTGGCGAGCCGGATGTGCGCGTCGAGCGGGATGGTCCGGCCGTCCGGATCATCGTCATAGTCCGGCGGGGCGTCCTCCTTCTCGCGGCCCAGGGGCGCACCGCTCGCCTTGTGCCGCCCGAAGATCTTCTCCTGGCGGGATACCGCCACGTGGTCCCAGGACTCGGAGTGGAAACGGATCAGCCGCAGCACCTGGTAGCTGCCGCCCTCGGCCCAGTCCGGCTCCCCGCACCGGGGCGTCACCCAGATCAGCCGGTCCATCTCCGCCGCCGCCCCGGTGTCGGGGTTGACGATCCCGTCCTTGAAACCGAGGAAGTTCCGCGGCGACCCCGAGGGCCGCGACGGGTTCATGAACGCGTCCATCCGCCACCGCGGCCGCATCATCCCGTGGGTCTCCCGGCCCAGGTCGCGCAGGACGTGCACGATCGCGTCCGGATGCTCCGCGCAGACCTGGAGCGACAGATCGCCGTGGCAGCGCGCCGGGTCCAGCCGGTCGTTGGGGAACGCCGGCATCGCCTTCAGGTGCCGCGGTTTGTGCCCGGCGAGCCCGAATCGGTCGTCGAAGAGGGACGCCCCGAGGCCGACCGTGACGGTCAGCGAGTCCGGGGTCCGTGGCTCCTCCGCCGTTCTCTCGTCCCTCGGCTTCACCCCGGCGGTCAGCACCCGGATCCGCTCGGTGAGCTTCTTCAGCAGCCGGGTCAGGTCCCCCCGGTCCTGCACCAGCACGTCGAACGCCGCGAAGCCGGAGAACAGCTGTTGCGGGGTGAGGATGCCGGCCTGGCGGTGCCCGTGGAACGGCACCCGGTCCGGTGGCAGCGGCCGGCCGTCCACGGACCGCTCCGGCGTGGGGTCGGTCGCCGACCGGCCCGCCGGCACGGCTGCCGCCGCGCCGCCGCCCAGCCCGGCGCCGGCCGCCACCCCCGCGACCCCTGCCGCGTACTTGAGGAACCCTCGGCGCCCGTCGCCCTGCGCCACGCCCCGGTCGTCGCCGGTCCGCTCATGTCTCATCGCCCAGCCATCCCCACTGCGGCATCCGCCGCCGGTGTGCGTGCCCGTATTTGCGCGCGATCCTTGCCGCCGGCCCTGCGCCGCCTGGGAACAACACGGTCGGGCCCGCCGAAATCACGCTTGGGGAGGCCGCCCGGCCGCCGAACGGCGCAGGCCGCCGCGCCGCCGCCGGCGCCCGCTCCTAGCGTCGGCCGTGTGACCCGCCCGACCGAGGACCCCGCCGAGGTACCGCTGCGCATCGTCCGGGGCCGAGCCGAGCCCGAAGAGTTGGCGGCGCTCACCGTCATCGTGTACGGCCGGCTCGCCCAGGCCCGTGCGCTCGCGGACGAACCCCACGAGGAGGCCCGCGACGACGGGCTCACCGAGCTCCAACTGCGCCACCACCGGGTCCGCTCCGCCTGCTGGGCGGGCTGTTGGACCTGCGGGTGACCGCCGGCCCCGGACGCGGGTGTGCCGGTGCGGATCACGGGCATGCGGCAGGGGGGAACGACCGTGAGGAGCAGCCCTATGACGTTGCCGTGGCGGGAGGACGAGAGCTGGCGCCGCCGCTATCCGCAGCCGGGCCCGGACTGGACCAGCGGGATGCCGCAGGGGACCACCGAGCCGCTGACACCGATGGGACGGATCGAGCAGTACGGGCGGATGGGCGGCGCTCTAGCGGGCGGTTGGCTCGCGCCCTGGCAGCGGAAGGTGATCACCGCGTGTGTGGTCGGGGCGATGGTGGTCGTGCTGGTGGCGGCCGGGCTGATCGCCTTCGGCTGAGCCGCGGGTGGCCCGCCCCTCTGGCCGCCCGCGCCAACCGGCCGGATCCGGCCGCCGCGTCGCACCCGGCACCCAGCGCGCCGCGAGCAGGGCCGCGGCCAGGAACCCGGCGGCCGCGGCCAGCGCCGCGCCGTGCAGCCCCGCCACCAGCCCGCCGGCGGTCAGCGTGCCGAAGACCGCCACACCGAGGACGCTGCCCACCTGCCGGGCGGCGTTGAAGACCGCGGCCGCCGCGCCGCCGCGGTCATCGGGGGCGGACTCCATCACCGCCGCGGTGGCGGCCGGCATGGTCAGCGCGGTGCCGAAACCGGCGGCGGCCATCGGACCGACCAGCGCGACATAGGGCGTACCGGGCCCCGCGCACAGCCAGCCGGCCAGCCCCGCCGCCCCGATGACCAGGCCCGCCACCATCGGTGGCCGGGGCCCCGTCCGGGCCGTCAGGCGCCCGGCCAGCGCCGAGCCGGCCGCCACCAGGCCGACGGCCGGCAGGAGCGCGAAGCCGGTGCGCAGCGCGCTGTAGTGGTGGACCTGTTGGAAGTAGAGCGGGGCGAGGAACAACAGCCCGTAGAAACCGGTGTTGAGCAGGACGCCGACGGCCGCGGAGGCGGTGAAGGTCCGGTTGCGGAAGAGGGCGAGCGGCAGCATCGGGGCGGGCGCGCGGCGTTCCAGGAGCAGGAACGCGGCCAGGCCGAGCAGCGCGACGGCGAACGCGCCGAGGACGACGGCGAGGGGCCGGCCCGGGGCCCCGGCCTCGATGCAGCCGGCCGCCAGGGCCGCCACGCTCACCGCCGCGGCCGTCTGGGCCGGCACGTCCAGGCCGCGGTGCGTGGGAACGGCGGGGGAGCGCGGCACCTGACGGATCGTCAGCACCAGGGCGGCCAGACTGGCCGGCAGGTTCACCAGGAACACCGCGCGCCAGCCGAACGAGGCGACCAGCACCCCGCCGAGCACCGGCCCGGCCCCGGCGGCCAGCCCGGCGACCGCGCCCCAGACGCCGAACGCACGGGCGCGGGCGGCCGGTTCCGGGTACGCGGCCCGGAGCAGCGCCAGCGACGCGGGCACCAACAGCGCCGCGCCGACGCCCTGCACCAGCCGGGCCAGGACCAGCACCGCGACCGACGGGGCCAGCGCACACCCGGCCGAGGCCGTCGCGAACACCGCCAGTCCGGCCAGGAACACCGTCCGCCCGCCGAACCGGTCGGCCAGTCCGCCGCAGAACAGCAGCAGCCCGGCGAAGACCAGGGTGTAGCCGTCCACCGTCCACTGGAGGCCGGTCACCCCGGCGCCCAGCGCACGGCCCAGGTCCGGCAGCGCCACGGTGACCACGGTGACGTCCAGGATGACCAGGAAGTAGCCCAGGCACACGGCCACCAGGGGGAGCGGTGAGGCGCGTCCGGTGCGGGGCGGGGCGGGTGCGGAGGTGCTGAGTGTCGACATGCGGTCAGTGTCGGGTCGGATCGCTACGGTCCCTGGCGAAACGTTCTCGCCACGGGGCGGCCGGGGGCGGCCCGGGAGCGTGCTGCCGCCGGACCGCCCCCCACAGGACGCGAGCGTGAGAACGTTTCGCTGGCCGACGAACCGTGCGCGCCGTACGGTCGCGGTATGGACGCCCGGACGGAGCCCGCAACCCGCACCGAGACCGACGTGGCCGAGGTCGCCGCGGCGATCGGCGACCCCTCCCGCGCCAAGGTGCTGCTCGCCCTCGCCGGAGGCGGCGCGCTGCCCGCGAGCGCCCTGGCCGCCGAGGCCGGAGTGAGCAACTCCACCATCAGCGCCCACCTGGCCAGGCTCCGCGAGGCGCGGCTGCTCACCGTCGAACTCGACGGCCGGCACCGCTACTACCGGCTCGCCACCCCCGACGTCGCCCGCGCCCTGGAACAGCTCGCCCTGATCGCCCGGCCGCTGCCGGTGCGCTCCCTCAACGCCGACACCCGTGCCAAGGCCCTGCTGCGCGCCCGCCTCTGCTACGACCACCTGGCGGGCCGCCTCGGCGTCGCCCTGCTGGACGCCCTGCTGGCCGACGGCACCCTCCAGGAGGAGCGCACCGGTTCCGGGCCCGCCCAGGTCTCCTACCTCCTCACCCCGCACGGCCGCCGCGAACTGGCCGCCCTCGGCGTCGACCTGGAAGGGCTGCCGCGCCGACGCTCCGCGGTGCGCTACTGCATCGACTGGGCCGAGCGCCGCCACCACCTCGCCGGTGCGCTCGGCGGCGCGGTCACCGCCCGGCTGTTCGCCCTGGACTGGCTGCGCAACGGCCGGTACCGGAGGGTCGTCCGACCCACCGACGCCGGACGCCGGGGACTCACCGAGACCTTCGGCCTCACCCCCGAGCAACTCGCCTAGCGTGCCTTTCGTCTTGTCCGCCGGCGACCGGCCCTGTGGCGCGAACATGTCGAGTAGGGTCCTGACCAGCGCAGACAGCGAGTCGAGGAGGCTGTTCCGTGGCGGAACGTCAGGTATCGGGTGAACCGGCCGGGGGCGCCGCATCCGAAGTGCGGGCGCAGGAACGCCGGTTGCGGCGGGACCTGGGCTTCTGGGGACTGACCGGGATCGGCTTCTCCAACATCGTCGGCTCCGGCTGGCTGTTCGCCGCCATGTACGCCGCGCAGACCGCCGGCCCGGCCGCGCTGTTGTCCTGGGTGGGCGCGGGCGTGCTGTGCGGGCTGGTCGCGCTGGTCATGATCGAGCTGGGCGCGTCCCGACCGGAGGGCGGCGGCACCGTCCGCTGGCCGCTGTTCGCCAACGGCCGGCTGGTCGGCACGCTCATCGGCTGGTCGGTACTGCTGTCGGTCGGCGGCACCGCCGCCGAGATCAGCGCCATCATGCAGTACACCGCGCACTACCTCCCCGGCCTCTACAACGGCCACACCCTCACCCTCGCCGGGCTGGCCCTGGGCGGCGGCCTGAGCGTGCTGCTGACCGCGCTGAACTGGTTCGCGGTCCGGCTGTTCGCCCGACTCAACACCCTGGTCTCGATCTTCAAGATCGCGGTACCGGTCGCCACCGTGCTCGCCCTGATCGCCTCCGGCTGGCACTCCGGACGCCTCACCGACCACGGCGGGTTCGCCCCCTACGGCTACGTCGCCTGCCTGACCGCGCTGGCCGGCGGCGGCATCGTCTACTCCGTCAACGGCTTCCAGGCCCCGCTGGACTTCTCCGGCGAGACCCGGAACCCCCGCCGCACCCTCCCGTGGGCCGTCCTGGCCGGTATCGGCCTGGCCCTCCTGATGTACCTGGCGCTCCAGGTGGCCTACCTGTTCACCGTCCCCGAGCACCTGCTCGGCGGCGGCTGGAAGGGCGTCTCCTTCGACTCCCCCTTCGGACAACTGGCCCTGATCCTCAATCTGCACTGGCTCTCCACCATGCTCTACGCCGACGCGGTGCTCTCGCCCGGCGGTTCGGCCTACGTAGGCGTGGCGATCGACGCCCGGCACACCTACGCGCTGGCCAAGAACGGCACCATCCCCCGCTACTTCATGAAGGTCGACGAGGGCTCCGGCACGCCGCGCCGGGCGCTGGCCGTCAACCTCGTCGTGATCGTGCTGTTCCTGCTGCCGTTCGGCGGCTGGCAGGACATCGTCAGCGTGATGGGCGACATGTACCTGCTGATCTACGCGGCCTCCGCGGTCGCCGTGGCGGTCTTCCGCACCGAGGCGGGCGGCGGCACCGCCGGATGGGTCCCCGGACTGCGCTGGATCGCCCCGCTGAGCTTCGTGGTGGCCAGCGAGTTCGTCTACTGGTCGGGCTGGCAGCACCTGCGGCTGGCGCTGCCGCTGGTCCTGGCCGGACTCCTGCTCTTCCTGGGGATGCGGCGGCCCGGCGCCCGGGCCGCGCAGGACGACGGCGCCGGACCGCGCCGCCCGCTGGCGGCCGAACTCCGCACCGGCGCCTGGCTGGTGGTCTACCTCCTTGTGCTCACCGCGCTGTCCTGGCTGGGCACCTTCAAGGGCTCCGGTCACCTGCCCGCCCCGTACGACTCGGCCACCGTCGCCGCCGTCGCGCTGGCGGTGTTCTTCTGGGCGGTGCGGTCCGGCGTCGGCCAGCTGACCACGGCCCGGCAGCCCGCCGCCTGAGCCCACGGACCCGGCCGTGATCCACCGGACCGGCCCCACGGCCGTCAAGCGGATACCGGACCCCCGAAATATGATGGGGCCATGCTTCGGCGTCGTCCCCCGCGGTCGGCGAGCGCCGACGATCTGCTCACCACGCTCGGGCGGCTGACCGCCCAGGCGCGGGAAGGCGCGGAGTTCCAGCGGGCCAGAGTGGAACTGGCCGAGGTCCTGCAGCGCGAGATGCTGCCGGGCGCCCTCCCGGAGCTGCCCGGTCTGCGCACCGCCGCCACCTACGCCCCCGCCCGGCACGGCCTCGCCATCGGGGGCGACTGGTACGACGGGTTCCCGCTGCCGGACGGGTCGCTGGCCTTCTCCATCGGTGACGTGCAGGGCCATGACGTCGAGGCCGCCGCGTTCATGGGACAGATCCGGATCGGGCTGCGCGCCGTCGCCGCGTACGCCGCCGACCCCGGCGAGGTGCTCAGCCGGGCCAACGACCTGCTCCTCTCCATCGACTGCGAACTCTTCGCGACCTGCACCTTCGTCCGTTTCGACCCGACGACCTGGGAACTGACCAGCGCCCGCGCCGGGCACGTACCCGGCATCTGGGCCACCACCGACCGACGCTGGGGCCTGGTCGAGGACCCCGGGGGCATCCCGCTCGGTGTGTTGCCCGGACAGCGGTATCCGGTCACCCATCGGCGGCTCACCGCGGCGGGTGCGTTCGTGCTGTTCACCGACGGGGTGATCGAGGGGCCGTCGTTCCCCATCGAGGCCGGGCTGGCGCAGGTGGCCCGGCTGGTCCGTGCCAAGGCCGGGGACGATCCGGCCGAGGTCGCCGGCGCGGTGATGTGCGTCGCCGAACTGACCGGTCACACCGACGACGCCGCGGTGATCGTGCTGCGCCACGACGCGGCGCGGCGCGGGGCCGGGTGAAGCGCGGACCGGGAGCGCGTGTCGCGTCCGGTGCCCGGCCACCGGCGTTGTCTGATGGCAGACGTGGTGCGCACCGGGGAAATCCGTCGGCTGGCCCCGGCAGCCTTGGGGAACCTCGCGCTCGCCGCCGCTTACTACGGGGCCGCGAAGGTCGGTCTGCTGGAGCAGGTGGTGGTCGCGGGTGCCGTGGTCACCCCCTTGTGGCCGCCCACGGGCATCGCCCTGAGCTTCCTGCTCCTGCTGGGCCTGCGGATGTGGCCGGGCATCGCCGTCGGCACCCTCCTGGTCATCTCCACGCTCACCAGCCTGGACCTCGCCGGCTTCGGCGTGGTGGCGGGCAACACCGCCGCGCCGGTGTGCGCCTGTCTGATGCTGCGCCACGTCGGCTTCCGCATCGAACTCGACCGGCTGCGCGACGGGGTGGCGCTGGTCTCCCTCGGCGCCTTCGCCGCGATGGTGATCAGTGCGACGCTCGGCAGCGGCACCCAGGTGCTCACCGGGGCGCTGCCCGCCGGGGACTTCTGGCGCACCTGGGCCTCCTGGTGGGTCGGCGACGCAATGGGCGTCCTGGTGATCACCCCGCTGGTGCTCGCCGGCCGGATGCTCCGACCGCCCCGGAACATCCCCCTCTACCGGTGGGTCGAGGCGGCCGCGCTGTTGGCGGCCACGGTGCTGGTCTCGTTGGTGATGACCCGGACGTCGCTGTCCCTGCTCTTCCTGGTCTTCCCGTTGATCGTGTGGGCGGCGCTGCGGTTCCAGTTGATCGGTGCGGCGCCCTGTGTCCTGGTGATCTCGGTCTTCGCGATCAGCGCGGCGAACGGCGGGTACGGCCCGTTCACCGGTCTGAGCCTGCTGGAGACCATGGTCAACCTCCAGGCCCTCAACGCCTCCGCCGCGCTCACCGCGCTGCTGCTGTCGGCGATCGTCACCGAGCAGAACACCATCCGCCGGCGGATCGAGCAGGTGTGTTGGGAGCTCGCCGAGGTGGTGGACCGGCTGGCGCCGGGGGAGAGCCGGCGCCGCTGGCCGCCGGAGGGCTGACCGGCCGCCCCGCGTCAGTCACCCAGCAGCTCACCCAGGTCGTAGCCGACCGGCTCCTCCAACTGCGCGTAGGTGCAGCTGACCGGTGTGCGGTCGGGGCGCCAGCGGCGGAACTGCGCGGTGTGCCGGAACCGGCTGCCCTCCATGTGGTCGTAGCCCACCTCGCACACCAGCTCCGGGCGCAGCGGCACCCACGACAGGTCCTTGCCGCCGCTCCAACGGCTCGGTCCGCCCGGCATCCGGCGGGAGTTGTGCGCCGCCTCGTCGGCCCAGTCGCCCCAGGGGTGGCCGGTGGTCTCGTCGTCGGCCATCCGCAGGGGCGCCAACTCCTCGACCAGGGCGCGCCGCCGGGCCATGGGGAACGAGGCGCACACCCCGACGTGTTGGAGGTGCCCCGCGTCGTCGTGCAGCCCGAGCAGCAGCGAGCCGACCACAGGCCCGCTCTTGTGCAGCCGGTAGCCGGCGACCACGCAGTCGGCGGTCCGGGCGTGCTTGACCTTGTACATCACGCGGTCGCCCGGCCGGTACGGCAGGTCCAGCGGCTTGGCGATCACCCCGTCCAGCCCGGCCCCCTCGAACTGCGCGAACCACCGTTGCGCCAGCTCCCGGTCGGTGGTGGCGGGCGCGGTGTGCACCGGTGCCCGGGCCGGCCGCAGCGCCTCGACGAGGGCTTCCCGGCGGGCCGCCTGCGGTTCGTCCAGCAGCGACGCGGAGTCCAGGGCCAGCAGGTCGAAGGCGATCAGCGAGGCGGGCGTGCGGGCGGCCAGCGTCCGTACCCGGGAGTCGGCCGGGTGGATGCGCTCCAGCAGTTCCTCGAAGTGCAGCCGGCCGTCGTGTGCGATCACGACCTCGCCGTCGAGCACACAGCGCGGCGGGAGTTCGGCCCGCGCCGCAGCGAGGACCTCGGGGAAGTAGCGGCTGAGTGACTTGGTGGTGCGGCTGGCGATCTCGACCTCGTCGCCGTCCCGGAACACCAGGACGCGGAAGCCGTCCCATTTGGCCTCGTACTGCATGCCGGCGGGGATCTTCGCCACCGGTTTGGCGAGCATGGGGGAGACCGGGGGCATCACGGGCAGGTCCATGGTCCCGATCCTGCGGGCCGCCGCCCGTTCCCGCCCGCCGGGACGGGCCGGTCCGTCCCGGCGGGCGGGGGCTCCCGGCGGAACCTAGCGTGGAGGCATGGCCGGAACCCGAGCTGTGGAGCTGGAAGTCGCGGGTCGCGCGGTGCGCGTGTCGAACCCGGACAAGACGTACTACCCGGAGCGTGGGTTCACCAAGCTGGACGTCGCCCAGTACTACCTGGCCGTCGCGGACGGGGTACTGCGGGGCCTACGGGACCGGCCGACCACCATGCAGCGGTTCCCGGACGGCGTAGCGGGCGAGTTCTTCTACCAGAAGCGGGCCCCCAAGGGCCTGCCGGACTGGCTGCCCACCGCCCGGATCACCTTCCCCAGCGGACGGTTCGCGGACGAGATGTGCCCCACCGAACCCGCCGCCGTGGTCTGGGCGGCCAACCTGGGGTGTCTGACCTTCCACCCCTGGCCGGTCCGGCGCGCGGACACCGAGCACCCCGACGAACTGCGGATCGACCTCGACCCGCAGCCCGGCACCGGGTTCGCCGACGCCGTCACGGTCGCGCACGAGCTGCGCGCGCTGTTGGCCGAGCACGGGCTGTGCGGCTGGCCGAAGACGTCCGGCGGCCGCGGCGTGCACGTCTACGTGCCGATCCGCCCGCACTGGACGTTCACCGAGGTCAGACGGGCCGCCATCGCCGTGGCCCGGACCCTGGAGCGGCGGCTGCCGCAGCTGGTGACCGCCGCCTGGTGGAAAGAGGAACGCGGCGAGAAGGTGTTCGTCGACTACAACCAGATGGCCCGCGACCGCACCATCGCCTCGCCGTACTCGCTGCGCGCCCGGCCCCGGGCGACGGTCTCCACCCCGCTGCGCTGGGAGGAGCTGTCCGACGCCGCGCCCGAGGACTTCGATCTGCGGACCGTGCCGCCCCGGTTCGCCGAACTCGGCGATGTCCACGCGGACATGGCGGACCATGCCTTCGGCCTGGAGTCGCTGCTGGAACTGGCCGACCGGCACGCCGCCGACGAGGGCCTGGGGGACCTGCCGTACCCGCCGGACCACCCGAAGATGCCCGGCGAACCGGCCCGGGTCCAGCCCAGCCGGGCCCGCAAGCACTGACCGGACCGGCCCCGGGACCCTGCTCGGCCCGCTGTCCCGGAGGTGCCTCGATCGGCCCAACTCCGGAGGCCGTTGGAGTGGCCGTGCGCCGTGCCTGCGAGGAATGCATCGGCACGAGGTACCCATCACGTGTCCGATTTCCTGCCACCCAGGAGAAACCCAATGCGTAAGTACATAGGCCGTTCCCTGGCCGCCGCGGCGCTCGCCGCCGCGACCGTCGTCCCGGTTGCCGGTATGGCCCAGGCCGCCCCTCAGGGCCAGACCGTTGCGGTGAGCGGCGACCACGGTCGTGGCGATCACGGCCGTAACTTCCGTCACCACCGAAACGACGAGTGCGACTTTTTCGGCTTCGGTCGGTTCGGCAAGGAGGGCCGTGAGGGCCGCCACGGTCGCGAGGGCCATCGCGGTCGTGAACACCGTGAGGGCTGCGAGGGCCGCGAGGGCCATGACCTCGGGCTGCTCGGGCGTATCCTCCGCGGTCTGTTCGGTTGGTGGTTCTGACCGGAGGCAGCCCGGTGGGCCGCCGCAGTCGCGTACTGCGGCGGCCCACCTTTGCCGGCCCGGTGCCGGTGCCCCGGGACCGGCCGGTCGGATCAGACCGCGGCGCCCGACTCCTCGGCGCGGCGCCGGAGTTCCTTCTTGTCCGGCTTGCCCGCGTCGGTCAGCGGCAGCGCGTCGACGAAGGTGATCCGGGCCGGTTCGTACATCGCGCCACGGACCTCGCGCACCATCGCGCGCAGCTGCTCCGCGTCGACGTCACCGCCGGGGGTCCGCACCACCGTCGCGTGCACCCGCTCCATCCGGTCCGCGTCGCGGACGCCGTAGACGGCGCTCTGGAGTACCTGCGGGTGCGAGTTCAGCAGGTCCTCCAGCTCGGTGGTGTACACATGGCCGCCGACCACGACGATCATGTCCTTGAGCCGGTCGACGATGGTCAAGTAGCCCTCGTCGTCCAGGAATCCGACGTCCCCGGTGTGCAGCCAGCCGTCCCGCAGCACCTCCGCGGTGAGCTCCGGCTGCTTCCAGTACCCCTGCATGATCATGACGGAGCGGACGCAGACCTCGCCGTGCTCTCCGGTGGGCAGATCACGCCCGGACTCGTCGCGGATCGCCACCTCGACGTCGGGCAGCACCTTGCCGGCCGAGCGCAGCCGGTCGGGGCGGTCCGGGTCGTGGTCCTCGGGCAGCAGCACGCTGATGCCGCCGGCCTCGTTCTGGCCGTAGCCCTGAAGGAGCACCGGCCCGAACGCCCGGACCGCGTCGGCCAGTCGGGCCGGCGATGCCTGGCAGCCGCCGTAGGTGACCATCCGCAGGCTGGAGGTGTCGGTCTGCGGGCGGTCGGGGTGGTCCATCATCTGGTACAGCAGCGGCGGCAGCAGGAACAGCGCGGTGATCCGCTCGCGCTCGATGGTGGCGAGGACCTCCTTGGCGTCGAAGTCGTCGAGCAGGACGACGGTGCCGCCGGACTGCAGCATGGTGTCGGCCATGTAGCCGGCCGCGTGGGCGAGGGTGGTACAGACCAGCTGCCGGTGCTCCACGTCCTCGTATTCCGGGAGCACGCCCTGGAACCACCGCGCCTGCTCGAAGGTGGTGCAGATGCCCTTGGGGTGGCCGGTGGTGCCGCCGGTGTGGCGGATGGTGCAGATGTCGTCGGGCTGGGCGTCGGCGGTGAACGGCTCGTCGCTCTGGCCGGCGGCCAGCTCCAGCAGGTCGGTGCCCAGCTTGGCCGGACCGAGTACCAGAACGTCCGGGACGGGCGCCAACTCGACCAGTTCCGCGGCCCGTTCGGCCAGCCGCGGGTCGACGATCAGGGCGCGGGTCTCGACGTCGCGGACGATCGCGGCCTGGGAGTCGGCGGAGAGCTTGTTGTACAGGTGGTTGACCCGGGCGCCGACGAGGTTGGCGGCGTAGCGGGCGGCGACCGTCTCGGGGAGGTTTCCGCTCAGCAGGGTGATGGTGGTGCCGCGGGTGACTCCTCGGTCGCGCAGTGCGCGGGCCATCCGCAGGACCAGGGTGCGGAACTCGCCGCCGGTGACCCGGCGGCCCTGGTGGACCAGCACCTCGTGGTCCGGGTCGCGGTTAAGTGCATCGAGGTTCTCCTCCACATATGTGCGGAACGGCTGGTCGGATATGGGCATTGAGGGTGTCCTCCTGACCCCGGCGGCGTATGGGGGTACGCCGGTGGTGCGACTGACGATTATTGGTTGCCTCCAGCAACTAAAGTCAGAGTAGTCCCAAGAGATCGACATCTCCAAGTCGAGTGTCCCCACGCGGGCGTTGTCCGGCCATCGTCGAGTGGATCAATATCGTCAACCCGGTCGCCGGGCCGGGCGAGGGCGGCCCATAATGCTCCATCCGGTACGGTCCCCGCCTCTGGTGGGCCCCGCTCTGCCTGCGGGTCCGTCCGGTGTCGAGGGATGATGGAGGGCAGCGGCAGCACGGCACGACCCGGCCGTGCACGGAGCGCCACGGCTGTCGGTCAGGAGACCGGCGGAAGGAGTGCCTGGATGGGTGCGACCGACGCGTTCCCGGACAGTGCTGCCCAGGCCGGGGCCGGGCCCGCGCAGCCCGGCGGTCTGCTGGACGTGCTGGGCGTGGCCGCCGTCATGCTCGACGCCAGGGGCCGGATCACGCTCTGGAGCCCCCAGGCCGAGCAGCTCTTCGGGTGGGCCGCCGAGGAGGCGCTCGGCCGGTCCGCCGCCCGGCTGCTGGTCCACCCCGAGCACGTCGACCTCGTTCTGCGCCTCTTCGCGGAGGTGATGTCCGGCGGTGAGAGCTGGGCCGGGGTCTTCCCCGTCCGGCACAAGGACGGCAGCACCCGGCTGGTCGAATTCCGCAACATGCGGCTCCAGGACGAGCACGGCGCCTCCTACGCCCTGGGCATCGCCACCGACCAGGCCGTACTGCGCGAGGTGGAGCGGGACCTGGCGCTGTCGGTGCGGCTGGTGGCCCAGTCGCCGATCGGGCTGGCGGTGCTCGACGCGGAACTGCGGTTCGTGATGGTCAACCCGGCGCTGGAGCGGATCAACGACCTGCCCTCCGAGCAGCACATCGGCCGGCATGTCCGGGACGCCCTGTCGTTCCTGGAGACCGACGTCATCGAGGAGCGGATGCGCGAGGTGCTGGCCACCGGCCGGCCGCTGCTGGACCAGTTCTCCGTCGGCCGCACCGCCGCCCACCCCGACGTCGACCAGGCGTGGTCGGTCTCGTACTACCGGCTGGAGGACGCCAACGGTCGGGTGCTGGGCCTGGCCACCTCCGTCGTGGACGTCACCGAGCAGCACCGGGCCGCGACCGAGGCGGCCCACGCCCGCCGACGGCTGGCGATCATCGCGGACGCCTCGGCGACCGTCGGCACCACCCTGGACGTCGGCCAGACCGCCCAGGAACTGGCCGACGTCATCGTCCCCGAGCTCGCCGACCTGGCCGCCGTCGACGTCCTCGACGCCGTCCTGGACGGCCGCCGGCCCGGCGTACCCGGCCGCGGCGGCCCGGCCCGCTTCCGGGCCCTGGCGGTCGCCGCGGCCGGCGAGACGCCCGCCGTCCGCGCCGCCGACCCCACCGGACACCTCGCCGCCTACGAGACCGAGCGGCTGATCACCCGCTGCGTCACCACGGCCCGCCCGGTGCTGGTCACCGAGGTGGGCCCGGAGGACCGTCGGCACATCGCCGCCGACCCGCAGGGCGCCGAGCTGCTGCGGGAGGCCGGGCTGCACTCCTATCTGGCGGTGCCGCTGATCGCCCGCGGCGAGGTGTTGGGCGCGCTCTCGCTCTACCGCACGGACAACCCCGTGCCCTTCGACGAGGACGACGCGGTGCTCGCCGTCGAACTGGCCGCCCGGGCGGCGGTCTGCATCGACAACGCCCGCTCCTACCAGAGCGAACGACGCACCGCGCTCACCCTCCAGCGGCACCTGATGAACCACCGGCCGGCGCAGCCCGCCACGATGGACATCGCCTACCGCTACCAGCCCGCGCAGGCGGCCAGTGAAGTGGGCGGCGACTGGTACGACGTCATCCCGGTCGCCGGCGACAAGACCGCGCTGGTCGTCGGCGACGTGATGGGCAGCGGCATCAACGCGGCCGCCACCATGGGACAGTTGCGCACCACCACCCGTGCGCTGGCCGACCTCGACCTCGCGCCGGCCGACGTGCTCCACCACCTCGACCACATCGCCGGCGGCCTCGACCCGGCCTTCGCGACCTGTCTCTACGCCGTCCACGACCCGCACCGCGAGGAGTGCCGGATCGCGGTCGCCGGCCACCTGCCGCCCGTGGTGGTGCGCCCCGGCCGGCCGCCGGAACTCCTCGACCTGCCCACCGGCGCCCCGCTCGGCGTGGGCGGCGTCGGTGACGTGTCCTTCGAGCAGACCGCCGTGCCGCTGCGCGCCGGCGACCAGCTGGTGCTCTACACCGACGGGTTGATCGAGACCCGCGACCAGGCCATCGACACCCGCCTGGACCGCCTCCTGGGACTGCTCGCCGAACCCGAGCGGCCGCTGGAGGAACTCTGCGACCGCCTCCTGAGCGAGTTGCGGCACGGCAACGACCACGACGACGTGGCACTGCTGATCGCCCGCATCCGGCGCCACGAGGGCTGAATTCCGCCGGTGCCGGCACCGCACGGCGAAAGTCGCCGGACCGCGCGGCCGAAGAATCCGCAGCCCGGCAACGTCCCGCGAAATCCGCGTGGATGTGGCCCGCATGACATGGAAAACCGTGTTTGGTGCGGCAACAGCTACGGATTCCGTTGCCACGCGGGCTTAACAAACTCTTGACGGGAGGGTCCGACGGAGGTTGTATTCCGGTCACCGAAGCGGCCCCGCAGTGCATCTGGTGCGACCGCTCACCGGCACTTCCCCCTACAGTGCCGCCCCTTCTTCGCCTCCAGCACCGATGGGATCCGGATGACCGATATGCCCACCACGCCAGTTGTCACCGCCGCCACAGCGCCGGAAGCCCGGACCGCGAAACCGGCGGACAGCCCCAAACTCACCCGATCCATCGGTGTGGTCGGCGGCACCCTGCTCACCCTGTCCTGCCTGACCCCGGCGTCCTCGCTCTTCGTGATCGTGCCGGACTCGTTCGCCACCCTCGGCACCGGGACGGCACTGACCATCGCCATCGCGGCTGTGCTCTGCGTGGGCGTGGCCTTCACCTACTCCGAGCTGGGCACCCTCATCCCCAGCTCCGGTGGCGAGTACGCCATGGTCGGCACCCTGATGGGCCGGCTCGCGGGCTGGCTGGTCTTCGTGCTCTCCCTGATCGTCGTCATGATCGTGCCGCCCATCATCGCGCTGGGCACCGCCGACTACCTAGCCCCGATCGTGCACCTGGACAAGCAGGCGACCGCCGCCGCGGTGATGCTGCTGGCGACCGCCATGGGCCTGCTCGACCTGCGCGCCAACGCCTGGATCACCGGCATCTTCCTGGTCCTGGAGGTGGTGGCCTCAGCGGTCGTGGCGTTCCTCGGCTTCAGCCACACCAGCCGGCCCGCGAGCACCCTCATCCACCCCGTCATGGACGCCGGGCACGGCACCAGTGCCGCGGTCACCGGCGGGCTGATCGTGACCGGGCTCGCCACCGCGCTCTTCATCCTCCAGGGCTTCTCCACCGCGGTGTACCTCGCCGAGGAAATGGAGAACCCGCGGCGCAACGTCTCCCGGACCGTCCTGTGGACGCTGGCCATCGGCGCCGCCGTGGTCCTCGTCCCGGTCGTCGCCATCACCCTCGGCGCTCCCGACCTCAAGACGCTCGGCGCCGGCGACATCGCCGGCATGGTGCAGGGCTGGAGCAACTCCGCCGTCGGCACGTTCGTCAGCCTCTGCATCGCCCTGGCGATCATCAACGCGGCGATCGTGATGGTGATCCAGAACTCCCGGGTGGTCTTCTCCTCGGCCCGCGACGCGGCCTGGCCGACCCCGGTCAACCGGATCTTCTCGCACGTCGGCAAGCGCTTCGGCTCCCCCTGGGCGGCCACCCTCGCGGTCGGCGTCCCCGGTGCCGCACTGTGCTTCGTCACCCTCGACACCCTGAACGAGGTCACCGGCGTGGCCGTCGCCGGGATGTACGTCTTCGTCGCGCTGGGCGCCCTGGTCTCCCGCCGCGGCGAGCACAAGAACCGGCTCGCCTGGCGGATGCCGCTGTGGCCGGTGGTCCCGGCGCTGATCGTCCTGGTCCTGGTCTGGGTGCTCTGCCAACAGAGCGCCAAGAGCCTGCTGATCACCGGTGGGGTGATCGCGGTGGCCGCCGCCTACTGGGCCCTCTACCTCCGCCCGCGGCAGGACAGCCACTGGGTCATCTCGGTCCCCGAGGACGAACTGGCCACGGCCGCCGAGCCGGCCCGGGCCTGACCGCCCGCGCTCTTACCGGCCGTCCGGCCGGGACAGCGCCAGCGCGTCCAGCAGCAGACACACGTGGTCGACGGCATCCCGCCCGGCGGGGCCGTCGGCCACGTCCGCGTCGTCCAGCAGACCGGCGGTGGCCCGCAGCAGCGCCAGCAGCCCGGCGGTCGCCCGCCCCGCAGGTTCCGGGTGCGCGACGGCGGCACGGACCTGCTCGCCGGTGAGCGGCAGCCCCGTCTCCAGACAGCGGAACAGCGCGACGGCGGCCCGGCGGTCCGCGTCGTTCGGCTGCCACGCTCCGCGCGCATGGTCGTCGATGAGCACCGCCGCCTCGGCACGGATCTCCTCTGCTGCAACATGCATGCCCACGAACGTCTCATACGCGCCCGGCGGCGCCCGGCCCGGCTCCGGCCGCCCGCCGACCGCCCCCGCGCCCCGCCCGACTCCCGAGTAAGCGCCGCTGACCAGGAACGTTGCGCCCGGCGCCGGCGCCTTCCGGCAGATCCTCGGCCGCTCCGCAACCGCCCCGGCCTGTGGGAAGAGTTACATGGAGGGAGCCGGGGAGCGCACACCCGTAGCCGGGAAACATACCGACAGGTTTTACTGACGCTGCTGTGCCGCAGGCTTTCCGGGGCCGCTGCGCTGCGCAGTGCGCGGCTCGCCCACCGTATGCGGGAGGTGTAGAAAGAGGACATGGCCGGACGCTACGGCCGCCCGCGTTCGGTTCTGCGGATGCGAACTGTCGCTGGTCAGGTCTTTCTCCTGCAAGTGGCGATCGTGGTCATGCTCGTCGCCGCCGCCATCGCGGCCCTGGTGCTGCAGTCCGGGACCGACTCCGAACGGGAGGCCCGGCACCGCTCGATCGCCGTGGCCCAGACCTTCGCGAACGCGCCCGGCCTCGAAGCGGACCTCAAGAGCCCCCACCCCACCGCCGTGCTCCAGCCCCGCGCGGAAGCCGCCCGCAAAGGCTCCGGGGTCGACTTCCTCGTCGTCATGAACACCCACGGCATCCGCTACACCCACCCGCTCACCGACCGCATCGGCAAGAAGTTCGTCGGCGACATCGGGCCCGCCCTGGCCGGAAGGGTGGTCACCGAGAAGATCACCGGCACCATCGGGCCGCTCGTCCAGGCCGTGGTGCCCGTCGTCGGCGGCGGTGGCAAGGTCGTCGGCCTGGTCTCCGCGGGCATCACCATCAGCAAGGTGAGCGGCGTCGTCAACGACCAGTTCCCGCTGCTCTTCGGTTCCGCGGCCGGGGTGCTGCTGCTCACCACCGGCGGCACCGCCCTGGTCACCCGCCGACTGCGGCGCCAGACCCACGGGCTGGGGCCGGAAGAGATGACGCGGATGTACGAGCACCACGACGCGGTGCTGCACGCGGTCCGGGAAGGAGTGATCATCGTCCGCGGCGACGGGCGGCTGGTGCTCGCCAACGACGAGGCCCGGCGGCTGCTCGACCTGCCGCCCGACGTCGAGGGCCGCCAGGTCGCCGAACTGGGGCTGGACCCGGCCACCGCGGTGCTGCTGGAGTCCGGCCGGGTCGTCACCGACGAGGTGCACCCGGTCGGGGAACGGCTGCTCGCGGTCAACCAGCGCTCCACCGAACGCGCAGGCGGCCCGCCCGGCAGCGTCACCACCCTCCGTGACACCACCGAACTCCGGGCCCTGACCGGCCGCGCCGACCTCGCCCGCGGACGGCTGAGACTCCTCTACGACGCCGGCGCCGAGATCGGCACCACCCTCGACGTGGTGCGCACCTGCGAGGAACTGGCCCGGTTCGCCGCCGAGCGGTTCAGCGACATCGCCACCATCGACCTGGCCGAATCGGTGCTGAACGGCGAGGAGCCCGAGACCGCCGGCCCGGCCGCCGCGATGCGCCGCACGGCCATCGGCGGCGAGGTGCCCGACGGGTCGCTGTACCCGGTGGGCGAGCCGATGCGGTTCGCGCCCACCACCGTCCTCGGCACCCGGCTGCCGGCCGGCGAACCGGTCCTGGAGGCCGACCTGGCCGCGTTCTCCGGCTGGCAGCGGCAGGACCCCGAACGCGCCCGGCAGATCGTCGCGCACGGCATCCACTCATTGATCGCGGTCCCCCTACGGGCCCGCGGCGCGATCCTGGGCGCGGCCCTCTTCTGGCGTTCGCACACCCCCGAGCCGTTCGACGAGGAGGACCTCTCGCTCGCCGAGGAGCTGGTCGCCCGCGCCGCGGTGAGCATCGACAACGCCCGCCGCTACACCCGCGAGCACACCATGGCGGTCACCCTCCAGCGCAGCCTGCTGCCGCGCGGCCTGCCCGACCAGAACGCCGTCGAGGCCGCCTTCCGCTATCTGCCCGCGCAGGCCGGCCTCGGCGGGCTGGGCGGCGTCGGCGGCGACTGGTTCGACATCATCCCGCTGCCCGGCACCCGGGTCGCCCTGGTCGTCGGCGACGTCGTCGGACACGGTCTGCACGCCGCCGCCACCATGGGCCGGCTGCGCACCGCCATCCACAACTTCGCCACCCTCGACGTCCCGCCCGACGAGCTGCTGTGGCACCTCGACGAGCTGGTCACCCGGATCGACCAGGACGAGGGCGCGGACGGCACCGGCAACGGCCCCAAGGCCCCGATCACCGGCGCCACCTGCCTCTACGCCATCTACGACCCGGTCACCGGCACCTGCACCATGGCCCGCGCCGGGCACGTCCAGCCGCTGGTGCTGCGGCCGGACGGCAGTGCGGAGTTCGCCGAGGTGCCCGGCGGCCCGCCGCTCGGGCTCGGCGGGATGCCCTTCGACACCTGCCAACTGGAACTCGCCGAGGGCAGTCGCCTGGTGCTCTACACCGACGGGCTCGTCGAGGACCGCTCCCGGGCCATGGACGAGGGCATGGCCCTCCTCGGCCGCACCCTCGGCGGCCGTCCCGGGCAGAGCCCGGAGGAGACCTGCGAGGCGGCGCTCGACGCGCTGCTGCCGGACCGCCCGACCGACGACATCGCCCTGCTGGTCGCCCGCACCCGACGGCTGGACGCCACGCGCATCGCCGACTGGGAGGTCCCGGCCGACCCGTCCGCGGTCGCCCCAGTGCGCGCGGCCGCGGTACGCAAGCTGATCGAGTGGGGGCTGGCCGACGAGGCGTTCACCACCGAGCTGATCCTCAGCGAGCTGGTCACCAACGCCATCCGGTACGCCGCCGGCCCGATCCGGATCCGGCTGATCCACGACCGCGCGCTGATCTGCGAGGTCGCCGACCACAGCAGCACCTCCCCACACCTGCGGCACGCCGCCACCACCGACGAGGGCGGCCGCGGCCTCTTCCTGATCGCGCAGCTGGCCGAGCGGTGGGGCACCCGCTACACCGGCGACGGCAAGGTGATCTGGACCGAGCAGGCACTGTCCGACGGGGTCCGGGCTCCGGAGGCGCCCGACGACCACGGGCCCTGACCGGGGCAACTCCCGGCTGCTACCCTCCAGTTGCGCGAAGCGCGCAACTTACGGCAGTCGGGGGAGCAGCGGGACGCGGCGGGGAGGGGCGCAGTCACGTGACCAGTGGGGAACGTCCGGCCACCCGGCACCGGCGGGAGCGCATGGTGGAGCTGCTCGGCGCGGGTGACATCACCGTGCACGACCTCGCCGCCGCCTTCGGGGTCTCGCTGTCCACCGTCCGCCGCGACCTGGCCGCGCTCGCCGAGGGCGGCCGGATCACCCGGACGTACGGCGGCGCGGTCGACCACCGGGCCGCCGAGCGGTCCTGGCACGACAAGGCCCGGGAACACCGCACCGAGAAGGGCGCCATCGCCCGGGCCGCCGCCACCCTCGTCCGCAGCGGCGACGTGGTGCTGCTGGACGCCGGCACCACGGTGGCGCGGCTGGCGCACGAGCTGCGCGCCCGGACCGACATCACCGTCGTCACCAACGGGTTGTCCACCCTGGTCGAGCTGGCCGACGCGGAGGTGGAGGTGGTGGTGCTGGGCGGCCGGCTGCGACGGCCCAACGAGTCGCTGCTGGGCACCCGCACCGACCAGGCGCTGCGCGGGATCACCCCGGACCTCGCCTTCCTCGGCGTGGACGGTGTGGACCCGCGGCGCGGGGTGAACTGCCCGGACCCGGAACAGGCCGCGCTGAAGGAGACCATGGCGCGGTGCGCACGAGCCGCCTGGGTGCTCGCCGACGGCTCCAAGCTCGCCGGGGGAGGGGGCTTCCCCTACTGGGCGGCGATGCCGTACGGCACCGGGCTGATCTCAGGCGCCGCGGGTGCCGCGGGTGCCGCGGGCGCCGCGGGTGCCGGGGGCGACGGGCGCGACGGGCACGAGGGGCGCGGCGGGCGGCGGTTGGCGGCGTTCGCCGCGGCGGGCTGGCCGGTGCTACCGGGCGCGGAGCAGTCGGACCCCGACGCGCCGGAGGCTCCCGCGCACGGCTCTTGACAGGCCGTCCCGCCGCTCGCCACCCTGCATTGCGTGAATCGCGCAACTTCCTTGCGCGGTCCGGTCATTGCGGAACCGGCGGGAGGGGAGCCCATGGCCCAGGTGCTCGTCATCGGCGACGACCTCACCGGCAGCAACGCCACCGGGGCCCTCTACGCCCGGCGCGGCCTGCGGGCCGTCACCGTCAGCGACCCCGCCCAGGTGGCCCGCTACGCCCACCGGGTGGACGTCCTCGTCGTCAACACCGCCTCCCGACACTGGCCCGCCGCCCGCGCCTACGCCGCCGTCCGGGCCGCCGCCGACACCGCCGGGGACGCGCCCCTGATCGTCAAGCGGGTGGACACCACACTGCGCGGCAACCCCGGCAGCGAACTCGACGCGGTGGCCGACGCGTTGGCGGCCCGCGCCCCCACCGCCCGGATCCGCACGCTGGCCGTCCCCGCCTTCCCGGACGCCGGCCGCACCACGGTCGGCGGACTGCACCTCGTCGACGGGGTACCGCTGACCCGGACGGCGGTGGCCCGCGACCCGTTCGACCCGGTGCGGCACTCCCGGGTCGCCGCCGTACTGGGCGCGCAGACCCGCCGCACCCTGGGCGAACTCCCGCTGGACGTGGTGGAACAGGGTCCCGACGCGGTGGCCGCGGCGCTCCGGGCGAGCCGGGCCGAGGTGGTGGTCTGCGACGCCACCGAGAACGCGCACCTGCGGACGGTCGCCCGGGCCGCCGCGACGCTGGCCGTCGAGGACGGGATCCGCTGGCTGGCGCTGGACTCCGGGCCGTTCGGCGCCGCCCTCGCCGCCGAACTCGGGATCCGTCCCGCGGTGGCCCCGGTCCGGGTGCTCGCCGTCGTCGGCAGCGTCACCGACCGCACCCGCGACCAACTCGCCCGTACCGAGGCGGCACTCGGCGCCCGCTGGGCCGATCTCGACCCGGACCGCCCCGACGCCGACCGGGTGCTGGACGCGCTGCGCGCCGCCGCGGCGGAGGGCGCCACCGTCCTCGGCGTCCGGGTCCTGCCCGCCGGGCCCCGGGCGGCCGGAGCGGCACCCGATCCGGCCGCCGCCGCGGGCATTCTGCGCTGCCTGGCCGAGGTCGCCCGGCGGGCGGTCGACGAGCTGAGCCCCGGCGGACTGTACGCCTCGGGCGGCGATGTCGCCGCCGCGGTGACCGCGGCGCTGGGCGCCGACGGCTTCGCCATCGACAGCGAGGTGCTGCCGCTGGCCATCGCCGGACGCCTGGTCGGCGGCGCCCACGACGGACTGCTCTTCGCCACGAAGGGCGGGCTGATCGGCGGGCCGGACGCGGCCCGCGACTGCCTGGAACACCTGCGCGCGGCCGGCAACCGCACCGCGCTCACCCCGTGAAAGGTGACAGATGACGACGACGGACACGACGGACCACCGGCGACCTCCCGGCAGTCAACTCCCGCTGCTGGCCGTGACGTTGGGCGACCCGGCCGGGATCGGACCGGAGATCACCGCCCGTACCCTCGCCGACCCGGCGAGCGCCGCACTCGGGCGCGGGCTGGCGGTCGGCGACGCCGCCGTGCTGCGCCGGGCCGTGCGGGTCTGCGGACTCGACGTCCGGGTGAACCCGGTCGGCGCGCCCGGTGAGGCGCGGTTCGCGCCCGGCACCCTCGACGTCCTGGACCTGGGCGTCGCCCCCGGCGATCTGCCCTGGGGGCGGATCGACCCGGTCGCCGGCCGCTCCGCGGTGGCCGCGATCGAGGCCGCCACCCGGGCCGCGCTGGCCGGCGAGGTCGACGCCGTCGTCACCTCGCCGATCAACAAGGAGGCGATCTGGGCGGCCGGTTCCCGGCACCTGGGGCACACCGAGATGCTCGGCGAGCTGACCGGTGCGGCCCGGGTGGACACCATGTTCGTGGTCCGCGGCCTGAAGATCTTCTTCACCACCCGCCACCTCGCGCTCCGCAAGGCCCTGGACCAGCTCACCGAGGACCGGGTCGCCGCGAGCATCCGCCACGCGGTCACCGCACTGCGGGTCTTCGGCCACGACGCGCCCCGGCTCGCGGTCGCCGCGGTCAACCCGCACGGCGGCGAGGGCGGCCACTTCGGCGACGAGGAGATCACCGTGCTCGCCCCGGCGGTGGCCGAGGCGGTGGCCGAGGGGCTGGACGTGACCGGGCCGGTCCCCGCCGACTCGGTCTTCCACCAGGGGCTCGAAGGCCGCTTCGACGGGGTGCTCTCGCACTTCCACGACCAGGGCCACATCCCCGCCAAGACGGTCGACTTCGCCGGTACGGTCTCGGTCACCGTCGGCCTGCCGATCCTGCGGACGTCCGTCGACCACGGCACCGCGTTCGACATCGCGGGCAGCGGGCGCGCCTCGCACGCCACCATGGCCGCCGCCTTCCGCGCCGCCGCCGACTTCAGCCGCTGCACGGACCGGATCCGCGCCGCCTACGGGACGGCAGTGGCCCGATGAACGACGCTCCGCAGACCGGCGACCCGACGGCCGGCACCGCCACCGCACCTTCCGGGCCGGTACCGGCCCAGCGCTGGCTCTACGTCATCCCGGTCGCCGCGATCATGTACATGCTGGCGTACCTCGACCGCAACAACGTCTCCGTCGTCCTCCCCTACATGCACGGCGACCTGGACCTGTCCAACGCCGACAAGGGGCTGGCCGGCGGCATCTTCTTCCTCGGCTACGTCTTCCTCCAGATCCCGGCGGCGGTCCTCGCGCAGCGCTGGAGCGCCCGCAAGACCGTCCTGATCCTCATGGTCGCCTGGGGCCTGTCCGCGGTGCTGTCCGGCCTGGTGCAGACCCGGGCCCAGTTCTACGCCGCGCGGTTCGTGCTGGGCTTCTTCGAGGGCGGCGTCTGGCCGGCCGTGCTGATCCTCCTCGCCTCGTGGTTCCCGCTCCGCGAGCGGGCCCGCGCCAACGCCCTGTGGATGGCCTGCCTGCCACTGTCGTCGGTGCTGATGGCACCGCTCTCCGGCTGGATGCTCGACCACGCGAGCTGGCGCTTGGTGCTGGTGCTCCAAGGGGTGCCGCCGCTGTTGTGGGCGGTGGTCTGGTGGTTCGCGGTCTCCGACCGCCCCGCGCAGGCCCGCTGGATCTCCCCCGCGGAGGCCGCCCACCTGGCGCGGGCGATCGCCGCCGACGAGGCCGCCAAGCCCGCGACCGGCGGCGGCTCCTACCTCGGCGCGGTCCGCCAGCGCTCCGTCCTGGTCCTCATCGGGGTCTACTTCTTCTGGATCACCGGCTTCTACGGTTTCAGCCTGTGGCTGCCGGCCGTCATCAAGGAGCTCACCCACAACGGCTCCGCCACCGAGGTCGGGCTGCTGACCGCGGTCCCGTTCACGGTGGCGCTGGTCGTGATGATCGGCAACGCCGTCTGGTCGGACCGCACCGGCCGGCGGCGACAGGCGGTCGCCATCCCCTTGGTGGTGGGCATCGCGGCCCTGCTGCTGGGGCAGGTGGTGCACGGCGCGCTGCCGCGCATGCTGTTGCTGTGCGTCACGGCCGCCGCGGTGTACGCGCCCTACGGACCCTTCTGGGCCATCCCCGGTCAGCTGCTCCGCTTCGAGGTGGTGGCCGTGGCGATGGGCCTGATCAACGCACTGGGCAACCTCGGCGGCTTCGCCGGTCCGTACCTGGTGGGCTGGCTCACCGACGCCACCGGCACCAGCCTGACCGGTTTCGCGGTGCTCGCCGGCTTCTTGGCGGTGGCCGTCATTCTGGTGACGCTCGGGTTGCGGCCGGGTCCGGCACGGCCCCACGGAGGCTCCGCAGGGACCCCGAAGGTCGCCGTCAACTCCCCTTCAGACGCAGTGAGTTGACGGCCTTCGGCCAGTCCGCTGGCCGGCCGGCGCAGCCTCACGCGCTGGCCGGCGGGAAGGACCACCACTACGGCAGGGGCTGGTACGTCGGCCGCTCGTTCGACGCGGCCGTCATCGACGGCAACCCGGTCTTCCATGACGGCTTCCACGAGGGGCACTTCGAGCACGGCAAGCGGAAGTGAGCGGCATGGTCGCCGCGTGACGCGATCGGACACCGCGTCGGCGGGTGCCGGCCGGGACCCACCGCCTACGGGCGGCCCGGCCGGCATCTGCCGTGTGCGGCGCCGTGCGGCCGCCGGGCCCGGTCAGGCGTCGCGCGAGGGGTGGTGCGGGGGGATCTCGGGCAGGGCGTGCAGCGCCAGCAGGCCGCGCAGGAACCCTTCCCGGTCGGCGGTCGGAAGGTGGGCGAGCAGCTGTTCCTCGCCGCGCTGGATGTCGGCCTGGACGGCGTCCCGCAGTCGCCGTCCCTCGGGGGTGACGGAGACCAGCCGGACCCGGCGGTCCCCGGGGTCGGGCCGGCGGTGGATCAGCCCGCGGGTCTCCAGGTCGTCCAGGATCGGAATGATCCGGGTCTTGTCGGCCCGGATGGCCTCGGCCAGGGCGGCCTGGGTCCGGATCGGGGTCTCGTCGAGGCGCAGCAGCACCGCGTACGCCCACATCGTCAGCCCGTGCGCGTCGAGGACCGGCCGCTCGGCGTCCACCAGGGCGCGGCACAGCGGGACCAGCATCGCGGCCAGGTCGGGGCGGGCGGTCGACCGCCCTTCGGTCGGGGTGTCCCTGGGTGCTGCGTGCTCGGCCATGCAGCAGAAAATACCCCTTGACAGATCATGTGCTCACGCAGATCGTAAGCACATGCATACGAACTCGGTACGACGGGACGCGGCGCACGCGGCGTCCGCGACGACGGGACGGGCGGACCTGGACCGCCTGCGGAAGTGCGACGCCCGCGCGGTGCGGGACAGCGTGACGCTGGTGAACCGGCTCACCCCCGGAGACCTGGCCCGGCCCACCCCCTGTGCGGGATGGGACCTGGCCGCGCTGCTCGGCCACCTGACGGCCCAGCACCAGGGGTTCGCGGCGGCCGCGCTGGGCCGCGGGCGGGACCTGGCGCACTGGGCGGTCCGCCCGCTCGGCGACGACGTCCCCCTCGCGGCGATGCGCTACCGCCACGCCGCCGAGGACGTCCTCGCGGCCTTCGCGACCGTGGCGGACCCCGACCTCCCGTTCGCCCTCCCGGAATTCACCACCGACCGGACCTTCCCCGCCATCCAGGCCATCGGCTTCCACCTCATCGACTACGTCGTCCACAGCTGGGACCTCGCACGGAGCCTGGACCTGCGCTACGACCCGGACCCCGAACTCCTCGACGCCGCCCTGCCGATCGCCCGGGCCGTCCCGGACGGCGCCGCCCGGCTCGCCACCGGCAGTTCCTTCCGGCCCGGCCTGCCGGTGGCCGAAGGCGCCAGGACGCTGGACCGGATCCTGACGATGCTGGGCCGTTCGCCGGACTGGCGGGCGCCGGCGTGCTGAGGACCTCCTGGATCGCCGGCCCGGACAGCGGCCGGGCCGGCCCCGCGCTCGTCAGCGTCACCGACCTCCGGCTGTCCACGGTCGCGGACCTGCCCGGTGTGTACCGCGCGGCACGCCGGCTCGCGGCGGACTGGCCCGCACTGGACGGCGCACACGGCATGTGGCTCTGGGCCCGCCCGATGGCCCGCCGCTGCGGGGCGGTGGCGATCTGGCGGGACCGCGCCGCGCTCGCCGGATTCCTGGGCACGCCGGCGCATGTGGCGGTCATGCTCCGCTACCGGGGGCGCGGCACCGTGACGTCGTCCACCTGGGAGGTCCCGTGCGCCGCGCCGGACGAGGTCTGGTCCCGCGCGACGGCCACCCTCCGGGCTTAGACGTCGTTTAGCGCGTGTCCGGTGGCACAGGGTCGGACAGGCCCCGGACCTCCTCACGCACGATCGGGGAAGCGGGGTCGGCGTGCCGGTCGGCGGGTGAGCGCCACGCCGACCAGGCACAGTGCCCCGCCCGCGAGGGTCAGCGGGCCGGGGACCTCGCCCAGGGTCGGCCAGGACATCAGGACCACCAGTACCGGTACCGCGTAGGTGGTGGCGCCCATCCGGCCCGCGGTGCTGCGGGCCAGGGCGAACGCCCAGGTGGTGAAGGCCACGGCGGTGGGGAAGACGCCGAGGTAGACCATGTTCAGGGTCGCCGCGAGGGGCGCGCGGGCCGCCTCGGAGACCAGGGTGCCGGCGAACGGGAGACAGGCGACGGCGCCGGTCAGGCAGCCGTAACAGGTCACCGTCAGCGCGCTGGTGTGGCGCAGGGCGGGCTTCTGGGCGACCACCCCGCCGGCGTAGCCGACGGCGGCCAGCAGACAGAGCAGGACGCCGAGCACGGACGACCGCCCGCCGCTGGACATCGACAGGCCCACCACCGCCACGCCCGCGAAGGAGACCGCCAGCCCCGCGAACAGTCGGCGCGGCAGCCCCTCGCCCAGGAACCGGGCGCCGAGCAGGGCGATCAGGACGGGGCCGGTGTTGACGAGCAGCGCCGCCGTGCCGGCGTCCACCTCCCGTTCGCCCCAGTTGAGGGCGATCGTGTAGACGCCGAACCACAGCACGCCCGAGCAGAGGATGCCCGGCCAGGCGGCGCGCGGCGGCCGGCCGCCGCCCCGGACGAGCAGGAACACCCCCAGGACCAGGGAGCCGGTCAGGAGTCGGCCGAGGGCCAGCGCGCCGGGGGAGTAGGCGGCGCCGGCGCCGCGGATGGCGACGAACGCGGAGGCCCAGAGCACGACGGTGACGGACGCGGCCGCCAGGGCGGGGCGACTGGCGGAGGGGCGGGAGGGGGTGGGGTCGGAGGGCAGTATGCGGGGTGCGCGGGTGGTGTCCCGGGAGGGGGTGGTCATGCGAGGGAGGTTAGGTCGGCAACTGTTCGGTATTCGGCGAAGTGTCGCCGCATAGAGGGGATTTGACCTGCGGATATCGGCCAACGGCCGGCTGCTTTCAGCTTGTTCCCCAGGAGGTCGTTCACAAGGCGTTCATCAAACTGTTGAAGCGGATAGAGGTGGGTGGGCGCCGAGCGGGACCGCCGAGCGCCCCGGAGGGGACCGAGCGCGACAGAAGGAAGGCATGCGATGGGCAGGGCCACGGCCGTGAACGGCGTACTCGACGTACCCGTCATCGACATCTCCGCCTGGACGGACGGCACCGCCGCCGACCGGGCCGGCATTGCGGGCGAGATCGACCAGGCGGCCCGCACCGTCGGATTCATGCAGATCAGAGGGCACGGGATCCCCGAAGCCGCGGTGCGCGCGTTCGCCGCGGCGCTGGACGACTTCTTCGGCCTCCCGATGGACGAGAAGAAGGCGCTGCGCGCCCCGTCGCCGGACGTCAACCGCGGCTACACCCCGCCGCGCACCGAGAAGCTCAGCCTGAGCCTGGGGGTGCCCGCCGCGGCCGAGGACCTCTTCGAAGCGTTCAACGTCGGCGCGGAGGCGGCCGCCTTCCCCGGCCTCGACCTGCCCGAGGCGCACTATCCGGCCAACCTCTGGCCGCCGGTGCCGGGCTACCGGGAAGCGGTGACGGAGTGGTGCACGCAGGCGGGCGGGCTCGCCCGGCGGCTGACCGGGATCTTCGCGCACGCCCTGGGACTGCCCGCGGACTACTTCGTACCGTTCACCGACCACTCGCTCGACGTGCTCCGGATGAACCACTACCTGCTCCCCGAGCAGGGACTTGTCGTCGACCGCGACCAGATGGGGATGGGCGCCCACACCGACTACGGCATCGTCACCGTGCTGTGGGCCGACCGGGTCCCCGGGCTGCAGATCCTCGACACCGAGGGGTGCTGGCACGACGTCCTGCCCGAACCGGGCTGTCTGCTGGTCAACCTCGGTGATCTGCTGGCGCGTTGGACCAACGACCGATGGCTGTCGACCATGCACCGGGTGCTGCCGCCGACCGACGCCACCGGACACGTGGTGCGCCGCCGCTCCGCCGCGTTCTTCCACGACGGCAACTGGGACGCCGAGATCAGCTGCCTGCCCGGCTGCGTCCCGGTGGGCACCGAGCCGCTGTACCCGCCCACCACCGTCGGCCGGCACCTCGCCGAGAAGCTGGGCGGCTCGCGCGCCGGGAAGCCCAACGCCAACTCGCCCCGCGAGGCCGCCCGGCTGCGCGCGGCCCGCAGCGACTGACCGTCACCCGGCCTTTTCCCAACGGCAGCTGCGACCGGCCCGCGCCGCAGACGGCAGGGGCCGGGCGCCTCCCCCACCGCCCGGCCCCACCCGTGCCCGAGAGGTCCGTCATGCCCCTGACGCCGCGTCGCACGCCGCTCCGCCGCCCCCGACCCGTCCGCACCGACGGCGAACGGCACCCCACCGCCGGCCGGACGATGAGCCTCGGGGTGCAGCACGCACTGGTGATGTACGCGGGCGCGATCGCCGTCCCGCTGATGTTCGGCGCCGGCGCGGGACTGTCCGGCGAGGCGGTCAGCACCCTGGTCAACGCGGACGTCTTCGTCGCCGGCCTGGTCACCGTCGTACAGAGCCTGGGCGCCGGGCGGTTCCTCGGGGTCCGGCTGCCGCTGGTCACCGGCGGGTCCTTCGTCTGCGTCACCCCCATGATCATGATCGCCCGGGAGTACGGGCTGCCCGCGGTCTACGGCTCGATGATCGCCGCCGGGCTCTTCGGGATGCTGGTCGCCGTCCCGTTCGCCCGGCTGTTGCGGGCGTTCCCGCCGCTGGTCAGCGGGGTGGTGATCACCGTCGTCGGGCTGGCGCTGATCGGTGCCGCCCCCGGCATGATCGCCGGACCGGACCCCGCCGCGGCGGACTACGCCCCGCCCGCCCACCTGGCCCTGGCCGGCGGGGTGATCGGCTTCCTGCTGCTGCTCCGGCGGTTCCTGCGCGGCTTCCTGGCTCAGGTGAGCGTCTTGCTGGCACTGCTCGCCGGGACCCTGGCGGCGATCCCGATGGGGCTCACCGACTTCTCCGGCGTCGCGGACGCGGACTGGATCGGGCTGGTCACCCCGTTCCGCTTCGGCGCCCCCACCTTCCCGCTCGCCGGGGTGGTCTCCATGTGCGTGGTGATGCTGGTGGTGTTCGCCGAGTCCACCGCGCAGATGATCGCGGTCGCCGAGGCGGTGGAGCGGCCGCTGACCGACCGGGCGCTGGGCCGCGGCCTGGCCGCCGACGGCCTGTCGGGGGTGCTCGGCGGCGCCATGAACTCCTTCCCCGACACGGTCTTCGCCGGAAACATCGGACTGACCCTCATGACCGGCATCCGCAGCCGGTACGTCACCGCGGCCGGCGGCGTCGTGATGGTGCTCCTGGGCACCCTCCCCAAACTGGGCGAGCTGATCGCCTCCCTCCCCCAACCCGTGGTCGGCGGAGCCTCGTTGATGTGCTTCGCCACCGTCGCCGCGGTGGGTATCGACATCCTGCGCCGGGCCGGGCTCGACCAGGGCGACAACCTGCTGATCGCGGCGGCGGCGATCGGCACCGGGATGCTGCCGGTCGTCGCCCCGCGCCTCTACCACCGCTTCCCGGAGTGGTGGCAGTTGGTCTTCGGCAGCCCCTCGACCGCGGCGCTGGTGGTCGCCCTGGGGCTCCACTTCGCATTCCACCACGGGCGACGCCGGGCCGAGGGGGCGCCAGCAGCCGACTGACGCTACGTCAGTCAAGGCCCTGCATCCGCCGGGCGACCCGGGCGTGCTCCCGCAACTTCGTTGTCAACTCGGGGAGTTGCAGCTCCCCGCCGTCGACGAGGACCCGGCCGCCGACGACCGTGGTCCAGGCCCGGGACGGGGCGCAGCGCAGCCACGCCTCGACCGGGTCGGTGAGCGCCCCGGCCAGCGCCACCTCGGGGGTGTCCCAGACGACGAGGTCGGCACAGGCCCCGGGGCGCAGGTGCCCCAACTCGTCCGCCCGGCCCAGGCAGCGGGCCGAGCCGCGGGTGGCGACGTCCAGGGCGTCCCGGGCGGTCATCGCCGCCGGGCCGCCGCGGTACCGGCCGAGCAGCAGCGCGCCCCGGGTCTCCAGCCACAGCGAGGCGTGGTCGGTCGAGGCCGATCCGTCGCAGCCGATGCCGACCGGCATGCCCAGCCCGCGCATCTCCTGGACCGCCGCCGTGCCGCCGGCGATCAGCATGTTGGAGCTGGGGCAGTGCGCCACCCCGACACCGGCGGCGGCGAGCCGGGCGCGCTCCTGCTTAGTGGGGTGGATGCAGTGCGCGACCCATGTGCGGTCGGTCATCCAGCCGACGGACTCGAAGTACTCGACCGGCCGGCAGCCGTAGGTGTCCAGGCAGTAGGTGTCCTCGTCCGGGTCCTCGGCGAGGTGGGTGTGCAGCCGGACGTCCAGCCGCTCGGCCAGCTCGGCGGTGGCGGTCATCAGCTCCCGGGTCACCGAGAACGGTGAGCAGGGCGCGAGCGCGACCCGGGTCAGCGCGCCCGGGGCCGGGTCGTGGTACGCGCGGACCAGGCGTTCGCTGTCCGCCAGCACCTCCTCGGCGGTCTGGGTGACCGAGCGGGGCGGCAGGCCGCCGTCCTCGGTCGAGCGGGTCATCGAGCCGCGGGTGGCGTGGAAGCGGAAGCCCAACTCCTGGGCGGTGCGGATCTGGGCGTCGATCAGGCGGGGGCGCGGATGGACGTAGTGGTGGTCCGTCGAGGTGGTACAGCCACCCATGAGCAGTTCGGCGATGCCGACGTAGGTGGAGAGGTGGACGGCTTCCTCGTCGAGGGCGGCCCAGAGGGGGTAGAGGGTGGTGAGCCAGGTGAAGAGGGTGCCGTTGACGGCGGGCGCGTAGGAACGGGTGAGGTTCTGGTACAGGTGGTGATGGGTGTTGATCAGGCCGGGGGTGACCAGGCGGCCGGCGGCGGAGAGCGTACGGGCGGCCCGCGCCGGCTCGGCGCCGGCGGGACCGTACGCCGCGACCCGGCCGTCCCGCAGCGCGATCCAACCGCCGGGGATCTCGGTGTCGCCGTCGATGACGAGCAGGCGGGCGTCCCGGACGAGCAGGTCGCAGGGGGATGCCGGGTCGACTGCTGCGGCCGTGGCGTCGTCCGGACGGGCGTGGTGGTGGGTGTCGGCCATACGAGGACTCCTGTGATGCGGTGTGCCGATGTTCCGGCACGGGGCACGATGCCTGCGCGCGGGCCCTGTACCGGTGTGGTGCGCGGCCACCGGATCGTCACCGCCGGGTCTGCCGGCGGACGGGCGGTCCCCCTTCCCGAGGTCTCACCTTCTGGAGCAGATGTCTCAACTCGACGGCGGACAGCCGTCGTTGGAGCCCTTCCCGGAACGCGGCGAGCCAGTCCCGGTCGGGCCGTGCGGCATCAGGCCGGACGCTCCGCCGGCAGCGGGCGCCGCAGGACGTACCCGCCGACCGCCACCGCCACCGCGATGACGCACCCCGCGAAGGTGAGGCCCGCGCCGCGCAGCCCCAGTTCCGTGCTGAGCGCGCCGACGCCCACCACCGGCAGGGAGATGCCGAGGTAGGCGACGAGGAAGAAGGCCGACAGGGTGCCGCCGCGGTGCTCCGACGGGGCGGCGGCGCTGACCGCGGTGAGCCCGGCGCGGAACGCCAGGCCCTGGCCGGTGCCGCCGCAGAGCGCGCCGGCGACCAGGACGGGCAGCGAGGTCGCCGCGAGCGAGGCGCCGACCAGGAGGAGTCCCAGTACCAGGATCAGACAGCCGGTCGGCAGCGCGGCGCGCACGCCGATCCGGCCGGTCAAGGACTGGCCGAGGGTCGAGCCGAGGAAGACCGTGCAGACGACCGCCCCGGAAACCGCGAGGTTGTGCACGCCGAGGGTCTGCGCGACGAAGCTCGGCGCGATCGCGGTGAACAGCCCGAGCAGTGCGAAACCGGCGAACGCGGCGACCGCGGCGGGCGCGAACACCCCGCGGACCGCCGGGGGGACCACCAGCCCCTGGGGCCGGCGGGAGCGCGGCCGGTGCGGGTGCGCGACGGTTTCCGGGAGGAGCCCGGTCACCAGCGAGGCGACGGCCAGCAGGAGCAGGTGGACGAGGAAGGGGAGGGCCAGCGGCCGGGGCGCGTACTGCGCGAGCAGACCGGCGAGGAGCGGGCCGCAGCCCAGACCGCCCATGTTGGCGGCGGTGGCGGCGAAGCCGGCCCGGGACTCCCGGCCGGGGCGGGCCAGTTCCAGGACGGCGGCGGTGGCGGCGCCGCTGAACAGTCCGGCCGCGAAGCCGGACAGCACCCGGCCGAGCAGCAACATCGGCAGCCCGCCTTCGAAGAGGAAGCACAGGGCGCTCGCCGCGGACAGCCCCAGCGCGGCGAACAGCACCGGGCGCCGACCGGTCTCGTCGGAGAGGTTGCCCGCGCCGAACAGGACCGTGATCACCCCGAGGGCGTAGGTGGCGAAGACCACGGTCACCATCAGTTCGGAGAAGCCGAGCTGTTGGCGGTAGAGCCCGTAGAGCGGGGTGGGCAGGGTCGTGCCCGCCATGCCGATCGCGAAGACGCCCGCCGCGGCGAGGCTGCCGGGGCGACGGGCCCGGTCGGTGCGCACGGTCATGGCGTCAACGTAGGCGTCGGCAGCCCGGGCGGGCCAGGACGCGGCGCCCCGCGCGTGGCGGGGCACCGCGTCCCGTCGGGTCAGCTTCGCGTCATCGCGTCATCGCGTCATCGCGTCATCGCGTCACCGCGTGGGCGCGTTGGCGGTGGTGACGTTGACGGCGGCCCAGGCCCGGTCGACCGTCCGGTACGCGGTGCTGCCCGCGCCGTAGAGGTCCTTGGCGGCCTGGAGGGTGGCGGTCCGGGCGTCGTGGAAGTCGGTCGTGGAGACCATGTACCGGGTGAGCGCCCGGTAGAAGATCGCGGTGGCCTTGTCCCGGCCGATGCCGGTCACCTTGGCGCCGTCGTAGGTGGGGGAGTCGTAGGCGACCCCGCCGATGGTCTTCTTGCCGCTGCCCTCGGCCAGCAGGTAGAAGGCGTGCGAGGAGACGCCGGAGCCGGCGTGCACCTCGGTGTCGTAGGTGTCCTTCGACCAGTAGTCGACGGTCCCTTCGAGCTTGTCCAGGGACGGCTTGTCCAGTCGGCGCAGGAACTTCTGCGCCAGGCCGAGCTTCTCGCCCATGAGGTAGTTCGGCGGGTTCTTCGGGTTGTTGGCGGCGAACTCCACGGCGCTGCCGAAGATGTCCGCGAGCGACTCGTTGAGCGCGCCCGGCTCGCCGAACTGGTGGCCCTCCGCGTCGACGCGGGTGGGCTGGAGGCCGGCGGTGGCGTCGACCACGCCGTGGGTCAGCTCGTGGCCGGTGACGTCCAGGACGACCAGCGGCTTGGTGAAGAGCTTGCCGTCCCCGTCGCCGTAGAGCATGCAGCCGCAGTCCGAGGACCAGAAGGCGTTGCCGACGTTCTTGCCGAAGTGGACCAGGGCGTGCGCGCCGGCGCCGTCGTTCTTGATGCCCTTGCGTCCGAAGGTCTTCTTGTAGAAGTCCAGGGTGCTGGTGATGCCGAACTGGGCGTCGACGGCGGCGGTGGTCCGGTCGGCGGTGGTGCCGTTGCCCCAGCGGTTGGTGCCGTGGGTGAGGGGCTTGGCGGCGATGAACTTGTCGAGTTCCTTGCCGCCGGCGTCCCGGGTCTCGGTGTTGCCGCGGGTGCCGTCCCGCAGGACGAATGCGTTCTTGGCGGTCTGCGTGGTGGACAGCGGCACGGTGCCGACGAAGAGGGACGCGCCGGTGCCGGTGGCCGGGGCCGGGTAGTGGCCGGCGGCGGGCTTGTTCGGGGCGGCCGGGGTGGTGGCCGCCGCGGTGCCGGGGGTGAGGCGCTCGCCCCGTTGCCGGAGCTTGTGCAGGACGGACGGCGACAGGAACGGGTCGTTGACCGGGATGTTGCTGAGGACGCTGCCGGTGGTGGCGTCGATGACGACGGTCCGGGCGCCGCCGGCCTCGACGGTGCGGCTGTCGTCGACCTGCACCTGGTAGGCGAGCGCGGTCCGGCCTTCGCGGGCGTCGACGACGAGTTGGGGCTCGCCGGCGGTGCCCTGTGCCGCGGCGGCGGCCTTGGCGGCGGCCTGGTGGGCCGACAGCTTCGGGTCGGTGGCGGGGAGGTCGACCTGGTGGCGGGCGGCCCGGGTCACGCCCTGGTAGGCGGAGTCCGCACCGAGGTGGATGACCAGGTCGCCGCCGAGCACCGGCATACCGCGGTGGGTCCGAACGAACCGTACGTGCCGGTGGCCGTCGGGGTCGACCAGGGTGTCGGTGACCGTGAGGGTGTCCTGCTTGCTGACGCCGGTCGTCGCGGAGTGCGCGTAGGCGGCGGCGCGTGCCGTGGCGACGAGGGAGGGGGTGCCGGCGGTCGAGGGGGCGGCGGGGGCGGCGGGGGCCGCGATGGCCGCGCCGGCGGTGAGGGTGGCGGCCGTGGTGACGGCCAGGGCTATCGCCAGGTGGCGGCTGCGTATGTGGGGCCTACGCACAGAATTGCGTCCTTATGTGCTGTGGGCGGTGGCATGCGTCAACCGCCCGTACACGCGGTGGCGTTGCACACCGCGGGGGCCGTCCGGCCCCGCACAGACCCTGGTATGTCTGGCATGGGCATGTAAAGAGGAATGATCAATTTTCAACGCTAGGTAGTCAAAAATTGATAATTGATCAGCTTTAGGTAGTCGGAAGATGACCAATCGTGTTCTGGCGGGAAAGACTCACCGGACCGCACGGGGGTTGTGCGGGCGCGCGAAAGATTTTCCGGACACGACGACGGCCGGGACGGCTGATGCCGTCCCGGCCGGTCGGTCAGGGATGGAGGGCGCGCCTCAGGGCCGGCCCTAGCCGGTGCGGAAGAGCTCCTCCAGCGATGCCTGGGCCTTCTCGCCGCCGCGGACCGCCTCGACGACGGCCTGGTGGAAGGCGCGGCTGTCCGCCTCCGAGTGGCACGGGACGGGGCTGCCGACCATGGTGTACCAGTCCGAGGACCCGGTGTACTGCACGGCGACGTGCGCCTCGTCCTCCGACCACGTGGTGTGGATGGTCAGATCGCCCTGCATCGGGCCGATCTCCTCGGTCTGCACCGCGCCGGGGCGGGCGTGGATCCCCACCGTCGTCCAAGATGCCCAGGTCATGTCGTTCCCCTCGGTCCCCAGGCCCCGGCCGGCCGCCGGGCGCGGTGCTTCAAGTCTGGCACTCGACGTGCGGCGGCGCACCGCATCGACGGGCCGCCACGGCTCCCCCGCACACTGTCACCACCCTCGCCACCCGTCCCTCACCCGCTCGTCACGCCGCCGTCACGCAGGGTGCCGACCAGCCAGTTGCCGGCCGCCTCCAACGCGGCGTCCGCCGCCGGCAGCGTTCCCGCGGCGCCGAGGAACCCGTGGAAGGTGTCCGGGTACGCGTCCACCCGCACCGGGACGCCGGCGGCCCGCAGCGCCCGTCCGTAGGCGAGCCCTTCGTCCCGCAGCGGGTCGCACTCGGGCAGCACCAGCAGGGCGGGCGGCAGACCGGTCAGATCCGGGGCGAGGCCGGGCGCGGCGTACGGGTTGCCCCGGTCGCCGTCCGGGCCCAGGTACTGGTCCCAGTACCAGCGCATGTGGGCGGTGGTGTGGAAGAAGCCGGTGGCGTACGCGACGGCCGAGCGGCCCGCCAGGCGGTGGTCGAGGGCCGGGTAGACCAGCAGCTGGGCGGCGAGCGGCGGCCCGCCGCGGTCCCGGGTCAGCAGGGTGACCGCGGCGGCCAGGTTGCCCCCGCTGGAGTCGCCCGCGACCGCCACCCGGGCCGGGTCGCAGCCCAGCTCCGCCGCGTGCGCGAGGGCCCACCGGGTCGCCGCGTAGGCGTCCTCGGCGGCGGCCGGGAAGCGGTCCTCCGGGGCCCGGCGGTAGTCCACGGAGACCACCACCGCGTCGCAGCGCCGGGCGAGTTGGCGGCACAGCCCGTCGTGGGTGTCCAGGTCGCAGAGGACCCAGCCGCCGCCGTGGAAGAAGACGACCAGCGGGCGGGGGCCGGCGGCGGGGGCGTCCGGCCGGTAGACGCGCACCGGGAGGGCGGGGGCGCCGGGCGGGCCGGGGACGGTGCGGTCGGCCGCGGTAACCGTGCCGTCCCCGGGTTCGGGCCGCGCGGCCCGGGAGGCGCGGCGCAGCGCGGCGGCGTCCAACGGGCCGCGCGCCGGGTCGGGGAAGCCCGCGGACATCGCGTCCACGATCGCCCGCGCCCGGGGGGAGAGCGGGTCGGGGCCGCCGGCCGCGGGGCCGGGCGGGGCGTCGGTCATCGGGTGGTCAACCCCCCGTCCACCGCGAACTCCGCGCCGGTGATGTACGCGGACGCGTCGGACGCCAGGAAGCGGACCAGCTCCGCCACCTCGTCGGGGCGGCCGATGCGGCGCAGCGGCACCCTTGGCCACTCCTGTTCGCCGGGGGCCGGGCCCAGGGCGCCCGCCACCATCGGGGTGTCGATCATGCCCGGGTGGACGGAGTTGACCCGGATCCGGTCCGCGGCCAGGTCCAGCGCGGCGGACTTGGTGAGCCCGCGCAGCCCGAACTTGCTCGCCCCGTAGGCCGAGTGCCCCGGGATGCCCCGCAGTCCGGCGGTCGAGGAGATGTTGACGATCGAGCCGCCGCCCGCGCTCCGTAGTGCGGGGACGGCCGCCTGGATGCCCAGGAAGGGGCCGAGGAGGTTGACCCGCAGCAGGCGGTCGAAGTTCTCCTCGGTCTCCTGGTCGACCGGTGCGGTCCGCCACAGGGCGGCGTTGTTCACCAGGACGTCCAGCCGGCCGAAGGCGGTGGCCGCGGTGTCGACGACCGTCCGCCAGCCGTCCGCGTCGGTGACGTCGTGCCGGACGAACCGGGCCGCGTCGCCGAGTTCGGCGGCGAGCGCCCGGCCCTCCTCCTCGCGGACGTCGCCGAGCACCACCCGGGCGCCGGAGGCCACGAACAGGCGGGCCTCGGCCGCGCCCTGCCCGCGCCCGGCGCCGGTGATCACCGCGACCTTGCCGTCCAAGGACACTCCGTCGGCGGTCATGCCTGTCCCTCCAGGGCCCGGAAGTGCGGGATGACCGTCTCGCCCCAGTGCCGGATGGTCTCCATGCAGGCTTCCTGCGGCACGGTGCCCATCTGGATCAGGCACATCACCTCGTCCACCCCGATCTCCCGCAGCTGCTCGACGTAGGCGATGGCGTCCTGGGCGGTGCCGTAGGCGTGCTGGGCGTTGTAGGTGCCGGTGTCGACCGGGCGGGCCGGGATGTTGGCCTCGTGCAGTTTGGCGACCAGCTCCTGGCGGTCCTGTGCCAGCGCCGCCACGTGGTCGTCGTGCTCGTCGTGGACGGTGGGCGCCGGGCCGTTGCCGTACCAGTGGGCGATCGCCTCGGCGAAGAACCGCTGGCCGCGGGTGCCGAGGCGGTACGCGGCCGGGCCGTCGTCCAGCACGATCGTCGGGCAGAGCGCGGAGAAGTGGTCGTTGGTCTCGGTGGAGACCAGCCGGTCGCCGCCGCGGGTGGCGATCGCCTCGTCGTAGACCTTGCGCATGGTGCGCACGTCGTCGGCGCCGGCGAACCCCATCACCAGGGCGCCGATGCCCAGTTCGGCGGCGAGCTTGAGGGTGTCGTGCTTGCTGCACGCCATGAACAGCGGCGGGTGCGGGCCCTGCACGGGGCGCGGGAGGATCGCGCCGGGGCCGATGTCGAGCGTGCCGTGCCACTCGAAGGTCTCCTCCCGCCAGGCGTTGCTGAAGATCTGCAACGCCTCCTCCATCTGCGGGTAGGTGTCCTCGGGCCGGACCCCGTACATCGACATCTCCTGCTTGGTGGCGCCGCGTCCGGCGCCGATGTCCACGCGGCCGCCGGAGAGGACGTCGAGCATCGCGGCCCGTTCGGCTACCCGCACCGGGTGCTGGTAGCCGAACGGCATGGTGACCACGCCGTGGCCGATCCGGATCCGGGAGGTCCGGGCGGCGACCCAGGTGAGGAAGATCTCCGAGGCGCTCATGTGCGCGTACTGGCTCAGCGCGTGGTGCTCCACCGCCCAGATGCGGTCGAAGCCCATCTCCTCGGCGTAGACGGCCTGTTCGACGCAGTCGTGGATGACCTGGCGCTCCCGTTCGGGCGTCGGGTCGGCCAGCTGTGCCTCGAAGATCATCGAGAACTTCATGGAACTGCCTCCTGGTTCTGGAGGATGGGGAGACTATTTCTAATAGGAATATGTCTAGCAGGTATACGCGGTGAGAGGGAAGGGGGCCTGCGATGTCCCGTCAGGTGGGGGATCGGCTAGGCCGTAGACTGCGGAGCGTGACGGAGAAGAAGGCGCGCGGAGCGCAGGCCGGGGACGACGCGGAGCGCCCGGCGCTGCCGGCGACCAGCTGGGCGGTGCTCGGACTCCTCTCCTTCGGTGAGGAGTTGTCCGGTTACGACCTCAAGAAGTGGTCGGACTGGTCGCTGCGCTTCTTCTACTGGAGCCCGTCGTTCAGCCAGATCTACGGCGAGCTCAAGCGCCTGGAGAAGGTCGGCTACGTCAGTTCGCGGATGGTCGCCCAGGAGACCGGCAACCGCGACAAGCGGGTCTACGTCATCACCGACGAGGGCATGGCGGCGGTCCGCCGATGGGCGCGCGAGGCGCCCGTGGAGCCGCCGGTGCTCAAGCACGGCGTGATGCTGCGGCTCTGGCTGGGGCACCTGCTGGAGGCCGAGCAGATGCGCGAGGTGCTGGGTCGGCACCGGGAGTACGCCGAGACGATGCGGCAGCGCGCCGAGGCGGACGCCGCCGGCGCCCGCGCCGAGGCGGCCTGGGCCTACCCCTCGCTCGCGTTGAAGTGGTCGGAGCGGTACTACGCCTCCGAACGCGACCTGGCGGACGCGATGCTGGCCGATTTGGACGAGATGGTGGCCGCGGAGGCCGCCGACGCCGACGCCGCTCCCGGCGAAGACGGGCCCAAGCGCCCGTAGGTGCGCCGGAAGTAGAGCAGCGGGTCGGTCTCGCGCAGTCGCTCCGGGGGTGTCAGGGCGGTGACCCGGCCGAGCACGATCAGATGGTCGCCGCCGGGCAGTACGTCCGCCACCTCGCATTCGATGGTGGCGAGCGCCGCGGTCAGCAGCGGTGCGCCGTTGATACCGGAACGCCAGTCGACGCCGGTGAACTTGTCGCCGCCGGTGACCGCGAACTGCCGGCACAGCTCCTGCTGGTCGGCGGCGAGGACGTTGACCGCGAACCGTCCGACCGCGTTGATCTTCGGCCAGGTCGTGGACGTCCCGGCCGGGCAGAAGCACACCAGCGGCGGGTCCAGGGACACCGAGGAGAACGACTGGACGGCCATACCGGCCGGCCGTCCGTCGGGCTGGCTTGCGGTGATCACCGCCACGCCGGTGCAGAAGCGGCTGAGGGTGTCCCGCATCGCGGCGTCGTCGCACCGTGTGGCGGGAGTGGTGGGCGGGGTGTAGGTGGGCACGCGACCTCCCGAGTGGAGTTATTTTCTCTACTTGTTTCTACTAGGTATATGCCTAACCGAAACACTGTGATTGGATACCGGCCACGTCCACACGTCAAGTAGGCGGTACCGCACCGCACATCACCGCCACCTCCGAGCAAGGGAGCGGGAGGGCCGATGACCTGGGCACACCACACCACTCAAGGGCCGCCGCAGCCGGCGGCACCGGCCACCGTCGCACGACTCGCCGCCCACGCGGCCCGCGCCCACGGTGACCGTGAAGCGCTGTCCGACGGCGAAGTCCGTTGGACCTTCGCAGAGTTGGAGAAGGAGATCACCGCCGCGGCACGCGCCGCGATCGCCTACGGAGTACGGCACGGGGACCGGATCGCCGTCTGGGCCCCCAACAGCCGTCAGTGGATCACCGCCGTCCTCGGCGCGGTCTCCGTGGGCGCCGTCCTCGTACCCCTCAACACCCGCTACAAAGCGGCCGAGGCCGCCGACATCATCCGGCGCAGCGGCGCCACCGTGCTGTTCACCGCCCGCGGCTTCCTCGGCTGCGACTACGACGACCTGCTGCACGACTCCGGCGAGGACCTGGGGCGGCTCCGGGGCACCGTGCTGCTCCGCGACGACGGCCCGCCCCGGGAAGCGGAACGGCCCGGCACCCTCTCCTACGACACCTACCTCGCGGCCGGCCGGCGCACCGGCGATGCCGAACTGGCCGCGCGCACCGACGCCGTCGGCCCCGACGACCTGTCCGACATCCTCTTCACCTCCGGCACCACCGGCCGCCCCAAGGGCGTGCTCGCCACCCACGGCCAGACCATGCGGGTCTTCGACGCCTGGGCACGGCTGGTCACCCTGCGTGCCGGCGACCGCTACCTGCTGGTCAACCCCTTCTTCCACACCTTCGGCTACAAGGCCGGGATCCTCGCCTGCCTGCTGCGCGGCGCCACCATGCTGCCCGAACCGGTCTACGACGCCGACCGGATCCTGCGACGCACCGCCGACGAGCGGATCACCGTGCTGATGGGCCCGCCGACCGTCTTCCACGGCCTGCTCCACCACCCCGAACGCGCCCGGCACCGCCTCGACTCGCTGCGGCTGGCCGGCACCGGGGCCGCCCTCGTCCCCGCCGAACTCGTCGTACGGATCCGCGCGGAACTCGGGATCCCGGACGTCTTCACCGCCTACGGGCTGACCGAATCCGCCGGGGTCGTCGCCATCTGCCCGACCGACGCCGATGCCGAAACCCTCGCGCACACCGTCGGACTGCCGCTCCCCGGCACGGAGTTGCGGATCGTCGACCCGGCCAACCGACCCCTGCCACCCGGCGAACCGGGCGAGGTGGTGACCCGCGGCTACCACGTCATGCCAGGCTACCTCGACGACCCCGCCGCCACCGCCGCCGCCGTGGACCCCGACGGCTGGCTGCACACCGGCGACGTCGGCGTCCTCGACGACCGCGGCTTCCTCACCCTCACCGACCGCATCAAGGACATGTACGTCGTCGGCGGCTTCAACGCCTATCCGGCGGAGGTGGAACGGGTGCTGCGCGACCATCCGGCGATCGCCGACGTCGCCGTGGTCGGCGCCCCCGACGAGCGGCTCGGCGAGGTCGGGGTGGCGTTCGTCGTCCCCACCGAAGGCGCCGCGCCCGAACCGGGGGAGCTGACCGACTGGGCCCGCGCACGGCTCGCCAACTTCAAGGTGCCCCGGCACTACCACCTCGTACCGGAACTGCCCCGCAACGCCGGCGGCAAGATCCTCAAGGGCGAGCTGCGCCGGACGGCCAGCAACGAAGGGAGGAGCGGCGGATGAGACCGACCGACGAGCAGGAGGAACTACGGGCCGCGGTACGGCAGTTGCTGGCGCGGCAGTCCGGTCCGGACGCCTGGGGCCCGCTCACCGGGCAGATCGGCGCGGCCGGGCTGGCGGTGCCCGAGGAGTACGGCGGGGCCGGCTGCGGACCGCTCGAAGTCCATGTGGTGATGGAGGAGTTGGGGCGGGCGCTGGCGCCCGTGCCCTTCCTGGGGTCCGCGGTGCTGACCACCCAGGCCCTGCTCGCCTGCGGGGACACCGAACTGCTCCCGGGGCTCGCCGAGGGGGCCGCGGTGGGCGCACTGGCCTGGGCCGAGGACGGCTCCTGGGAGCCGGCCGCGGTCCGTGCCGCGGCCCACCGGACACCGGACGGCGGCTGGCGGCTGACCGGCGTCAAGGACCACGTACTGGACGGTGCGGACGCCGCGCTGCTGGTGGTGGCCGCCCGGACCGCCGCCGGGGTCTCGCTCTTCGACGTCCCGGTGGAAGGGCCCGGCGTCCGCCGGGAGCGACTGGTGCCGATGGACCCCACCCGTCCGCAGGCCCGGATCGTGCTGGACGGGGCCGCGGGCCGGCTGTTGGGCGCGGACGGTGACGGCGAACGGGCGCTGGCCCGGGTGCGGGACCTGGGGATCGTGGCGCTCGCCGCCGAACAGGTCGGGGCGGCCGAACGCTGCCTGGAACTGACCGTCGGCTACGCCCGGGAACGGGTCCAGTTCGGCCGCCCCATCGGCTCCTTCCAGGCCGTCAAGCACCGGCTGGCGGACGCCTACGTCCAGGTGGAGGCGGCCCGGTCGATCGCGCTGGGCGCCGCGTACGCCGCCGCCGACGGCGCGCCCGAGCTGCCCCGGTACGCCGCGGCCGCCAAGTCCGCCTGCGCGGAGGCGTTCTCGGCGGTGGCCGGGGAGACGATCCAACTGCACGGCGGGATCGGGATCACCTGGGAGCACGACGCCCACCGCTACTTCAAGCGGGCGCACGGCAGCGCCCAGCTCCTCGGCACGCCCGCCGCACACCGGCGACGCCTGGCCGCCGAGCTGGGACTGACAGACCGTCAAGTCGCTTGATTCACAAGGCGATGACGTAAGAGGAAGCAGGTGCGGTCCCGTGCCCCCGGAGGTGATCGGGGGGGCCGGGTCCGCGCGGTCCGCGGGGACTATCCGGCCAGGACCCGGGCCCGGCACTCGGCCGGCGTGCCCCAGGCGTCCCGCAGCGGGCGGGCCTTGCGGATCCACAGGGAGAGGTCCGGCTCGTCGGTGTAGCCGACCGCGCCGTGCAACTGGAGGGCGGTGCGCGCCGCGGCGTAGCCCGCCTCGCCGGCCGCCACCTTCGCCGCCGCCACCTCCGCGCCGGCCGACGGGGCGTCCGCGGCCAGCGCCAGGGCCGCAGCGTGCACCAGCGGCTGGGCGAACTCCAGCCCGATCAGGGCGTCCGCCAGCCGGTGCTTGACCGCCTGGAACGAACCGATCGCCCGCCCGAACTGGGTGCGTTGGCGCACATAGTCGACGGTCCCGGCCAGCAGCGCCCGGCCCAGCCCGAGCGCCTGGGCGGCGGTGAGCAGCCGGGCGAGGTCGGTGGCGTGCCCGGCCGCCGCGCTGACCGCCGGGCCGCGGGCGAGGACCGTGCCGCCGAGCGGGCGGGACAGCCGCCGGGCCGGGTCGAGGGCGGGTTGGACCGGGCCGTGGGTCTCGGTGCGGCACACCGTGTCGCCCCGGACCACCAGAACGGCGTCGGCGGCGTCCGCGTCCAGCGCGAACGGGGCGCCGTCCGCGCACAGGCTGATGACCGCGTCACCGGCGGAGATCCGCGGCAGCCAGGTGGCCGCCGCCTCGGCGTCCCCCAACCGGTGCAGGAAGACCGCCGCGGCGGCGGTCTCCACCAGCGGGCCCGGTACCGCATGACGCCCCAACTCCGTGAAGGCCACGGCGAGTTCGAGGGGGAGCGGACCCATCCCCTCGTACTCCTCGGGGACCGCGAGGGCGAACGCCCCGGTCTCCGCGAGCCGGGCCCACAGGTCGCGGCCGGGCTTGTGCTCCCCGGCGGCCCAGGCCCGAGCCGCGGCCGGAGTGCCGGCCGCGCCCAGCAGGGAATCCAGGGTGCGGGCGAACTCCCGTTGCTCATCGGTCAGCAGGAAGCGCATCGGCAGCGCCCTTCCGGGAGACCGGGACGGCCGGTGCCGGCCCGGTTCTTTCCGCGCTCCGTCATGCCCGGGCCTCCTTCGGCAGGCCGAGCAGCCGCTCGGCGACGATGTTGCGTTGGATCTCGTTGGTGCCCGCGTAGACGGGTCCGGCGAGGGAGAAGGTGTAGCCCTCGGCCCAACTGCCGTGTGCCGGGGCGTCGTCGGCGTCGTCGGCGAGTGCGCCGTAAGGACCGAGCAGGTCCAGCGCGGTCTCGTGGAGGGCGATGTCCAGCTCCGACCAGAAGATCTTGTTCAGGCTGGATTCCGCGCCGAGGTCGCCTCCGGCGGCGATCCGGGAGGCGTTGGCGTAGGTGAACAGCTGGTAGGCGCGGGCGCCGATCACCGCGTCGGCGACCCGGTCGCGCAGCGCGGTGTCGGCCGGGTCGGCGGTCTCCCGCCACAGCGCGGTGAGCCGTTCGGCGGCGGCGGTGAACCGGCCGGGGCTGCGCAGGGTCAGCCCGCGTTCGTTGCCGGCGGTGCTCATCGCCACCCGCCAGCCCTGGCCGGGCTCGCCGATGACGTCCGTGTCCGGGACGAAGACGTCGTCGAGGAAGAGCTCGGCGAAGGCCGGTTTGCCGTCCAGTCGGCCGATCGGACGCACCGTCACCCCGCGTGCGTCCAGCGGGAACATCAGATAGGTCAGGCCCTGGTGCGGTCGGGCGGTGCCCGGCTCGCTGCGGAACAGGCCGAACGCGCGGTCGGCGAAGGCGGCCCGGGACGACCAGGTCTTCTGGCCGCGGAGCAGCCAGCCGCCGTCGGTCCGTACCGCCGTCGAACGCAGCGCCGCCAGGTCCGAACCGGCCTCCGGCTCGGACCACGCCTGGGCCCAGATGACCTCACCGGTCGCCATCGGACCGAGGATGCGGGTGCGCTGCTCCGGTGTGCCGTGCTCGAAGAGGGTGGGGGAGAGGAGGTTGATGCCGTTCTGGCTGACCCGGCCCGGGGCGCCCGCGGCGTAGTACTCCTCCTCGAAGATTAGCCACTGGAAGAGGGTGGCGTCCCGGCCGCCGTGCTCGGCCGGCCAGGAGACCACCGACCAGTGGTCGGCGGCGAGTTGGTGCTCCCACGCGCGGTGTGCCGCGAACCCCTCGCGGGTCTCCAACGACGGCAGTGGCGTCGTGGGGACGTGCGCGGCGAGCCAGGCGCGGGCCTCGGCCCGGAACGCGGCGTCGGCGTCGCTGGCGTCCAGGTCCATCAGGAACCGGCCTCCTTCATCTTCTTGATGTCCATCCCGCCCAGTGAGTCCCGGGCGGTCTCGGCGTTGTGGGCGTGTGCGAGGTGGTGCAGGCCGAAGACCGAGTCCAGGCCGGTGTGCAGGCCCTGGAGGTCCTCTGCCTGGTTGACGGCGCGCTTGGTCAGCGCCAGGCCCATCCGCGGCATCTCGGCGATGTGCTCCGCCAACTCCCTTGTCCGGTCGGCGAGTTCGGCGCGGGGGACGATGCGGTTGACCATGCCCAGTTCGTACGCCCGCTGGGCCGGCATCCGGTCGCCGGTGTAGAGGAACTCCTTGGCGATCCGTGGCGGCATCACCCACGGGTGGGCGAAGTACTCCACGCCGGGGATCCCCATCCGGACGACCGGGTCGGCGAAGAAGGCGTCGTCGGCGGCGACGATCAGATCGCAGATCCAGGCGAGCATCAAACCGCCGGCCACACACGCTCCTTGGACGGAGGCGATCACCGGTTTGGGCAGTTCCCGCCAGCGCCGGCACATCCCCAGGTAGACCTCGGACTCGCGGGCGTAGCGGCTCTCCGCGCCGGTCTTGTCCGAGTGGTCCCACCACAGTCCGGCCCTGCGGTCGAACGGGAGGTGGGCGTCCCGGCCGGGGCTGCCGATGTCGTGGCCCGCGGAGAAGTGCCGGCCCTCGCCGGCCAGCACCACGACCTTGATCTCGTCGTCGTCCGCGGCGCGGTAGAAGGCGCGGTCCAGGGCGTAGGTCATCGCGGAGTTCTGGGCGTTGCGGTAGTCCGGGCGGTTCATCGTGACGGTGGCGACCGGGCCTTGACGGGCGTAGCGCACCACGGGCGTTTCTTCGCCGGCGGTCATCGGTGACCTCCTTCCCTAACAAGTGTTTGGTAGGTTAACGTACGGCCATGAGCAGCGTCGAGGCCCCCACCACCGTCGAGAGCTTCCGCACCGAGATCCGCGGGTGGCTGCGGGCCAACCTCACCGGGGAGTTCGCGGCCCTGCGCGGCCGAGGCGGCCCCGGCAGGGAACACGAGGCGTTCGCCGAACGCCTGGCCTGGGAACGGCATATGGCCGCCGCGGGCTGGACCTGCGTCGGCTGGCCGGTGGAGTACGGCGGGCGCGGGGCGACCCTGGAACAACAGGTCGCCTTCCACGAGGAGTACGCGCTCGCCGACGCCCCCGCCCGGGTCAACCACATCGGCGAGCAACTCCTCGGCCCCACCCTGATCGCCTTCGGCACCGACGCGCAGCGGGCCCGCTTCCTGCCGGAGATCGCCGCCGTCCGGGAGCTGTGGTGCCAGGGGTACAGCGAACCGGACGCCGGCTCGGACCTGGCGAACGTCCGGACCCGGGCGGCCTGGGACGAGGAGCGCGGCGACTGGGTCGTGGACGGGCAGAAGATCTGGACCTCACTCGCCCAGGACTCCCAGTGGTGCTTCGTCGTCGCCCGCACCGAACCGGGCTCCGTCCGGCACCGGGGCCTCTCCTACCTCCTCGTCCCGCTCGACCGGCCCGGCGTCGACATCCGGCCGATCACCCAGCTCACCGGCACCTCGGAGTTCAACGAGGTGTTCTTCGACGGGGCCCGCGCCCCGCACGTGGTGGGCGCACCGGGCGACGGCTGGCGGGTCGCGATGGCCACCCTCGGCTTCGAGCGCGGGGTCTCCACCCTCGGCCAACAGGTGGGATTCCGGCGGGAGTTGGAGACGCTGATGGAATTGGCGCGGTGGAACGGCGCGGCGGACGACCCACTGATCCGCGACCGGCTGGCGCGGGCCTGGATCGGCCTGGAAACCATCCGCTGCAACGCCCTGCGGATGCTGGAGGGCGTCGCCGCCGGCGCCCCCGGCCCCGAGGCGTCCATCGGGAAGATCTACTGGGCGACCTGGCACCGCGAGTTGGGCGAACTCGCCATGGACGTCTGCGGCGCGGGCGGCATGCTCACCGCCGGCGAGCCGTACGACCTCGACGACTGGCAACGGCTCTTCCTCTTCTCCCGCGCCGACACCCTCTACGCGGGCTCCAACGAGATCCAGCGGAACATCATCGCCGAGCGGGTGCTCGGCCTGCCGAAGGAGGCGAAGGCATGACGGCACCGTCCTACGTGCCCGGTCACGGTCTGCTCAAGGGGCGGACGGCGGTGATCACCGCCGCCGCCGGGGCGGGGATCGGGGGCGCCACCGCCCGCCGGTTCCTGGAGGAGGGCGCCCGGATCGTCATCGGCGACGCGCACGCCCGCCGGCTGGCGGAGAGCGCGGCCGCGCTGGCCGAGGAGTTCGGGGCCGACCGGGTCGCCGGACTGCCCTGCGACGTGACCGACGAGGCGCAGGTGGCGGCGTTGTACGCGCTCGCCGAGGAGCGGCACGGCCGGCTCGACATCGTGGTCAACAACGCCGGACTCGGCGGCACCGCCGACCTCGTCGACATGACCGACGACCAGTGGGCGAAGGTCATCGACGTCACCCTGGGCGGCACCTTCCGCTGCACCCGGGCCGCGCTGCGCCGGATGAAGGCCGCGGGCGCGGGCGGCGTGATCGTCAACAACGCCTCCGTCGTGGGCTGGCGCGCCCAGCGCGGCCAGGCGCACTACGCCGCCGCCAAGGCCGGGGTGATGGCGCTGACCCGCTGCGCCGCGATGGAGGCCGCCGAGTACGGAGTGCGGATCAACGCGGTCTCGCCCAGCCTGGCCATGCACCCGCACCTGGTGAAGGTCACCACCCCCGAACTGCTGGCCGAGCTGACGGCGAGGGAGGCGTTCGGCCGCTACGCCGAGCCGTGGGAGGTGGCCAACGTGATCGTCTTCCTGGCCGGTGACTACGCCTCCTACATGACCGGGGAGACCGTCTCGGTCAGCTCGCAGCATGCGTGAGGAGCGGCGCGGCGAACTCCTCGCCACCGCCGCCGAGGTGTTCGCCGCGCAGGGCTACAACGCGACCACCGTCCGGCAGATCGCGGACGCGGCCGGCATGCTCGCGGGCAGCCTCTACTACCACTTCGATTCCAAGGAATCGATGGTCGACGAGATCCTCACCGCCTTCCTGGACGAGCTGTGGGCCGGCTACGACGCGGTCCTGGCGGCCGGCCTCGGCCCGCGGGAGACCATCGAGGCGCTGGTCACCGAGTCGTTCCGGGAGATCGACCGGCACCGCGCCGCGGTCGCGATCTACCAGAAGGAGGCCCGGCACCTCGCCGACCGGCATCCGCGCTTCGGCTACCTCGCCGACGCCCGGCGCCGGTTCGCCCGGGCCTGGCTCGGCACGTTGGAGCGCGGGGTGGCCGACGGGGTCTTCCGCACCGATCTCGACATCCGGCTGACGTACCGGTTCGTCCGCGACACCGTCTGGGTCGCGGCCTCCTGGTACCGGCCGGGCGCACAGCACAGTCCCGAGGAGATCGCCCGCCAGTACCTCTCGATGGTCCTTGACGGCATCGCCTTGCGGGACTGACCGGTACATCCGCACAATCTGACCAAGGAGTTCATCATGTCCGAGGCGTACCTCGTCGATGCCGTCCGCACCCCGGTGGGGAAGAAGGGCGGCGGACTCTCCGCCGTCCACCCGGCCGACCTCGGCGCACACGTGCTGACCGCGCTGATGGGGCGCACCGGGATCGATCCGGCCGCGGTGGAGGACGCCGTCTTCGGCTGCCTGGACACGGTCGGGCCGCAGGCCGGGGACATCGCCCGGACCTGCTGGCTGGCCGCCGGGCTGCCGGAGGAGGTGCCCGGTGTCACCGTCGACCGGCAGTGCGGCTCCTCGCAGCAGGCCGTGCACTTCGCCGCCCAGGGGGTGCTGTCCGGCACCCAGGACCTGGTCGTGGCGGGCGGGGTGCAGAACATGTCGCAGATCCCGATCGCCTTCGCCAGCCGCCAGGCCGCCGAGCCGCTGGGGCTCACCCAGGGCCCGTACGCCGGTTCCGAGGGCTGGCGGGCCCGCTATGGCGACCAGCCCGTCAACCAGTTCCACGGCGCCGAACTGATCGCCACCAAGTGGGACATCTCCCGCCAGGACATGGAGGAGTTCGCGCTCCGCTCCCATCAGCGGGCGATCCGGGCCATCGACGAGGGCCGCTTCGACCGGGAGATCGTCGCGTACGGGGAGGTCACCACCGACGAGGGGCCGCGCCGGAACACCTCGCTGGAGAAGATGGCGGGCCTCGCGCCGGTGGTGGAGGGCGGCCGACTGACCGCCGCGGTCTCCTCGCAGGTCTCCGACGGGGCCGCCGCGATGCTGCTGGCCTCCGAGCGGGCGGTGGCCGAGCACGGCCTGACCCCGCGCGCCCGGATCCACCACCTCTCGGTCCGTGCCGAGGACCCGATCCGGATGCTGTCCGCACCGATCCCGGCCACCGCGTACGCGCTGAAGAAGGCCGGGATGACGATCGACGACATCGACCTGGTCGAGATCAACGAGGCGTTCGCGCCGGTGGTGCTGGCCTGGCTGAAGGAGACCGGCGCCGATCCGGAGCGGGTCAACGTCAACGGCGGCGCCATCGCGCTCGGCCACCCGCTGGGTGCGACCGGGGTCCGGCTGATGACCACGCTGCTGAACGAACTGGAGCGCACCGGCGGCCGGTTCGGCCTCCAGACCATGTGCGAGGGCGGCGGACAGGCCAACGTCACCATCATCGAACGCCTCTGAGAGCGGTTCGGCGTCACCCCGGTGACCTGGGCCGTCAGCCTGCTCAGGCTGCGGAACACGGTCAAGGAGTGAACATGGGAAACCTCAGTGGGAAGGTCACGCTGGTCACCGGCAGCAGCCGGGGCATCGGGCGGGGCATCGCCGAACGCCTGGCCCGGGCCGGTGCTCTGGTAGCCGTGCACTACGGCAGAAACGAGGCGGCGGCCAAGGAGACCGCCGCGGCCATCGCCGAGGCCGGTGGCCGGGCGTTCATCGTGGGCGCCGAACTGGGCGTTCCCGACGACGTGGACACGCTCATGGCCGGACTGCGCGCGCACGGAACCAAGATCGACGTCACCGGCGGCGTCAACCTGTAGCAACCCCAACGTGAAGGCCGTACCCGGGTCTGGGGAACACCCGCATGGGTACCGTCCGCCTGCCGGAACCGTTCGACCTCGACCTCGACCTGGACCTCGACCTGGACGCCAGCGCCCTCCGCTTCACCTCGGTGGCGAGCCTGCGGAGGACCGTCGACGCGTACGCCCTGGCCGATCAGCTGAACCTGGACGGGTCGGCGCTCGCTGAACGCTCCCAAGCGGCCGAAGACCCGCACCACCCACTGATCCATCACGGCTGGGAGATGGTCATGGCAAGCTCCTGCGTTTTCCTGCACTTCCTGCGCTTTCCTGCAATGGAATGCGGGAAGGCGCGAGTTCATGGAGGGGCGCCGGGCTGCCGCCCGGCGGGTCGCGGTCCGGGTCAGCGCAGTAGTTGTGCGCGGATCCGGGCCGTCGTTCGGGCGTCCACGCCCAGTCCGGCGGTGAGGTAGCGCGGGATGCTGCCGTAGGTCCGGTGCAGTCGGTCGAGTCCGGCCGTCAGATAGCCGGTGCGCACCTCCTGGAGCGGGATCAGCAGGTCCGGGTCCTGCATCAGCCCGGCCTGTTTGAGCTGTGCGCGCACCGCGGCGTCGGCGTCGTGGCGCAGGGCGTTGGAGAGCAGGTAGTCCTGGGCGGCGGTGGCGTGCGGGACGCCGAGCAGGCGCAGTAGGAGGTAGCTCAGCCAGCCGGTGCGGTCCTTGCCCGAGGTGCAGTGGAAGAGCAGCGGCAGCCGGTCGCCGTCCGCGATCCGGGTGAGCATCGCGCCGAAGGCGGTGCGGTTGGCGGCGCTGGTGACGAATGTTGGGTACATGTCACGCATCAGGGTCTCTGCCTTGCCGTCGCCCAGCCGACGCTGCTGCTCGACCGGGTCCTTGGTGGCGATGGCCGCCTGCATCGCGGCGAACAGTCCGGTGTCGTCGATCGGCAGCGACGTCACCGTCAGACCGGCGGGCAGGCGGTCCGCACCGTCGAACGAGACCTCCGAGGCCACCCGCATGTCGATGGCCGTATGCAGCCCGAGGCGGCCGAGCGCGGTCACGTCCTCCGGGGTCAGCTTGGCGAGCGCGTCGGAGCGGAACAGCCGGCCGTACCGCAGCTGCTTTCCGTCCTCGGTCCGGTAGCCGCCCAGATCACGGCAGTTGACCGCACCGTGCAGCGGGACCCGGCGGTCGGGCGGCGGGGTGCTCCGCGGGGTACGTGGGGTGGTGGCGGCAGCGGCGGTGGCTCCGCAGCCGGCGGCGGTGAGCCCGCCGAGGGTGAGCGCGGAGCCGAAGAGCAGGGTGGTGACGCGTCGTCGGGAGGGGTACACGCGGCAGCTCCTGTGGGAGGGGGAAGGGGCCCGGGGTGCGGGCCGGTGCCGGTCCGCACCCCGGGCGGTGGGTCAGCGGGGGAGGCCCGCCAGCGACCGGTGCGCCTCGGCCATGATCCGGTCGACCAGTTCGGCGCACGACGGAAGGTCCTCGATCACCCCGGCGACCTGCCCGGAGGCCATCACGCCGAGGTCGGTGCGGCCGTCCACCATCGATGCCTTCAGCAGCATCGGGGTGTTGGCCGCCAGCAGGATCTGACTCCAGGTCAGATCCTTGCCGTGCTTCATCGCCAGCCCGTCGCGGACCATCTGGGCCCAACTCAGGCCGGACAGTTTCCGGAACGACGCGGCGTGCTGCACCGCCTTGAGCAGCGCGGTGCTGCGCCCGGACCGTTCCAGGGCCTCGACCAGTTCGCTGCGGAGCATCCGGTGCGGCAGCCCGTCGACCTTCGTGGTGACGGTGACGTCCTTGACCGCCGCCTCCAGGTAGCGCGCCTGGACGGCCGGCGGCACGGTGCTGTCCGAGGTCAACAGGAAGCGGGTGCCCATGGCGATCCCGGCCGCCCCGTAGGCGAGCGCGGCGACCAGGCCCCGGCCGTCGAAGAAGCCGCCGGCGGCGATCACCGGGATGTCCACCGCGTCCACGACCTGGGGGAGCAGCACGGTGGTGGCGACGTTCCCGGTGTGGCCGCCGCCCTCGCCGCCCTGGACGACGACCGCGTCGGCGCCCCAGGCCGCGACCTTCTCGGCGTGCCGCCGGGCCCCGATGGACGGGATGACCACCACCCCGGCGTCCTTGAGTCGGGCGATCAGCTCCCGCGAGGGCGCCAGTGCGAAGGAGGCGACCCGGACGCCCTCGTCGGCGATGATCCGTACGCGCTCGGCGGCGTCGCCGGCGTCCGCCCGCAGATTGACGCCGAACGGCTGGTCCGTGCGGGACCTGACCTCGCGGACCGCGGCCCGCAGCTGGTCGGGCGTCATGGTGGCGGAGGCCAGGATGCCCAGCGCACCGGCGTTGGCGGCGGCGGACACCAGGCGGGGGCCGGCCACCCAGCCCATCCCGGTCTGCACGATCGGGTGCCGCACCCCGACCAGCTTGGTCAGCCGGGTGGCGAGGACCGGGGCGTCGGCCGTGAGGGGGGCGTCGATGGGGGCGTCGTCCGTGACGGGGCCGGTGGCCGGGGTGCGGTCGGTGCTCACGCCGGCACCTCGCGGTCGCGCAGCCCCTTCGGATCGATCACCTCGCGGATCAGCCGCAGCTCCTCGGCGGTGGGTTCCCGGGTGTACGGGACCTCGTCGGGGCGGGCCAGCGGGAAGCCGGTGGCCTCCTGCACCTCCGCGGCGGTGACGCCCGGGTGCAGCGAGACCAGCCGCATGGCGTGGTCCGGGGTGGCGAAGTCGAAGACGCCCAGATTGCTGACCACCCGCGGGATGCGGTGGTAGCGGGTGGCGGACGGCCCGGCGGCGGCCGCGTTGTCGTAGCCGACCCCGCAGACCATGTCGACCTGCTCGACGAAGACCCGCCGGGAGTGCTTGGGAACCCAGTAACTCGTCGGGTTGTTCAGGGTGTTGACGGGGGCGCCGCGGACGCCGAGGAGCTGCCGGGTGGGCCGCTCCCAGTCACCGATGCAGGAGATGTTCTGGTTGCCGAACCGGTCGAGCTGACTGGCGCCCATCATCACGTGCCGCTTGCCGCCGGTGACCATGGCCAGGTGCTGGCGGTAGGGGAGCCAGCCCTCGGGCCGCCCGTCGAGGCCCACCAGCAGCGCCTCGCCGTCGGTGAGCAGCAGGTCGGGGGAGAAGGTCCGCTTGGCGAGCCGGGCGCCGATGGACGGGACGGCGCCCATCGGGCTGGCGAGCACCTCGCCGTTGCCGCGCCAGGCGTCGGCGCAGGCGAGCACGGAGTATTCGGCGCGGCTGGTCATCGGTTCTCCTCGTGCCAGGTCTGGACGGCCGACTGGTAGCTCTTCTCGTCCCCGTGCAGGAACCGTGCGGCGAACTCCGGCCAGGGCGTGGTCGCGTAGAGCTTCTGGAACGCCTCGTCCCGGTCGTAGTCCGGGGTGCAGGAGGTGAAGTGCGCGCCGTTCGGCGTCGCCACGACGCCGGTGACCGCGTGCCGCTTGACCAGCAGGGTCTGCGGGACGGCGGATCCGAAGTCGTCCACCAGCTCCTCGCAGGAGAGGTAGGCGTGGTCCGCCGCCTCGCAGAACAGGTCGTCGAAGTACGGGTCGGGACCCAGGTACTGGCCGTTGCCGAGCCGGTCGGCGCGGTTGAGGTGGACCAGTGCCGCGTCCATCCGCAGTGCCGGCATCGCGACGAAGGTCTCGCCGTCCTCGTACGGCGAGGTGACCGTCCTCAGGTCGGGGTTGACCCGCATCACGTCCGAGCCCAGGCCGGCCCGGACCGGGAGGAAGGGCAGCCGGTTGGCGGCCGCCTGCAACCCCCACATGAACATCGCCTCGTCGACCTCGCTCAGCTCGAACCCGCCGGCCTGTCGGGCCGCGCGGAAGTGCGGCTCCAGGGGGATCGAGTCGAGGGTGACGAACGCGGTGATCAGCTTGCGGATCTTCCCGGCGGCGGCGAGCAGTCCCACGTCCGGTCCGCCGTAGGAGACCACGGTCAGGTCGGTGACGTCGGACCGGAGCAACGCCCGGACCAGCGCCATCGGCTTGCGGCGGGAGCCCCAGCCGCCGATGCCCAGGGTCATCCCGCTGTGCAGCCGCGCGACGACGTCCTCGGGGGTCATGGTCTTGTCGGTCACGATCGGTCCTCCTCGTCCTTGTGGGGCCGGTCCGTGCCGAAGGCGTCACGGACCCGGTCCGCGACCCCGCTGAGGTTGGCCTCGAAGGTGAAGCCCTGCTCGAAGCGGTAGCTACGGCGTACGTCGACCGGGTCGATGCCGTTGATGGCGGCCTTGGCGAGCCGGATGAGGTAGCCGTCCTTACGGGCGATCTCCCGGGCCAACTCCATTGCCGCGTCGTGCAGTTCGTCGCGCGGCACCACCTTCCAGACCGAGCCGTGCGCCTGTAGTTCGTGGGCGGTGGCGGTCCGCGAGGTGTAGTACAGCGCCCGCATCAGGTGCTGGGGGACCAGGCGGGCCAGATGGGTGGCGGCGCCCAGCGCGCCCCGGTCCAGTTCGGGCAGGCCGAAGGTCGCGTCGTGGCTGGCCACGATCGCGTCGGCGTTGCCCACCAGGCCGATCCCGCCGCCCAGGCAGAAGCCGTGCACGGCGGCGACCACCGGCACTTCGCACTCGTAGACCGCGGCGAACGCCTCGGCACAGCCACGGTTGGCGCCGATCAGCGCCCCGTGGCCGCCGGCCGCGGTGTCCCGCTGCATCTCCTTGATGTCGACGCCGGCGTTGAATCCGCGGCCCTGTGCGGTGAGCACCACACAGCGGACGTCGGGGTCGCGGCCGGCGGCCCGTACGGCGTCGGCGAGGTCGTACCAGCCCTGTACGGGCAGCGCGTTGACCGGGGGGAAGTCCACGGTGACGACCGCGACGCCCTGGTCGGGTGCGGAGGTGGAGACACCCATGAGCAGATCAGCTACCTTTCCACCAAGCGTTTGTTAGGTAGCGAAGTTAGCAGCGGATCGCCCGCTGCGGGAGGTACCAGTTGCCCCTGAACCTCGATCTGACCGGACGGGTCGCCGTCGTCACCGGCGGTACCCGGGGCGTTGGCGCCGGGATCGCCCGGGCCTTCCTCCAGGCCGGCGCGGAGGTCGTCGTGTGCGCCCGGCGGCCACCGGACACCCCGGTCACGGCGGACGGCCGCACGGCCCGGTTCCGCCCCCTCGACCTGCGCGAACCGGACGTCGTCCGGGAGTTCTTCCACACCGTCGCCGCCGACCACGGCCGCCTGGACTGCCTGGTCAACAACGCCGGCGGCTCTCCTTACCGGCTGCTCGGCGAGACCGCCGCGGAACGCCACGCCCGAGTCGTCGAGCTCAACCTGATCGCCCCGATGACCGCCTCGCTCGCCGCGTACGACGTGATGCGCGGCCAGCCGGACGGCGGCTCGATGATCATGATCGGCAGCGTCAGCGGCACCCGCCCCTCACCCGGCACCGCCGCCTACGGCGCCGCCAAGGCCGGCCTGGACAACCTCGCCCGCTCGATGGCCGTCGAATGGGCGCCCCACGTCCGGGTCAACACCCTCGTCCTCGGCATGGTGCGGACCGAACTCTCCGCGCTGCACTACGGGGACGAGGCGGGCGTCGCCGCGGTCGGCGCGACCGTCCCGCTCGGCCGGCTCGCCGAACCCACCGAGATCGGCGACGCCTGCGTCTTCCTCGCCTCCGGCCGCGCCGGCTACGTCAGCGGCGCCAGCCTGCTCGTCCATGGCGGTGGGGAACGCCCCGCCTTCCTCGACGCCGCCACCGCCAACCACCCCAAGGAGTCATGAGATGACCGGAATCTGCACCGGACGCGTCGCCGCCGTCACCGGGGCCGGCCGGGGCCTGGGCCGCGCCCACGCCCTCGCGTTGGCGGCCGAGGGGGCCGCCGTGGTGGTCAACGACCTCGGGGTCGCGGCCGACGGCGCCGGCGCCTCCGCCGGCCCCGCCCAGCAGGTCGTCGAGGAGATCCGGGCACACGGCGGCCGGGCCGTCGCGCACACCGGCGACATCACCACCGACGACGGCGCCGGCTCCCTCGTCGCCACCGCCCTGGACGCCTTCGGCCGCCTGGACGCCCTGGTGAACAACGCCGGGTTCCTGCGCGACCGGATGCTGGTCAACCTCGACGAGGACGACTGGGACGCGGTGATGCGGGTCCACCTCAAGGGCCACTTCCTGCCGCTCAAGCACGCCGCCGCACACTGGCGGGCCGAGGTCAAGGCCGGGCGCACCCCCGACGCCCGGGTGATCAACACCAGTTCGGGCGCCGGCCTACTGGGCAGCGTCGGCCAGGGCAACTACTCCGCGGCCAAGGCCGGCATCCTCGGCCTCACCCTCGTCGCCGCCGCCGAACTGGGCCGCTACGGCGTCCAGGCCAACGCCATCGCCCCGGCGGCCCGTACCCGGATGACTGAGCAGACCTTCGCCGAGACCATGGCGACGCCCGCGGAAGGCGTCTTCGACGCCATGGCCCCTGAGAACGTCTCCCCCCTGGTCGTCTGGCTGGCCTCCGCCGACAGCACCGGCGTGACCGGCCGGGTCTTCGAAGCCGAAGGCGGCCGGATCACCGTGATGGAGGGCTGGCGGCCGGGCCCCACCACCGACCAAGGCGCCCGCTGGGCTCCGGCGAAGGTGGGCCCGGCCGTCCGCGACCTGCTGACCGCTGCGGAGCCGGCGCAGCCGGTGTACGGGGCGCGGTAGCGGCGCGTTTCCTTCGCCTCCCACACTTTTGACTTCCCGAAGCTCATCACGACCACTGCTGTGCTGGGCCTGAGAGAGCCCCGTCCGGAGAGGGCCAGGACGGGGCTGCTCGGGGACGCTACGGAGCCACCGCATCACGTCGTCCGACGCCAGGCCGGCGCCCAGGGTGGTGCCCTTGCGGGTCTCGATGTCTGCACTGTCGTACGCGCGCCGGTCACCTGCCGCGTTCTCCGGGTCTGCCGGCGCGACGACTCCGGAGTTGCCGAGCCGCCGCAGCGTGGCGTCCACCTGCCGGGCTTGTTCCGCATTCATGTCCGCACCCTTCCAGCCGCTGAGACTCCCTCGCTGACTTCCGTCGCGGTCGGCTATCCAACAAATTCGGATCCCTGCGACACAAAAGGGCTCCATTTGTCGGTGTCCCGCGTTCCGTGGAAACACTTCAATTAGCCATGCGAATAGCCATGCGGAAGTCCCCTACCTGTCGATCAAATGAAGGGGGAAGGGGGGAAGGAGGGAATGGGGGCGCGCCCCCCGGGGATCCCGTGAACGCTCGCAGCGATTGAATAGGACGCCGGCATGGCGGCCATGGACCTGGTGGAGCGGGTTGGCGATGCATGGGATCGCGGGGCTGATCACGCACGGCAAGTGCTGATCTCGTCGGCTGTACTACGGATGTACCCCGGACTCCCCGGAACCGTGGGATCCGAGGTGCACCCGCTCCAGGCCGCGGAAGTAGCGGCCCTGTACCGACAACAGCGGAAGGCCCCCTGTCTGGTGGGCCATGGCGTGATCGCCTGTGAGATAGTGCAGCCTGACTTACGGAAGCCGCTTACGGAAGCCCGAAGGGACTTGTGGCGAGTTGGGGCAGTGATTGCTACCACCTCGAAGACCCTTAGGCGCATAATCTTTGGCGGCGTTGATGTCTACTCGAAAGGGCGTAACAAAATGGCCAGGGCAACTGCACGTCACATCTTGGTCCCCAGCGAGGAAAAAGCGTCGGAGCTGAAGGCCCAGATTGAGGCCGGAGCGGATTTCGCAGAGGTCGCAAAGGCTCACTCCACGTGCCCCTCGGGTCGTCAAGGCGGCGACCTCGGATCGTTTGGTCCGGGACAGATGGTCAAGGAATTCGACACGGTCGTCTTCTCGGCCCCGATCGGCACGGTCCAGGGACCGGTGAAGACCCAGTTCGGGTTCCACCTCATCGAGGTTTCCAGCCGACAGGACTGATGCGATGCGCCGGGCTGCGTCGTGAGGCGTGGCCCGGCCCGGCGCTGCGCTTGGCTGGCTTCCCACGTTGTCGGCCGTCCCGCCGTGGGGGTTGCTGTTTTTGCGCCTGGCGGCGCGGGCGTTGCCGTTGCGCGGCGGCGTTTCGCCTGCGGCGGGTGGGTCCGCTGCGCGGGGCGGGGTCCGCTGCGCGGGCTGTTCGGCCGCGGTGTCGGGGCTGTGGGGCTGGGGTGTGTCGGACTGCTTCGCTTTACGT
>NZ_JBHVQS010000035.1:0-88451 GCF_042886435.1 Streptomyces sp. NPDC058000
CCCCGACTCACCGCCCGTCCGCGGCCCCCGCCTCTCCGCACTCGCCGGCCTCGCCGCACTCGCCGGCCCGCTCCGGGCACAGCGCCCCCCGCAGGTCGACGGTGGCCTGCGCCCCGCCCGCGGGCGGATTGGCGAAGCACAGTCCGGCCCCGAGCACCCGGGCCTGCCCGGCGGCGATGGTCAGCCCGAGGCCCAGCCCCGGCCCGCCCCGGCCGCCACTCGTCCGGAACCGCTGCGGGCCGTGCGCCAACAACGCCGCCGGGAAACCCGGCCCGGCGTCCCGCACCCGTATCACGCCGCCCTCGACCTCGACGGTCACCGGTTCCGCGCCGTGCCGTCGGGCATTGCTGATCAGATTGACCAGGATCCGCTCGACCCGCCGCGGATCGGTCTCCACCAGCCCGTCAGCCAACACCCGGACCCGTATCGCCCCGTCCACCGACGCCGGCTCCCCGGGCACCCGGTCCGCACCGGAAGCACCCCACCCGGACGTCCCGGCCCCGGGCGTCCCGGCCCCGGCCCCACCGGCCTGGTCGGCCGCCACGACCGCCCGCCGCACCAGCTCCCCCAGCGGCCGCACCTCCCGGTCCACCTCCTCCGTACGGGCGTCCAGCCGGGCCACCTCCAGCACGTCCTCCATCAGCCCGCGGACCCGCTCGGCCCGCTCCCGGACCATCTCGGCGGGCCGGGACGGCGGCAGCAGACCGGCCGCGGTGACCAGCCCGGCCACCGGGGTCCGCAGCTCGTGGGCGATGTTCGCGGTGACGTCGCGCTCCGCCCGCAGCCGCCCCGCCAGCGTCTCCGCCATGGTGTTCACCGCCGCGGTGAGCTGCGCGATCTCGTCGTTGCCGGTCCTCGGCAGCCGGGCGCCCAGATCGCCCTCGGCGATCCGCTGGGCGGTCGCAGCGGAGGCGGTCAGCCGCCGCCCGAGCCGGTGCGCGACCAGCAGCCCGACCAGGCAGCCCAGCCCGGTACCGGCCGCGCCGGCCACCCACAGCATCCGGTCCAGCGCCTCGACGGTCTGCTGCTCCCGGTCGTAGGGGCGCTTCAGCGCGACGATGTCCGGGCCCAGCTCGGTGGCCGCCCACAGATACGGCGTACGGCCGCCCAGCTCCAGATAGACGCCCCGCCGGCCGCCCTCCACCAGTGCCTTCAGCGGACCCGGCAGATCCTTGGGGTTGATCAGCCCCCGCCCGGTGTCGATCCCGGCCGCCCGGTCCTGGACGGTGGTCTGCAACCGGCTGTCGAGGGTGTGCCCGGCCAGGTCGAGCTGGGCGTTGACGGTGTGGTGGTGGACGAGCACGCCGACGAGGACCGCGACCACCGCCGCGGTGGCGGAGATCGCGATACCGATCTTGGCGCGCAGCCCCATCCGTTCCCTCCTCCTCCGTTCCACTCGTCCCTCGAACCGTCCCCGGCACGAACGCCCGCCCGCCACCCCGGGACTCCCGGGGCACCCGACGTCGAAGCAGGCCCCTGCTTCGGCTACTCGCCTACTCGACGTCGGGAAGGTGCAGGCTCACCCGCCCCAGCTCGGCGGCCTTCGCACCGTGCACCTCGGGCGCGACCACCCCGGCGCTGGAGTAGTACGCGAATCCCTGCTGTTGCTGGAGCCCGCTCAGCGTGACCGTCACCCGGTACGGCGTACGGACGCACTGCGGCGCGCACCAGTCCCCGACCAGCCCGCCGCCGGCCACCGCGGTCGGACCGCCCCACGACTTCCAGCGCAGCCCGGTCAGCCGCGCGGAGTCACCCAGCGGGAGGGAGTCCGGGCGTTGCAGCGGGCGCCCGGCGTCGCCCGCCGCGTAGACCGGTCCGCTCCGGGCGGACGGCGCCACCGCCGGTCCCTGGTCCCGCAGCAGCGGAGCCGGCCCGCCACACCCCGTGAGCACCACGGGGAGCAGCAGCGCGAGCAGCACGGCCCCGGCAGCCGCGGCGGCTCGGGGGGTGGCGACTGCTGCTCTCACGGAATCCTTCGGGCCGCGGACGGATGGGGGACGGGCTGCGCACCAGGGGCACCCTGTGTGCACAAGGCCGTACAGGATGCGCACACAAGAGCGAATACCTGTTTCCCGACAAATGTAACGGCGGTCCCTCCGATCCGACGTCCCCTCTCACATGCCGACACCGCCCACCCTCCCCACCCTCCCGTTGACCCTCACGTGACGTCAGGCCACACCCTTGATCGACGACGCGCGGGACACCGTCCCCACCGCACCGGCAAGCGAAAGGCACTCCCATGGGATACCCGGTAGGCCAGGTCTCCGCCTTCGCCGGGGTCACCGTCCGCACCCTGCACCACTACGACAAGACCGGCCTGCTCAGCCCCGGCGACCGCAGCCCCGCCGGCTACCGCCTCTACAGCGACGCCGACCTCGCCCGACTCCAGCAGATCCTCTTCTACCGCGAGCTCGGCTTCCCGCTCGACGAGATCGCCACGATCCTGGCGGACCCGCAGGCCAACGCCCTCGACCAGCTCCGCGCCCGACACCGCCGGCTCACCGAGGAGATCACCCGGCTACAGCGCCTGGTCGAGGTCGCCGAGCAGGCCATGGAGGTCCAGCAGACCGGCGTCCGCCTGACCCCGGAAGAACGCTTCGAGGTCTTCGGCGAGATCGCCTTCGACCTGACGTACGCCACCGAAGCCGACCGGAAACTGCGGCACAGCGACGGTTACCAGCGCTCGATGGCCCGGGCCGCCGCGCACTCCAAGGACGACTGGGCGCAGATCATGGCCGAGGCGGCCAACTGGCGGGCCCGCCTGACCGCCGCCTTCGACGCCGGCGAACCGGCCGACGGCGAGCGCGCCATGGACCTCGCGGAGGAGCACCGCCGGCACATCACCCGGTGGTTCACCCCCTGCCCCACCGACATGCACGGCCGGATCGCCGACGACTTCGCCACCGATCCCCGCGCCTTCGCCCTGCTCGTCCCACCCACCGAACAACGCCCGGGCCTCGCCCCGTACCTCCGCACCGCCATCCACGCCAACGCGGTCCGCCAGTCGCCCCCGGCGCCCACCGCCGACCCCACGACCGGCCCCGCCCCCTCCTGACCCAAGGCCGCCCATGAACATCCTCCTCACCGCCGCCGGCTCCTACGGCGACGTCGCCCCGTACACCGGCCTCGGCGCCCGCCTCCAGGCCGCCGGCCACCAGGTCACCCTCGCCACCCACGACAGCTTCGCCGCCCTGGTCCGCGCCGCCGGCCTCGGCTTCCGCAGCCTGCCCGCCGACCCCCGCGCCACGGACCCGAGCGCCCCCGGCACCCCCACCACCCGCCGCGACCTGATGCGGCGCGCCGCCGCCTTCATCGAACAGCTCGGCACCGGCATGGCCGACGTCGCCGCCCCGGACACCGAACTGCTGCTGCTGTCCACCACCACGGCCCCGCTCGGCTGGCACGTCGCCGAGGCCCTGGACATCCCGTCCATCGGCGCCTACCTCCAGCCCACCGCCCCCACCGGCGCCTTCGCACCCGTCGTCAGCGGCGGCCGCTCGCTGGGCAGTTGGGGCAACCGCGCCGCCGGCCGCTTCTCGCTCCGCGTCGTCGACCGCCTCCACGCCGGCGCCACCCGCGCCCTGCGCACCCGCCTGGGCCTGCCGCCCGCCACCCCCGGTACGGTCCGCCGCCGCATCGAGGCCGCCAACTGGCCCGTCCTGCACGGATTCAGCGAACTCCTCGTACCGCGCCCAGCGGACTGGCGCCCCGGCCTCGACGTCACCGGCTACTGGTGGCCCCACCACGCCCCCGACGCCCAACTCCCGCCCGCCCTCGAAGACTTCCTCGCCGCCGGCCCGCCCCCGGTCTCCATCGGCTTCGGCAGCATGGCCGCCGAGGACGCCGAACGCCTCAACTCCCTCGCCGTCCGGGCCCTGCGCCGCGCCGGCACCCGCGGCCTCCTCCTCTCCGGCAACGCCGGCCTGACCACCGCCGACTCCCCCTCCGACGACATCCTCACCGTCCCCACCCCGGTCCCGCACGCCCTGCTCTTCCCCCGCGTCGCCGCCGCCGTCCACCACTGCGGCGCCGGCACCTCCGCCGCGGCCCTGCGCGCGGGCATCCCGTCCGTCCCCGTCCCGTTCACCGCGGACCAGCCCTTCTGGGCCGCCCGCCTGGCCGACCTGGGCGCCGCCACCCCCGCCCTGCCCGTCACCACCCTCACCAAGACCCTCTCCCCCGACGACGCAGTCGCCCGCCTCGCCGCCGCCCTCACCGAGGCCGCCACCACCCCGTCCCTCCGCACCCGCGCCGAGGCCGCCGCCCGCCACCTCGCCACCGAAGACGGCGCCACCACCGCCCTCAACGCCCTCACCCGCCTCGCCCCGGACACATAGAAAAAGCCCCCACCGGATCTGGCGCATCCCCGGTGAGGGCTCTGCCGAGCGTGGACCTGAGGGGCCCCGGGAGAATCCGGGGCCCCTGCCGTCAGCCCCGCGTCCCCGTCGCCGGTGACAGCGGCGGTTCCTGGTGGGAGCCGTAGCGCTCCATGCGCTGCCAGCGCAGGCGGCTGCCGGACAGCGCCGTGGCCACCGACTGGACCACCACGAGGTACATCAACTGGCGGTAGACGAGCTGCTGGAACGGCAGGCTCCACAGCGGCCCGAGCCGTTCGCCGTCGAGGCGGAACGCATAGGCCCCGGTGACGACCTGGATGAGCAGGAACGAGCACCACAGCAGCAGTACGTGGACGGGGTCGAGGAAGATCAGCCCGTACACGCTCAGCACGTCGACCAAGGGCGCGAACAACGGCAGCAGCACCTGGAAAAGCAGCAGGAAGAGCAGCCCGCGACGGCCGAACGTGCCGGCCGCGCCGCTCTGGCGGACGGCGCCGCGGTGCTTCCACATCGCCTGAAGGGTCCCGTAGCACCAGCGGTAACGCTGCCGCCACAGGGCGCCGAGGGAAGCGGGAGCCTCGGTCCAGGCGATGGCCTTCTCCTCGTAGACCACGCGCCAGCCGTTACGCCAGATCGCCATGGTGAGGTCGGTGTCCTCGGCGAGTGTCGCCTCGGAGACACCGCCGACGCGCACCAGCGCGGCCCGGCGCCAGGCGCCTATCGCGCCCGGCACCGTGGGCATGCACCGGGCCAGGTCGAAGAGGCGCCGGTCCAGGTTGAAGCCGACGACGTACTCGATGTGCTGCCAACGGCCCAGCAGGCCGCCCCGGTTGACGACCTTGGCGTTGCCTGAGACCGCTCCGATCTGCGGGTCGGAGAACGGCTGCACCAGATGGCGGATCGCGTCCGGCTCGAAGACCGTGTCGCCGTCCATCATCACCACGATCTCGTACGAAGCGGCGGCGATCCCCGTGTTGAGCGCGGCGGGCTTGCCCGCGTTCCGCTGCCGGATCACGCGTACGCCCGGCAGGCCGAGTGCCTCGACGATGTCGGCGGTGCCGTCGCTGGAGCCGTCGTCCACGACGATGATCTCGACCGGGTGGTCGGATGCGACCAGGGACCGGACGGTCGCCTCGATACCGGCCGACTCGTTGTAGGCCGGCACGATCACCGACACCGGTTCGGTGACCGGCGCTCCCCATGCCGTCCTGGCATGCCGCCGGTGCCTGGCCGCCGCGATCATGGAGATCACCGCGCGCAGGATGCCCAACAGTCCGGCGACGAGCAGCAGCAAGTCGAGTCCGTTGAGACCCCAGACCGCCCCCTTGAGCAGCCACAGCAGCCCGACGCCGAGCAGGTGCTCGCCGGTGGTGGACGGGCGGTTGGCGTCCGCGAGGTGGAAGGCCCGGCTGACCGTCTGGAATCGGTAGCCGCGCGCCTGGAGACGCGGGATCAGGGTGTCCAGCGCGGCCACGGTCTGTGCGCGGTCACCGCCGGCGTCGTGGAAGAGGACCACCTGGCCGGTGGACCCGGGAGGGGTGGCGTTGCGGACGATCTTCTGCACGCCCGGCTTCTGCCAGTCCTCGCTGTCCTGGGTGACGAGCACGGTCAGGTAGCCCAGCTTGCCGAGCTGTCGCATCGTGGCCCAGTCGGCGTTGCCCACCGCGTCGGCGCTGGACGAGTACGGCGGGCGGAAGAGGTTGCTGGTGACGCCCGCGGCGCCGGCCACCGCGAGCTGGTCCTCCCGCATCTCCAGCGTGCGCTGCCAGCTGGGCAGGCTGGGCAGATAGGGGTGGGTGAAGGTGTGCAGGCCGAGTTCGTCGTGGTCCTTCGCCATCCGCGCGACCAGCTCGGGTTGTGTGGCCACGCCGGTGCCCACGAGGAAGAAGGTCCCGGGCACATGGTGCCGTTCCAGCGTCGCCAGGACCTTGGGGGTCCAGGTCGGGTCCGGGCCGTCGTCGAAGGTGAGCACCACGGTGTGCGCCGGTGGGGCGAGCGAGACCGGTGCGGATCCGCTGGTCGAGATCACCGGGCCGCCGTTCTCGACCGAGCGCGGCACCTGGTTGACAGGTCCCTGCGGAGGGTTCCCGCCATCGTCCTGGAAGCCGAACATGTGCTGCGTGTAGCCCTCGATGAGCAGCGTGAGGGTGAGGGTCAGCACCATGGTCACCAGCAGCACCCAATGGGTGCGCACCGGCGTTTCGCGGGCGGTACGGCCACGCTGTGGAGAAGGGGTCACATCGGTGATTTCTGGATGAGCGACGAGTTCTGGAACTGATCGGCTTGCCAGGGAAGTGCCGGGGAAGGGCGGCGCGGCGCTGTGAGGAATCGGTGGGACGCTGCGGGCGCGGCCCGGGGGCCCGGGGTTTCCTGGCGGGACGTCAGGTGGCTCAGAGCGTGCCGTGGGTGGGCAGGGCGGAGGGCGTCGCGGTCGGGGTCCGCTTCGGGTGCGGGGACGGCTTGGGGCTCGGGGACGGCTTGGGGCTCTCGGACCTCTTCGGCCTCGGGGACGGTTTCGCGGTCGGGGACGGTTTCGCCGTCGAGGGCGACTTCGCCTTGGCGGACGCACCGCCGACGGCCTTCGACACCGTTGTCGCCCGGCCCGGGCTCCGATGCCGCTGGGCGGTGGCGGCGGCCGTCGGGGATGTCCGAGGCCGGGGCGTCTTGTGCGCGGCGACGGCGCTCGCGTGCGGCTTCGGCCGCATGGGGTGCGGCAGCAGCGCCGGCAGGGTCGGGCCGCCCAGGAGGGTGCTGACGAGCAGGGCGACGTAGGCAACTGCCGGAGCCACCAACGCGGCCACCAGGATGCGCAGCCGTCTGCGGCGGCCTCCCGATGCGTCGACGAAGATGGGTTTGGGAGTGGGGCGCCGTATCGGCCTGCCAGTCAGACGCAGTGTGTCACCGGTGGGCTCGGCCGGGGGACCGGCCTCAGTAGGCCCCTGAAGGGGAACATCGGGAGTCGTGGACGCGCCAGGCATCACTTCGTCCCCGGCGGGCGCCTGGCGCTCCGGAATGGTCTGCACAAGATCCGGACACTAATGGCTGAGAGTGTGCGGGCGGTACAGGAGTCGTTAAGCCCACGAAAAAAGCCAGCAAAGCTCATGCTCGGGTCGGCGCGGTGGGTGGCGCGAAGTGTGTCAGTCCTGCGGCCTGCTGATGGTCGTTTTGAAGTCGGCGCTCACGGTCAGCGGAGCCTTCAGATCCCACTCGCCGCGGTCCGCGAGCTCCTGCAGAGCCTGCGACCGGTCGACCGCCTGCGGCCAGTCGTGCTGGCGGTCGGGGGTGCAGGGGTGCTTCATGTGCTTCTGGCGAACGGTGTTGAACCGGGCCAGCCACTTCGCCTCGTTCACCCCGGAGGCCGGGCTGCCCCCGAGCGTTTCGTCGGTTTCATGGGCGATCTTCACCATGCCGTCGCAGTCGTCGGAATTCTGACCCATCATCAGGGCGGTGTCGAAGAGGTTTTCCAGACCCAGTTCGCTCTTCACCCCCTCCTGCGCGCCCAGCTTCACGGCCGGGGTGAGGTACGTGTCGTGCCCCACCTGGATCTGCAGCCTCCGGAAGGTCGGGTCCAGGGCGGCCTTCTTCCAGTCGCGCACGAACGCCTCGCCCAGTGCTCCGGTGTCCTCGCTCCCCGAGTCGGCCAGCCGCTGAAGGACGGCGGTGTACTTCGCGAGCACGTTGTGGGGTGCGGCGGCGTTGTACGACTTGACCAGCCCGAGCATGTCGCCGCTCTGGCTGCAGAACCCGATCCACCCCGCCGTGTAGCCGCAGCCGTCGTGCAGATCGGTGATGTAGGCGTACTGCGGAACGGTGGCCCCGTTCTCGAACACCGCGGTGATGTCGTCCATGGTCAGGATCGCCGCCGTACCCGCCGCCGCGGGCGTCGCCGGAGCACCGGCCGCACCGCTGGCCTTGTCGGCCGTACCGGACGTGCAGCCCCCCACGGTGAGCACCGCACCGAGGACGACGAGCATGGTCCGACGTATTCTGGTCAACTCCACGAACCGCTCCGGCCTGTTCCTTGCTGACTGCGCCAGCTCACTGAAGAGCTCCCGCTCGCGGAGAAACCGCGAGCAGCAGTCTCGATCAATTACCGCTTGCTACTTCTTGCCCTGGGTCTTGCCGGAGACCTTAGTGTGCCGGGTATTCGCTGATCAGAGTGGTAGGCACGGACGCCAGGCGGGCCCACGCTCCGTTCGCCTCCGCCAGGAACCACCGAGGCCCACCTGGGCAGTCAGGGCGAGTCAACGCAGTTGCTGCACTGCGCCGCCGCACGACGCGAAAGAACCCCTCCCGGATCTCTCCGGAAGGGGTTCTGACGTGCGGTGGACCTGAGGGGACTCGAACCCCTGACCCCCTCGTTGCGAACGAGGTGCGCTACCAGCTGCGCCACAGGCCCTTGCGACGAATGAAACTCTAGCATCTCGTTCGCCGTGCTCGGAAATCGCTTCCGGTGCTGGTCAGCGGGGCGGGCCTCACTCGTTCGCTGCGCGCGGGCGGTCCTCGTCCTCGTACTGGTCGAAGAGGGGGGTGCGGCCGCGGGCGCGGCGGCCCGGGTGGGTGGGGCGGTCCTGCGAGGCGCTGGGCCGCGGGCGCTCGGGGACGGAGCTGGAGCGGGCGGAGCTCCAGGCGTCGTCGGCGTCCAGGTCGACGTGGCTGGTGGCGCGCGGGGCGACCGGGGCGGTGACGTAGGTGGGCAGCGGGACCGGGACGGGCTCCCAGCTGCCGGTGGCCGGGCGGGGGCGCTTGCGCTGCTGGTCGACCCACTCGGCGTGGTCGGTCTCCTCGACGAGGGCGCGGGCGCCTGTGGTGTGCGGGGGCGGCGCCGGGCGGGACGGCTCGGGGGCGGCCTCGGCGGCGTCAGCGCGGACGTCGGGCTGGTGGTCGGCGGCGGGCGGCTGGTCGGCCGCCTGGTGAGGGCGGGGTCGCCCCTCCCGCAGTCGTCGTGCTGCCGCCTCCGCCTTGCGCTGGTCCATGGTGAAGGTGAAGCGGCGGCGCTCCTGGGCGCGGAGATAGACGATGTAGGCGGTGAGGAGAACGGCGGGGAGGGCCGGGGCCCAGAGGAACCCCAGGCCGCCCACGGCCGCGGCGATGGCGCCGGCGGTGAAGGCGAAGAACAGGATGGTGATGGTGCGTCGGCGGCGGGCCAGGACCTTCGCGCGCTTGGTGCGTTCGGCGAGGGAGGGGCGCGGCGGGGCGGCCGGGGCACGGGTGCGGGTGTCGTCGGGGAGCGCCGGGAGCGGTACGGGGTCGCCGAAGGACCGGGCGCCGGCCGGGTCGTCCGTGGCGTCCGGTTCCTGCTCCTCGTCCGCCTCGCCGGCGGGGGACTCCCCGTGCTCCTTGTCGTAGCGGCGCTGCATGCCCGCGCGTCCGGACAGGAGCCGGATGGCCGTGCTGAAGCGCTCGGTGGGACGAGCCTCGTTGAGCTCGTCCTGTCTACGGAGCCACATCGGCACCAAATAGGCGGCCCAGGCCCCGACGATGACTGCGTAGATGAGGCCGCTGCTTCTCACAACTCACACGGTAGAGGGGTTTCCGTGGGGCCATCCGCCAATTGAGCCGGTGTGTCGCACGATCTGGCTGATATCTCGAACTTTTTTTGTGATTGTTGCGATGAAGTTGTGGCGAATGCGGTGTCAGCGACGGACTAATTCGAACAGGTTTTTCATTTGTGGGATGCGTCGGGGCGGTCGGGCGCGCCGGGCCGCCGGCTCTGCCAGCGGGTGAGGAGTCCTTCTGGTACTTCTTCGGCGGTCAGCGCGAAAACCGCGTGGTCGCGCCAGGCGCCGTCGATGTGGAGGTAGCGCGGGCGGAGACCTTCCTCGCGGAAGCCGAGTTTCTCCACCACGCGCCGACTGGGGATGTTTTCCGGCCGAATGCAGACCTCGATGCGGTGCAGTCCGACGCTGCGGAAACAGTGGTCGACGGCGAGCGCCACCGCGGTCGGCATGACACCGCGGCCGGCGACTTCCTGGTCGACCCAGTAACCGATATGGCCCGAGCACATCGAGCCCCAGGTGATACCCGCGACGGTGAGTTGGCCGACCAGCCGGCCGCGGTATTCGATGACGAACGGCAGCATCCGGCCGGCCTGTGCCTCGGCCCGCAGATGGCGGACCATTTGCCGGAAGGTGGGGCGGTGCGGCACCGGGACGCCCGGAGGAGGCGGCGGGACGGTCGCCTCCCAGGGGCGCAGCCAGTCGCGGTTGCGGCGGTTGACCTCGCGCCAGGGGCGTTGGTCGCGCAGCCTTATGGGGCGGAGGGAGATCTCTCCGTCCGTCAGGACCACCGGCCAGGGCGTGTTCAGCTGGGGCTCCCGGAGGTTCTGGGGTGGTCGCCGCCGTGGATCTGGTCGACGGCGTGCGGGAGGAGTTCGGCGAGGACGGCCAGACCGTCGCGCACCCCACCGGCCGAGCCGGGGAGGTTGACGATCAGGGTGCGGCCGGCGACGCCCGCCAGGCCGCGGGAGAGGGCGGCGGTGGGGACCTTGGCGCGGCCGGCGGCGCGGATCGCCTCGGGGATGCCGGGGACCTCGTAGTCGAGGACCCGGCGGGTGGCCTCGGGGGTGCGGTCGGTGGGCGAGATGCCGGTGCCGCCGGTGGTCAGCACCACGGCGTAGCCGGCGGCGACGGCCGCGCGCAGGGCGGCCTCCACGGGGTCGCCGTCGGGGACCACTTGGGGGCCGTCGACCGCGAAGCCCATGGCGGTCAGGCCCTCGGCGAGCAGCGGGCCGCCCTTGTCCTCGTAGACGCCGGCGGCGGCGCGGTTGGAGGCGGTGACGACCAGGGCGCGGGCGGGGCTCACGGCCGACGCCAGTCGCCGGACTTGCCGCCGGTCTTCTCCTCGACGCGGATGTCGGAGATCACCGCGGCCTTGTCGACCGCCTTGACCATGTCGACGACGGTGAGCGCGGCGACCGAGACCGCGGTCAGCGCCTCCATCTCGACGCCGGTGCGGTCGGTGGTCTTGACCGTGGCGGTGATCTCGACGGCGTCGTCGGCGACCGCGAGGTCCACGGTGACCCCGGAGACCGACAGCGGGTGGCACAGCGGGATCAGGTCGGGGGTGCGCTTGGCGCCCAGGATGCCGGCGATGCGGGCGGTGGCCAGGGCGTCGCCCTTCGGTACGCCCTCGCCGCGCAGCAGCTCGATGACGCGCGGCGCCACCAGAACGCGGCCGCGGGCACGGGCGGTGCGGGCGGTGACGTCCTTGTCGGAGACGTCGACCATGCGGGCCGCACCGGCCGCGTCGATGTGGGTGAGGTGTTGCTGGCCGCTGCTCATCGTTCTCCCGGTCCATACTGCCGCTTGTGGGACGACACCGTACCCCCGGGCCCCGAAGGGCACGGGATACGGGCCGCCCCCTCCCGCCGCTCCGGGTGGGCGGGTCAGCAGGGGCCGAGCGGGAGGACGTCCACGGTGGCGTCGGCGGGGACCTCGGTGGTGTCCTCGGGGATGACAATCAGGGCGTCGGCGTGCGCCATCGCCTTGATGAGGTGGGAGCCGCTGCCGCCGACGGGGGTGACCGTGCCGGCCACCGGGTCGTAGGCGCCGCGGAGGAACTGCCGCCGGCCGCGGGGCGAGGAGCCGAGCGGCGCGGTGACGCGGGCGCGGGCGGGGCGGCGGTGGACCTCGGGGTGGCCCATGAGCGTCCGGATGACGGGGCGGACGAACAGTTCGAAGGAGACGTAGGAGCTGACCGGATTGCCGGGCAGGGCGAGCAGCGGGATGCGGTCGGGGCCGATCAGGCCGAAGCCCTGCGGCTTGCCGGGCTGCATGGCGAGCTTGCGGAACTCGACCCGGCCGGTGACGGAGGAACCGTCGGACGCAGTGTCTGTGGAGAGGTCGGCCAGGGTCTCCTTGACGACGTCGTAGGCGCCGACGCTGACGCCGCCGCTGGTGACCAGGACGTCGGCGCGGGCGTACTGGTCCTCCAGGGCGGCGCGCAGCGTCTTCGCGTCGTCGGCGACGGCGCCGACGCGGTAGGCGAGCGCGCCGGCCTCGCGGGCCGCGGCGGTGAGCTGGAAGCTGTTGGAGTCGTGGATCTGGCCGGGGCCCAACGGCTCGCCGGGCTGGACCAGTTCGCTGCCGGTGGAGAGCACCACGACCCGGGGGCGGCGGCGGACCGTGACGGTGTCCCGGCCGAGGGCGGCGAGCAGGCCGATCTGGGTGGGGCCGAGGACGGTGCCGGCGGACAGTGCCGGTTCGCCGGCCCGGGCGTCGCTGCCGGCCCGGCGGATGTGGGCCCCGGCGGTGGCCGGGCGGTGCACCCGGACCTCGCCGCCGGCGTCCTGCGGGGCGGCGCTGTGGGCGCGCATGGTGGCGGCCGGCCCCTGGCCGGTGCCGCCGTCGGTCCACTCGACGGGGACCACCGCGTCGGCGCCGGGCGGTACCGGGGCGCCGGTCATGATGCGGGCGGCCTGGCCGGGCCCGACGGTGGGGAGTTCCCCGCTGCCGGCGGCGACGTCGCCGATGACGGTGAGGGTGGCCGGGGCCCCTTCGGTGGCGGCCGCGACGTCGGCGGCGCGGATCGCGTAGCCGTCCATGGAGCTGTTGTCGAACGGCGGCAGCGGCAGCGGAACGGTGAGGTCCTCGGCGAGGACGCAGCCCTGGGCGTCGAGGAGTTGCCGGGCGACCGGGGCCGGCGGTTGCAGCTTCGCCAGGATGTCGTCGAGGTGTTCGGCCACCGACCAGACGCGGTCGGCGGGGTGGGCCTGGTCGGTGGTGCCGTTCAACGTCCTACATCTCCTCGGTGACGTAACTGCGAAGCCAGGCCCGGAAGTCGGGGCCCAGGTCTTCACGTTCGCATGCCAGTCTGACAATGGCACGCAGATAGTCGCCGCGGTCACCGGTGTCATAGCGGCGGCCCTTGAAGACCACGCCGTGCACGGGGCCGCCCAGCTCGGGGTGGGCGGCCAGCACCTGGAGGGCGTCGGTGAGCTGGATCTCGCCGCCGCGGCCGGGGTCGGTCTTGCGCAGCACCTCGAAGACGGCCGGGTCGAGGATGTAGCGGCCGATGATGGCGAGGTTGCTGGGCGCCTCGGCCGGCTCGGGCTTCTCGATCAGGTCGGAGACGGCGACCACGTCGTCGTCGGCGGTCGGGGCGGCGGCCGCGCAGCCGTAGAGGTGGATGCTGGCGGGGTCGACCTCCATCAGACCGATGACCGAGCCGCCGTGCTCCTCGCGGACCTCTATCATCCGGCGCAGCAGGGGGTCGCGGGGGTCGATGAGGTCGTCGCCCAGGAGGACCGCGAACGGCTGGTCGCCCACGTGGGGTGCGGCGCACAGCACGGCGTGGCCCAGGCCCTTGGGGTTGCCCTGGCGGACGTAGTGGATGGTCGCCAGGTCGCTGGACTCCAGGACCTTGGCGAGCCGGGATCCGTCGCCCTTGCGGTGCAGGGCCTCTTCGAGCTCGTAGTTACGGTCGAAGTGGTCCTCCAGGGGTCGCTTGTTCCGGCCGGTCACCATGAGGACGTCGGTCAGTCCGGCCGCGGCCGCCTCCTCCACCACGTACTGGATGGCGGGCTTGTCGACGACCGGCAGCATTTCCTTGGGCGTGGCCTTGGTCGCCGGCAGGAACCGGGTGCCCAGCCCTGCTGCCGGGATGACAGCCTTGCTGATCCGTGCATGCGATGGGGTCATGCGCGCCACCCTAACCGGCCCGGACGGACCGGTGATGAGCGTCCGGTTAAGAGATCATGAGAGCCCGAGCGAGGCCCACGATGAGCGTTGAGCACGAGGAAAAGCGCAGGTTGCGGCGGGATCTCCAGGAGGTGAGGAGAGCGTTGCCGGCCGATGCCGTCGCGGCCCGGGGCGCCGCGCTGGCCCGGCGGGTGCGGGAACTGGACGAGCTGCGCACGGCCCCCGGGGAGGGGGCCGAGGGCGCCGCGCCGACCGTCGCCGCGTATGTGTCGATCGGCGGTGAGCCGGACACCCGTGCCCTGATCGAGGCGCTGCGGGCGGCCGGGGTGCGGGTGCTGCTGCCGGTACTGCTGCCGGACAACGATCTGGACTGGGCCGTATACGAAGGCCCCGAGCGGCTGGTCCCGGCGGGCTGGGGACTGCGGGAGCCGGACGGGCCGCGGCTGACCCCGGAGGCGGTGACGCAGGCGGACGTGGTGCTGCTGCCCGGGCTGGCGGTGGACCGGACGGGGTTGCGGCTGGGCCGCGGCGGCGGCTCCTACGACCGGGTGCTGGCCCGGCTGGAGCGGTCCAGCAGGCGGACCGCGCTGGTGGTGCTGCTCTACGACGACGAGGTGCTGGACGCGGTCCCGGCCGAGTCGCACGACCGCCGGGTGCACGCCGCGGTGACCCCGTCGGGAGTGCACCGCTTCCGGCACTGACCGGCCCACGCGTGGTGCGTCGAGGTTTCACGTGAAACGCCGTCGGGCGGGCCGGAGGAGTCCGGCCCGCCCGATGCGGTGGTGCTGCGCCACCCGTTACGGCGACAGGGTCAGGGTCTCCTTGCCCGCCTTCTTCACGGCGTCCTCGCTGAACGCCCAGGGCAGCAGTTCGCCCTTGGCCCACTTGTCGGTCTGGTCGTAGTAGTGGGCGTCGTAGGCGTGCCCGGAGGCGCCGGTGAGGTTGATCCAGCGGGACTTGTCGAGGTCGGCGAGGTTGACCACCATCCGCATGGACGGGACCCAGGTGACCTTGTAGCCGCTGGCGGCGTTCCAGCCGGTGGCGTCGACCGCGGCCTCACCGCCGCCGAGGTTCCACGGCCCGCGGTTGAGCAGGTCCTGGAGGAAGCCCGGCCCCTCCTTGCCGAGGGTCTGGTTCTTGAGGTCCATCTGGTGCAGACGGCCCCAGGCCCAGTTGTCGATGTTCTTGCCGAGCTTGGAGGTCAGCTCGTAGCGGGCGTCCTTCATGGCCTGGGCGAGGAGCTGGTCGCGGTTCTTCAGGCCGGGGTGGCCGGGCCGGTCGTCGGTCTTCCACCAGGCGTTGTTCGGGTCGTCGAGGATGTTCCGGACGACCTCGTACCAGCGGTCGCCGCCGTCGGGCTGGGCGGTGTCGCCGGCCCGCTGGCCGCACTCGCGGACCAGTTTGTTCTGGTCGTCGGCCGGGCCGTTGTCGCTGGCCGGGCGGACGTAGAGGCACTGGCCCTGGACGCGCAGCTCCTTGGGCATCTTGTTGCCGAAGGCGAGCTTGAGGGTGTTGCGCCAGACGGCGTTGAAGTAGGCGGCCGCGGCGGAGTCGGGCTCCTGGGTGAAGTCCCAGCCGTTGAGCAGCTGCTGGGCGTCGCGGACGTACTTGTCCTTGATGTCGATCTTCGTCAGGTAGGGCGTCAGCAGGCGGGCGATCTCGCTGCTGTTGTCCTTCTGGAGGCTCTGCATGTCGTCGGTGGAGACCTTGCCGCCGTCCTTGATCTTGGACTCGATCAGGTCGTTGATCCGCTGGCTGCGCGCGCCGTAGCCCCAGTCCTTGGTGAGCAGGTACGGGTACTTGTCATCGATGACGGCCTGGTTGGCGGTGACGATGAAGCCGCGCTTGGGGTTGTACTCGTACGGCAGGGCGCTCTGCGGGATGGTGCCCTTCCACTGGTACGCGGGGTCCCAGCCGGGCGCCGGGTAGGTGCCGTCGCCCTTGCCGCGGATCGGGATGGCGCCGGGGGCCTGGTAGCCGATGTTGCCCTTGGTGTCGGCGTAGATGAGGTTCTGCGAAGGGACCTCGAAGTCGGCCGCGGCCTTGCGGAAGCCGGTCCAGTCCTTGGCGCGGTTGAGCTCGAAGATGGCGTCCATGGACTTGCCGGGGGTCAGCGCGGTCCAGCGGAGGGAGACGGCATAGCCGTCGCCGCGGTCGGGGGCGCCGTTGGCGACCGGGGCGTCCTTGCCGACGCCGGCGAGCTCGTCGTCGCGGTCGGAGACGATCGGGCCGTTGTTGGTGGACCGGACGGTGATCTTCTGGCTCTCGCCGCCGGCGACCTTGATGGTCTCCTGGCGGGTGACGAAGGGCTTCTGCTTGCCGTCGTAGAGGTAGCCGTCGGCGTTGATCTTCTCCAGGTAGAGGTCGGTGACGTCCGCGCCCAGGTTGGTCATGCCCCAGGAGATGTCCTGGTTGTGGCCGATGACGACGCCGGGCATCCCGGAGAAGGTGAAGCCGGCCACGTCGTAGTTGCACTTGGGGCCGGTGGTGCGGCAGTGCAGGCCCATCTGGTACCAGAGCGAGGGCATCTGCGGTGCCAGGTGCGGGTCGTTGGCGAGCAGCGGTTTACCGGTGGTGGTGTGCTCCCCGGAGACGACCCAGGAGTTGGAGCCGATGCCGTTGCCGTTGGGGCCGAGCAGCGCCGGGACCTGTTCGAGGGTCGTGGACAGCGCGGAGAGCTGGGCCTGGACGCCGGTGGTGGCACCGCGCACGGTGCCGTTGCCGGACCCGGTGCCCGTACCGGTCCCGGTACCCGTACCCGTGCCGCTCCCGGTGCCGGTACCCGTGCCCGTTCCGGTACCCGTGCCGCTGTTGGTGCCGGTGTTGCTGCTGCGCTTGGGGTCGAACTCGTTGGTGGCGGGGTCGACGCTGCCGCCGTCGACGATCGGCCGGTTCCGCTGGTACGGGTACCCCGGGTAGAGCTGGGCGATCTGCTGCTGGGTGAACCGGCTGGTCATCAGGGCCCGGTCGATCTCTTCCTGCATGTTGCCGCGCAGGTCCCAGGCCATCGCCTTGAGCCAGGCCACCGAGTCGGTCGGGGTCCAGGGCTCGGGCTTGTAGTCGTTGGTGAAGCCGAGCGCGGCGTATTCCAGAGAGAGCGCCGAGCCCTGGTGGTCCGTGAGGTAGGCGTTGACACCGGCGGAGTACGCCTGGAGGTATTTCTTCGTGGTGGCCGAGAGCTTGGTGTCGTATTCCTTCTGCGCCACGTCGTGCCACCCGAGGGTGCGCAGGAACTCGTCGGTCTTGACCTGACTCCTGCCGAACATCTCGGAGAGCCGGCCGGCCGTCATGTGGCGGCGGACGTCCATCTCCCAGAAGCGGTCCTGCGCCTGAACGTAGCCCTGCGCGCGGAAGAGGTCCTCGTCGGTGTCGGCGTAGATCTGCGGAATGCCGTTGGCGTCACGGACGACATCCACCGGGTCGGTCAGGCCGGGGAGTTTGAGCGATCCCGTGGTCTCCGGGAAGGAGGCGCGAACGGTGCTGACGCCCCAGTACGCACCGAAGCCGATGCCCGCCACGAGCAGCAGCACGACCGTGAGCGCGACGAGGCGGCCTCGCCGCCCCTTCTTCTTTTTGGGGGCTGGACCGGACTTGTTGGCGGGCATCTCTGTCCTTCGAGGGGCAGGGTGGGAGTGCTGGAGCAACCATAGGCGCACCGGTTTGCCGACCCCTACGTGGAGTCACAGCCGAGCACATTAAACTTTCAAGCAATGGTAAATTGTTAGGGTCAGTAACTAGATACGGTAAGGACAACCAGCCCATCCCGACCAAGGCGCGTGGAAGGATCAGCTCCTGACTGTCGAACACCTCAACGAACTCCTGCTGATCTGCTCACTCGTACTGCTCATCGCGGTTGCCGCGGTACGAATCTCCTCGCGCAGCGGGCTCCCCAGCCTGCTCATCTATCTGGGGATAGGCATCGCCATAGGGCAGGACGGCATCGGCGGCGTCATCTTCGACAACGCCGAACTGACCCAACTCCTCGGCTACGCCGCACTGGTGGTGATCCTCGCCGAAGGCGGCCTGGGCACCAAGTGGAAAGAGATCAAACCGGCCCTGCCACGGGCCGCGGTGCTCTCGACCTTCGGCGTCGCGGTGAGCGTCGGGGTCACCGCGGCCGGCGCGCACTACCTCGCCGGTCTCGAATGGCGCCAGGCCCTACTGATCGGCGCGGTGGTCTCGTCCACGGACGCCGCGGCCGTCTTCTCGGTGCTGCGCAGCGTGCCGCTGCCGGCCCGGCTGACGGGTGTCCTGGAAGCCGAATCCGGCTTCAACGACGCCCCGGTGGTCATCCTCGTCGTGGCCTTCTCCGCCGCCGGCCCGACCGAGCACTGGTACGTGCTGCTCGGCGAGATAGCGCTGGAGCTGGCGATCGGCGCCGCCATCGGCCTGGCCATCGGCTGGCTCGGCGCGTACGGCATGCGGCACGTGGCACTGCCCGCCTCCGGTCTGTACCCGATCGCGGTGATGGCCATCGCGGTCTCCGCGTACGCCGCCGGCGCGCTGGCGCACGGCTCCGGCTTCCTCGCCGTCTATCTGGCCGCGGTCGTCCTCGGCAACGCCAAGCTGCCGCACGCACCGGCCACCCGCGGCTTCGCCGAAGGGGTCGGCTGGATCGGCCAGATCGGCATGTTCGTCCTGCTCGGTCTGCTGGTCACCCCGCACAACCTGCTCGACGACATCGTGCCGGCGCTGCTCATCGGCATGATCCTGACGCTGATCGCCCGCCCGCTGTCCGTCTTCACCTCGCTGCTGCCGTTCCGGGTGCCGTGGCAGGAGAAGACCCTGCTGTCCTGGGCCGGGCTGCGCGGCGCGGTGCCGATCGTGCTGGCCACCATCCCGATGGTCAACGACGTCCCCGGCAGCGAGACGGTCTTCAACATCGTCTTCGTCCTGGTCGTGGTCTACACCCTCATCCAGGGCCCGACGCTGCCGTGGCTGGCCCGCCGGCTGCGGCTCGGTGAGGGCGAGGAGCCCGCCGACCTGGGCATCGAGTCGGCGCCGCTGGAGCGGCTGCGGGGCCATCTGCTGTCCACGTCGATAGGCCCCACCTCGCGGATGCACGGTGTGGAGGTCGGCGAGCTGCGGATGCCGGCGGGCGCCGCGGTCACCCTCGTCGTCCGGGACGGCACCAGTTTCGTGCCCTCCCCGACCACGGTGTTGCGGCGCGGCGACGAGCTGCTGGTGGTCGCCACCGACCCGGTGCGGGACGCGGCCGAGCGGCGGCTCCAGGCGGTGTCCCAGGGCGGCAAGCTCGCGGGCTGGCTGGGGACCGGCGCGGAGCGACCCCAGGAAGGAGAGGCGGGGCGCGTCCGGCGGCGCGGGGCCGGGTGACCCGGCGGGCCCCCGGGCCCGCCGCTCGCCCCTACCGGCCCGACTTGCCCGGCCGGGCGCCGAATGTGCGCCATCTCTCCACGGATCCCAAGGAAATCTGCAAGAAGCCCTGGTTAATCCCAGGGCTTCTTTGCCTTCAGCCTGTACAATCAAGTAGGAAATTTGTACGGATCACGAACCAACTCTGCCTGACGCAGAGCTGGCGCGACCGCTCGGCGGCCGCGGTCCCCTGCCACACGCAGCCACCCCTTTCGGTGCGGACCATGCGGTATCACTCGGTCCTGCGCGAGAGGACAGCTCTCGGCGCGTACCTGTGACGATCTCGCGGGGTAGCGCTACCAGGCGGCAGAAAGGCCCGGCCGTGGCATCCGCGGTCAAGGACTCCCGTCCCGGTTACGGACAACTTTTGCGCACGCCCGGTGCGTGGACCTTCCTGTTGCCCGGCTTCCTGGCCCGGCAGCCGTTCGCAATGCTGACCATCGGCATCGTTCTGCTCGTCCAGTCCACCACCGGCTCCTACGGCACCGCCGGCGCGGTCTCCGCCGCCACCGGTGTCTCGATGGCGCTGTTCGCCCCGCAGGGCGGCAAGCTCGCCGACCGCTTCGGCCAGCGCGCCGTCCTGATCCCCGGCGTCCTGGTGCACGTCGCCGGCGTCTCCGCCCTGATCGTCCTCGCCCTCGCGCACGCTCCCCTATGGGCGCTGCTCGCGGTCGCCGTCCCCACGGGCGCCTCGACGCCGCAGGTCGGCCCGATGGTGCGGGCCCGCTGGGCGGCGAAGCTGGGCGGCAGCCCGCTGATGCCCACCGCCGCCGCCTTCGAGTCGGTGACCGACGAGTTCACCTTCGTCGTCGGCCCGGTGCTGGCGACCGCGCTGTGCACCGGCGTCCACCCGGCCGCCGGCCTGATCGCCGAGGCCGTGCTGTCGCTGGCCGGCGGTCTGCTGTTCGCCTCGCAGCGGCGCACCCAACCGCCCGTCCACCGGGGGCAGTCCGACGACAGCCCGCGCGTCTCGGCCCTGTCCCTCCCCGGCGTGCGCGTCCTGATCGTGGCGTTCCTCGGCATCGGCTCGGTCTTCGGCGGCATGCAGGTCTCGCTGACCGCGCTCACCGAGCACATCGGCCAGCCCGGCATCAACGGCGTCCTCTACGGCATCTTCGCGGGCGGCAACATGCTCGCCGGCATCGCCTGCGGCACGATCGCCTGGAAGGTCGGCCCGAGCCGCCGCCTGCTGGTCGCCTACGGGCTGCTGGCACTGGCCACCACCCCGCTGTGGGCGGTGACCGCGATACCGCTGCTGGGCGCCCTCGGCCTGGTCGTCGGCCTGTGCATCGCCCCCGCGCTGATCACCGGCTACACCCTCGTCGAGTCGCTGGTCCCGGCCACCGCCCGGACCGAGGCGTTCACCTGGCTGACCGGCGCGGTCGCCCTCGGCCAGGCGGTGGCGGCCACCTCCGCCGGCCAGCTGGCCGACCGCTTCGGCCCGAGCTCCGGATTCCTGGTGCCGCTGGCCGGTACGGCGCTGGCCCTGGTGGTCCTGCTGACCCTGCGGGCCCATCTGGTGCCCCGGTCGTCGAAGGTCGTCACCGGTGCGGCGGGTGCCGCCGGCACCGCCACCGACACCGCCGCCGACGAGCGGGAACGCGAGCTGAGCGCCGCCTGAGCGGGCGTGAAGCGGGGGCCGGGACCCGGCGTGGAGTCGGTCACCGTAGGACGTTCACGGTGGACTGACGCGCAGGAATACTGCAAGATGGAGCGTCGTTAGCACTCAATGAGTGAGAGTGCCAGGAGGAAGTCAAGTGCCGACCTACCAGTACCAGTGCACCGCGTGCGGCGAGGGCCTTGAGGCCGTGCAGAAGTTCACCGACGACGCGCTCACCGAGTGCCCCAGCTGCAACGGACGCCTCAAGAAGGTGTTCTCGGCGGTCGGCATCGTCTTCAAGGGCTCCGGCTTCTACCGCAACGACAGCCGCGGCTCGTCGTCCAGCAGCAGCCCCGCCAGCAGCTCCACGCCGTCGAGCGGCTCCTCGTCGAGCGGCTCCACCCCCTCGACGTCGTCGCCTTCTCCGTCTTCGTCTTCCTCCGCGTCGTCTTCGTCCTCGTCGTCCTCGGGCAGCAAGTCGACGGCCTCGGCGAGCACCGGCTCGGCCGCCTGACCTGCGGCAGCAGCCCGGCACGCGCGACGACGCCGGCAACCGGACTTCCGGGCCCCGCCCTCCCCACCAGGGGACGGCGGGGCTCGCTGCGTTCCCCCCGGGGTGCGCGACGTTCCGGGACGCCGGGCGGGCGGCACCATCGGCAGGGGCGGGGCGGGACGCGCGTCGAGCCCGCCCTGACGCCCAGCCCTGACGCCTCGTCCTGTTGCCTCGTCCTGTCGCCCCGGGTCGTTCGCGCCACCGTTCCACCGGCCCACCAGCGGGCCGCTGCCACGCCCCGATAGTGTGACCGCATGGCTGACGCGGAGATTGGCGTTATCGGCGGGTCGGGGTTCTACTCCTTCCTGGACGACGTGACCGAGATCACTGTGGACACGCCCTACGGGCGCCCCAGCGACTCCTTGTTCCTCGGTGAGATCGCCGGCCGTTCGGTCGCGTTCCTGCCCCGGCACGGCCGCGGCCACCACCTCCCGCCGCACCGCATCAACTACCGCGCCAACCTCTGGGCACTGCGCTCCCTCGGCGTGCGCCAGGTCCTCGGCCCGTGCGCGGTCGGCGGACTGCGCCCCGAATACGGCCCGGGCACGCTGCTCGTCCCCGATCAGCTCGTGGACCGCACCAAGACCCGCGTCCAGACGTACTTCGACGGCGAACCGCTCCCGGACGGGGGCGTCCCCAACGTCGTCCACCTCACCTTCGCCGACCCGTACTGCCCCACCGGCCGCCGGGCCGCCCTGAGCGCCGCCCGCGGCCGGGACTGGGAGCCGGTCGACGGCGGCACCCTCGTGGTGATAGAGGGCCCGCGCTTCTCCACCCGCGCCGAGTCGCGCTGGCACGCCGCGCAGGGCTGGTCGGTGGTCGGCATGACCGGCCACCCCGAGGCCGTCCTGGCCCGCGAGCTGAGCCTCTGCTACACCTCGCTGACCCTGGTCACCGACCTGGACGCGGGCACCGAGACCGGCGAGGGCGTCTCCCACGAGGAGGTCCTCAAGGTCTTCGGCGAGAACATCAGCCGGCTCCGCGAGGTCCTCTTCGACACCGTCGCCGCACTGCCCACCAACGCCGAGCGCGCCTGCCTGTGCACGGACGCGCACCAGGGGTGGGACCTGGGGATCGAACTGCCGTAGGCGCGGGGGCGCCAGCTTCCGCGGGGCCGGGGCGGGCGACTGCCGAACACCCCTGGCGGGTGACGGAGTTGTCCACAACCGCGGGGCCCGTCCACAGGCCGGAGCGGGCCGCGGCGCATTGCGGCACGGTGGTGATCGCCGGGACCGAACGCCGGTCCCGCTTCCGCACCATAGGCGGTGATCACCATGCCCTGCCCCTCCCCGACCCCCACCCTGCCCGCTCCCCCACGGTGTGAAGTGCCGCACTTCGCCCCCGTCCGCGCGAGCGGCCGCCACGGCCGATGGCGCGGGGCGGCCCACCGGCGGCTGCTCGCCGTCGTCCTGGCAACGACCGCCGCAGCACTGGCCACCGGCCTGTCGCACGGCCCGGTGCGCACCGCTTCCGCGCCCGCCACCTGCTCCGCCGCGGCGACCTCCGGGGGGCGGTGACGATGCCGACCCGGCGCCAAGATCGAGTGGCGTCTCCCGCCCGGGCACGCGAGACTTCTGCGAGTGGCGGGGCACCTGCCGCGCGCCGTTCGCTACGGCGCGCCCGCACCACCGATACCGATGCCGCTATCGGCACCGCCGCACCAATCGCCGCCGCCAGGGCCCTGCCGAGCAGCCGGATCCGCCACCCCCCGGTGGCTCCCGGCTCCCGCACGGCCGCCCGGCCTCCCCATACGAGCCGCCCTCGGCACAGCCCGGTCCCCCGGATCCGCACCCGTACGGATACCGATACCCGCACTGGCGCTCTGGTCGATCGCTGGTTCGTGTTGCGCGATTGGACACCTCCGCCCCGCCCTGCCGTAAGTTGCGGTGCTGATTGTCGGTGCACCGTCCAAAGCAAGCGTGGAAAGAGGCTGTCAGGTGAGCGCGAACAAGAGCGTCCTCCAGGGATTCAAGGATTTCCTGATGCGCGGCAACGTCATCGAACTCGCGGTGGCGGTCGTCGTCGGTGCGGCGTTCACGAGCATCGTCAACGCGGTGGTCAAGGGCGTTATCAACCCGGTCGTCGGTGCCTTCGGCTCGCAGAACCTCGACAACTACCAGTCCTGCCTCACCACGTGCTCGGTGGACAAGAAGACCGGTCTGTACGTCGACGGCATCTACGTCCTGTGGGGCTCGGTGCTCAGCGCGGCGCTGACGTTCCTGATCACCGCGGGCGTCGTCTACTTCCTCATGATCCTGCCGATGAGCCGGTGGAAGGCCCGCCAGGACGCGAAGAAGCCGGTCGACGACGCTCCGGCGGCCCCGACCGAGATCGAACTGCTCACCGAGATCCGCGACGCCCTGATCGCCCAGCGCAACGGCACCTCCGCCGCTCCGGGGGCGGCCGCGGCGGCCATCGTCGCGCAGAAGACGCAGTAGTAGCGAGCGCTACGGACGGACTGAGCCGCCCCCTCGCCTCGCTCAGAGGTGGTGGGGCGGCTTTTCGTCGAGGAAACGGGCGAGGTCGGCGGCGCCGTCCCTGGTGGTGGGCCGCTCACCCCAGCCGCGGTCGGTGTCGTCCGAGGACTGCTGGCTCAGCGGATCGTCGAAGATCAAGGCCGCGGCGTTCCTCGGCGCCGGCCGCGCGGCAGCGGCGGGCTTGTGGGCGCCCCGGGGTGCGGGGGCCTCGGCCAGGGCGGGAGCGGCCCCCTCCGAGCCGGCCGGGGCGAGGGTCTCGGACGCGCCCGCGGTGGCGGCTTCGGGCGCCGGGCTCGGGTCACCGGCTCGGGTGCCCCGGCTGCCCCGGGCGGTCGGCTCGGGCTCGGGTTGAGACTGGGGCTGCGGTTGCGGCTGGGGCTGGGGCTGGGACGGGGTGCTCACCCCTTCAGGGTACGGGCGGGACACCTCGCCCCGGCGCTCCGGATCCTGCCGTCCGGGTCCCGCCGTCCGCCCTGAGGATGGCGGCGTCGTCCCGTCGTCCCGTGTGGTGAGAGTGCGTGCCGGGGCGCCGCCGAGCGTTGGCCGTGGGAGCGGGGCCAGCGGGCGGGAGTTTGAGGACCGGGCCCTAAGTGCTCCGGGTGCCCTTCTCGTGGGTGGGTATCGGATGGGGTCGGTGCGCGACCTGCGGGCGGGTGGGCGGCCCGTGCTCGGCACACCCTCGCCCAAGCGACCGGCCACGCTCAGAACCGGGGAGGGGGTGGGGGTGGGGGTGATGGCCACGGGCTTTGCGATTCGGCATGGCTACCGGGCTTCCGTATGGGGTCGGGAAGACCCACGCTAGGAGCGCATGCGACGTACGGCCCGCTGTGTGGCGCATCGGGGTGTGGGGCCCGAGGTGTGGGGCCCGGGGTGATGCGCGGCGTGATGCGCGGCGTGATGTGTGGGGGCGGGCGCGGGGTGGGCGCTGGCCGGGGCCCGGTGCGACGCCTGGGCGGGTGCGGGCTGGGTCGCGGTGTGCCCGGTGCGGTGCCTGGGCGTGGTGCGGCTCGGCGTTGCGGTGTCCCCGGTGCGGTGTCCCCGGTGCGGTGCGCCTAGTGCGGTGGACCGGGTGAGGTGCGCCGGGTGCGGTGCGTGGGTGGGGTGCGTCGGTGCGTTACGGCGGGGGCGGTGCCCTTGCCGGGTGTGACGGCGGGGAGGGCGAGACAGTGCTCGTGGTCGGGGCGGGGCAGCGCGCGTGGTCGGGCGGCGCTCGCCGTATAGGGGCGCCCCATAGGTGGGTGCCCCCGCAGATGGGTCTCCCCGTAGGTGGGTGCCCGCGTAGGTGAGGGCTCGCTCCCGTAGGCGGGAGCTCTGGTAGGCAGGAACCCCGGTATGCGGGAGCTCCGGTATGCAGGAGCTCCGGTATGCAGGAGCTCCGGTATGCAGGAGCTCCGGTAGGTGCGGGATGCCTGTAGGTCAGTCGGTGGCGAGGGCCTCGTGCCACCACTGGTCGCGGCCGGGCTTCCAGGAGACCGGGCGGGAGCAGCGGTTCACCACCAGGACGGTGCGCGGCAGGCTGCTCGCGTCCGTGGCGGCGCTCCGCGCCAGCGCGTGGTCCAGCAGCGGCTTCACCGGCCGCACGGACCCGTCCCAGAACGCCGCGTCCGCCGTGATCAGCACCCGGATCCCCGACTCCCGGATGCGCGCGGCCAGTTCGGGTACGGTCAGCGAGACCGGCAATGTGGTGCGTATCGCGTCCAGTCGACCACAGGCGAGCGTGGCGATCACCGACTCGGGCACCAGCGGCAGGTGCACCGCGACCCGGTCGCCGGCGCGCACCCCGAAGCGGGTCAGTGCGGCCGCCGCCCGTTCGGCCTGATCCAGGAGCATGCCGTGCGTCAGCTCCTCCAGACGGCCCGGCTCCCCGCTCCAGGTGAGGGCGATCTGCGACGCATCGGGCTCTTGCACTTCCCGGGCGTCATCTGCATGCTCTGAGATCACACGGCGCAACATGCGCATCAGCATGGAGATTTGCGATCAACGATCGCTGAACGTCCGCTGTACGGCCCCACGGGAACCGTACGGCTCCACGGGGTCGGCGCCGGCCCCTTCTCGCACCCGCACGGTAGCGCGGCACGTTCCTGCCTCTTCCTGCCCCGGTCCGGTGCACTTCATCCCTCCTCTTCTCCCTTCCTTCCCTTGCGTGGTTTCCGTTTGGTGTTCGAGTTGAGAGGTGGGTTGTCGGCGCCATGTCCGTATCTCCGATGAACGGGCTTTCCCCCGAGGGCCGTTGGGCGCAGGCTGCGCTGGCCGTCGGGGCGTTCTGCGTCCAGTTGGATTCCTTCGCGCTCAATCCGGTGCTGCCCGTCGTCCGGGCCGATCTGCACGGTTCCCCGGCCGCGGCGCCGTGGGTGGTCAGTGGCTATCTGGTCGCCGCCGGGGCGCTGATGCCGGTGGCCGGGCGGCTGGCCGACCTCTACGGGCGGCGGCGGATGGTGGCCCTCGGAGCGGTGCTCTTCGGGGTGAGCGCTGCTCTGTGTGCGGTGGCTCCGTCGCTGTCTTTCCTGGTGGCGGCGCGGGTGGCGCAGGGCGCGGGCGGCGCGCTGATCATGCCCGCGGGGCTGGCGCTGCTCACCAACGCCTGTCCGCCGGGCCACGGGCGGCGGGCGACCGGGCGGGCGTTGGGCCTGGCCGGGCTGGCCACCGTATGCGGCCCGTTCCTCGGTGGCGTCCTGGCCCAATCGGCTTCCTGGCGGGCCGTGTTCTGGATGACGGTGCCGCTGGCCGCGGCCGCGGTGTGGTGTGCTCGCCGGGCGGCCGAGTCCCGGGACGCGGCCGCCGCGGAGCTCCCCCTGGACGTGGCCGGTGCGGTGACCGCGACCGGCGCCCTGGTGTGCCTGGCACGGTGGCTGGAACACGTCGCCGTCTGGGGCTGGGCGGCGGGTGCGTTGCTGCTGGGCGCACTGTTCGTACGGGCCGAACGGCGCGCGCCGGCGCCGCTGGTGGACCTCACCCTCTTCCGCAACCTGCCCTACGTGACGCTGACCGCGGCCGGGGCGGTCGCCAACGCGGCGACCGTGGCGCTGCTGTACGTGATCCCCATGACGCTCCAACAGGGGCACGGGTGGGCGGTGTTGGAGGCGGGGGTGGCGTTCCTCGGCCCGGCCGCCGCGTTGGCCGTCGGGGGTCCGGTGGCCGGGCGGGTCCGTCCGGGGGCGGCCATGCCCGTGATGGCGCTGTGCCTGGCCGGCGCCGGGGGCGCACTGTGGGCGGCCGGGGCCGTTACGGGGGCGTTCGCGCTGTTGGTGGCCTCGACGGGCGCCGCGGCGGCGCTGGGGGTGGCGGGCGGGCTGGCTCTTACAGGGACCCAGGCCGTGGTCCGCCGGGAACGCGCGGGGGAGGCTTCGGGCGTCACCAAGTCCGTCCTGACCGTTACGGCGGGGTTGGGGTTGACCCTTACGGGCGCGGGTGCGGGCGCCACGTCGGGGCCCGGGGGTTCGGGAGGTTCGGGAAGTCCCGTGGGTGCCATGGGGTCTGTGGGGCCCGATGGTCCCGTGAGTACGGCCGGTGGCGGGGTGCTGCCGTCACTGGCGCTGCCGGCGGTGGGGTGCCTGGTGGGGGCGGTGCTGGTGGCGGCGGCGGTGCTGGTGGTGCTGGTGGTGGCACTGAGGCGTCGGTAACGGTCACCGGACGGGACAGAGGAAAAGGAAGACGAAGAGAAGGGGAGGAGGGGAGGAGGGGGAGGGCCAGGGCCCTCCCCCTGGGTCAGGCGGTGGCGGGGGCCGGGTAGCCGCCCGAGACGTCGCTCACGTCGGCGAAGCCCTGGGCTTCCAGGAGTGCCGCCGCGATCATCGAGCGGTTGCCGCTGCGGCAGTAGAGGACGACCGGGCGGGCCGGGTCCAGTTCGTCGAGCCGGTCGAGGAGTGCGGCCAGCGGGATGTTGCGGGCGCCGGGCAGGGCGCCCGCCGCGTACTCGGCCGGGTTGCGGACGTCGATCAGCTGGGCGCCGGCCACCGGGTCCAGGGGCAGCCGTTCGAGCAGGTCGGACAGGGGCAGGCGGTTGCTGCGGCGGGTGAGTTCCGGGGCGCCCGTCAGGACGCCGGCCGGGTCGGGCAGGTGGCCGAGGACCCGGTCGTAGCCGATGCGGGCGAGGCGGAGGCGGGCCTCGTGCTCCGTGCCGGGGGCGGCGAGGAGGACGATCGGGGTGCCGGGGGCCATCACGCTGCCGGCGTACTCCGCGAACCGGGTGTCCAGGCCGGCGTGCAGGGACCCGGCGAGGTGGGCGCGGGCGTAGTCGGTGGCCGGGCGGCAGTCGAGCAGGGCGGCGCCGTGCTGGTCGCGGGCGGTGAGCGCCTCGTCCAGGGTGAGCGGGGCCGGCGGTGCGGAGTCCCGTAGGGGGTGGCCGTCGCGGTTGAGGGCCGCGTCGTGTGCGAAGTAGCCCGGGGTGGCGGGCTGTTCGGCGGTGACCAGCTGGACGAAGGCGTCCGGCGTCATGGGCTGGAGCGCGTAGTTGAGGCGGCGCTGGTCGCCGAGGGTGGAGCTGGTCTCGGTGGAGATGCTGCGGCCGCAGGCCGAGCCGGCGCCGTGTGCGGGAAAGATCCGGGTCGCGTCCGGGAGGGGCAGCAGTTTGGTGTGCAGGGAGCGGTAGAGGCGTGCCGCCATGTCCTGTGGGGAGTGTCCGGCGGCGGAGAGCAGGTCGGGACGGCCGACGTCGCCGACGAAGAGGGTGTCGCCGGTCAGGACGCCGAACGGCACGTCGTCGTCGGGGTTCTCCCGGATGACCAGGCAGATGGATTCCAGAGTGTGGCCGGGGGTGGCGAGGACGGTGAGGGTGACCCCGGATTCCGCACCTGATTCCGGGCCTGATTCCGATCCTGCCTCCGGGCCTGCCTCCGCACCTGATGTCGCCCCTGGCGTCGGGCCTGGCGCTGTTCCGGGCGCTGTTCCGGGCTCGGTGGTGCCCAGGCAGATGCGTTCGCCGTCGCGTAACCGCCGTATGGGGAAGCCGGTTTCGGCGGCCGCGCCGAAGGCGATCTCGGCGCCGGTCGCCCGGGCCGCCTCCAGGTGCCCGGAGAGGAAGTCGGCGTGAATGTGCGTCTCGATGACGAGTTCGATGCGCAGGCCGGCCGCTTCGGCGTCGGCCAGGTACTCGTCGATGTCGCGGCGCGGGTCGACGAGGACGGCGCGCCCGGTGTTCTGATCGCCGATCAGGTACGACGCCTGGGACAGGCAGTCGAGGTAGTACTGCGCGAAGTGCACGGTCGGGCCTCCAGGGGTGCGCGGCGCCCGTGCGCGGCGGTCGGCTCGCTCGGGCTGGGAGCGTGGACGGCTGAATGCACCGTGTATACCGCTCCGTTGTGCGGATGCACGGATGTACGTACATTAGGTACCCGGTTGGCGAGGGACAAGCCGAGCCCCCTCCCCGCAGGCCGAAGGCAGACCGAAGGCAGGCCGAAGGCAGACCGAAGGCAGGCCGGACGGCAGCTGAACGCAGGCCGGACGACGGCCGAAGACAGGCCGGCCGAAGGACGGACGGCAGCCACAGGCAGGCCGGACGACGGACGAGAGGACCGAGATGACGCCGCCCCAGCCCGAACCACCGGGCGCGCACGGCCGGATGACCCCACCCGGCCGGACGGCCCCGCACGGCGACGACGGCAGCGGCGACGGCGACGGCGACGGCGACGCGTACGGACCGAGCCCGTTGGACCGCGGTTCCCCGCTGCCCCTGTGGGCGCAGCTGTTGGACGATCTGCGCCGCCGGATGGAAGTCGGCGCGTTCACCGAGGAGTTCCCGGCCGAGCACCGGCTGACGGGCGAGTACGAGGTCAGCCGGCACACCGTCCGGGAGGCGCTGCGCAAACTGCGCGCCGACGGCCTGGTGATCGCCGAACGCGGCCGCGCCAGCCGCCTGGACACCCGCCGCATACAGCAGCCGCTCGGCTCCCTCTACAGCCTCTTCCGTGACCTGGAGGCCCAGGGCGTGGAGCAGCGCAGCGAGGTGCTGCGGCTGGAGCGGACCGCGGACGCGACGGTCGCCGGCCACCTGGGGCTGGTGTTGGACGCGCCCCTGGTCGTCCTGGAGCGGCTGCGGCTCGCGGACGGTGAACCGCTCGCCCACGACACCGCGTACCTACCGGCCGACCTCGCCGAGCCCCTGCTGGAGGCCGACTTCGGGCACACCTCGCTCTACGGCGAGCTGTCCCGGCGCTGCGGGGTGAAGGTCACCGGTGGTCGGGAGCGGATCGCTCCGTTCCTGCCGGACATCCGGCAGGCGTGGCTGCTCGGACTGGCCGACCGCGAGGCGGCGTTCGCCATCGAACGGATCGGGCGGGCCGGGGACCGGCCGGTGGAATGGCGCGAGACGGTGGTCCGTGGCGACCGCTTCGCGTTCGTCGCCGAGTGGTCCGATGCCAGCCGGGCGGTCGCCCTGGCTCCGCGCGCCGCGGCGCCGTCCGTCTAACGGGCCGCCATGTCCGTCCTCATAGTCGCGGCGGCACTGCCCTGCGGGTTGCTGATCGGTCTGCTGCTGGGTGCGCTCGGCGGTGGCGGTTCGGTGCTGGCGGTGCCGGCCCTGGTCTATCTGATGGGCCAGTCACCGCACGAGGCGACCGCGGGCGCCCTGGTGGTGGTCGCGGTCGGCGCGGTCAGCGGGCTGCTCTGCCACGCCCGGGCCGGCCGGGTCCGCTGGGCCTCCGGGGCGACGTTCGGGGCGCTGGGGACGGCCGGTAGCTTCGCCGGCTCCCGCTGGAGCGCGGCCCTGGACCCGGGGGTCCTGATGGCGGCGTTCTCGGTGCTGATGCTCGTGGTGGCGGCGGGGATGGTGTTGCGCGGCACCCGGGGGAGCGAGCGGGCCGATACGGAGGACGGGGCGGAGGACGGCACCAAGGACAGGGCGGGGGGCAGGGCAGAGGAATCGATACTTCGAGTGCGGGCGGTGCGCTTACGGAAGGTGGTGTGCCGGTCCTTAGGGAAGCCCACCGGGGCGCCGACCGGGTCGCCCACCAGGCCGCCCACCGGGTCGCCCGAATCCCGCACCTCCGCGGGCCCCCACCGGCCCCACCAGTCCCACGGTCCCCGCCCCCACCGTCCCCACAGCCCCCGCCCCGGCCCCCGTCCGCTCCGCACCATCGTGACCGCCTCCTCCGTAGGGCTGCTCACCGGCTTCTTCGGGGTGGGTGGCGGTTTCGTCGTCGTGCCGGCCCTCACTCTCGTCCTCGGCCTGGAGATGCCGGTCGCCGTCGGCACCTCGCTGCTGGTGATCCTGATCAACTCCGGTGTGGCACTGGCGACCCGGGCCGGTACCGGTTCCCTGGACTGGCCCCTGCTTGCCACCCTCGCGGCCTGCGCCGCGGCCGGCAGCCACCTCGGCAACCGGCTCGCCGGCCGCCTGCGCCCGCAGACCCTCACCACCTCCTTCGCCGCCCTCGTCGCCGTCCTGGCGCTGGCGATGGCGGCCACCACGCTGCCCGGCCTGTGAAGCCACCGCCCGAACGCCGCGACGCCCCACCGCCCACGCCCCACCGAACCCACCCCCGAGCCCAAGCCGAAGCCGACGACGAGCCGAAGCCGAGCCGAAGCCCCCGAACACCCCACGCCCCCGGTTCACCCCGCATCCCCAACCCCCATGAGCCACCCACTAGCCACCCGCAATTCCCAGTAATCCCCAGCAATCCCCAGTGATCCCCAGTGATCCCCAACAACCCCCAGTGACCACCAGCAGTCAGGAGACACGCATGACCCGGCCCGCAGCCGACGGGGACCCCGCGCCCGCCACCGCCCCCGTCCACCACCAGATCCTGATCGTCGGCGGCGGCACCGCGGGCATCACCGTCGCCGCCCGGTTACGCCGCGCCGGCCTCCGCGACATCGCGCTGCTGGAACCCGCCGATACGCACTGGTACCAGCCGCTGTGGACCCTGGTCGGCGGCGGCCAGGCGCCGCTGCGGGCCGCGCTGCGCCCCGAGGCGGAGGTCATCCCGCCCGGTGTGCGCTGGCTGCGGGAGCGCGCCACCGCCGTCGACCCGGTGGCCCGTACGGTCACCACCGCCACCGGCCGGGTGTTCTCCTACGGGCGGCTGGTCCTGGCACCCGGTCTGCGGCTCGACTGGGACGGCGTGCCGGGGCTGGCGTCGGCCGTCGGCCACAACGGGGTGAGCAGCAACTACCGGGCCGACCTCGCCCCGTACACCTGGGAGCTGATCCGTCGGATGCGGCGCGGTACGGCGGTGTTCACCATGCCGTCCGGGCCGGTCAAGTGCGGTGGCGCGCCGCAGAAGATCGCGTACCTGGCGGCGGACTACTGGCGTAAACGCGGTGTCCTGGGCGCCATCCGCACCGTACTCGTCCTCCCGGAACCCTCCCTCTTCAAGGTGCCGGTCTTCGCCCGGGCCCTGGAGGGGACCGCCCGCCGCTACGGCATCGAGGTGCGCCTACAGACCGAACTGACCCGGCTGGACGGCCCGGAACGCGCGGCCGTCCTCACCGACCACGCCACCGGCCGCACCGAGACCGTCCACTACGACCTGCTGCACGCGGTACCGCCGCAGCGCGCACCGCAGTGGCTCGCCGACGGCCCGTTGGCCGACCCGGGCTCCCCCCACGGGTACGTCAAGACGGACCCGCACACCCTCCAAAACCCCGATTTCCCCGAGGTGTTCGCCCTGGGGGACGTGGCCCACCTCCCCACGTCCAAGACGGGCGCCGCGATCCGCAAGCAGGCCCCGGTGCTCGTCGCCAACCTCCTCGCCGGGCTCCGCGGCCGCCCCGCCACCGCCCGCTACGACGGCTACACCTCCTGCCCCCTGGTCACCGCCCGGCACAAGATGCTGCTGGCCGAGTTCGACTACGACCTGCGCCCCGCCCCGTCGTTCCCCTTCCTCGACACCACCCGGGAACGCACCGACATGTGGTTCCTCAAGCGCTACGGCCTGCCGCAGCTCTACTTCCAGGGGATGTTGAAGGGGCGGGCCTAGCCACGGACATGGTCCGGCCGGCCGACCGGCCGGCCGCGTTTCCTCGGCGACCGGCCGGACCTCGGCCGGTCCTCAACCGGACCTCAACCAGGCTTCGGTCAAGCTTCGCCTGACGGTCCAACTGCCCGGCGGCATCGAGGTGTTGCCCTCGACACCGCCGGGCAGGGATTCCGCAAGGGGCGCCCACTCCCCCTAAGGGCACCCCCTTACGGGCCCCCAGCCCCGCCCCAAGCCACCCACCCCGCCCCACCCCAGCTACGCCACCTCGCCCCCCTCCACCACATCCGCCACCACGCACCCCACGTTGTCCGGGGCGCCGGCCTCGTGGGTGAGGCGGACCAGTGCGGTGACGGCCTGCTGGGGCGTGGCCGCGCCGGTGAGGGCCTCCTGGATCGCCTCGGGCGGGACGACGCCGGTCAGGCCGTCGGTGCACAGCAGGTAGCGCTCACCGGGGCGGACGTCGAGCAGGTGGAGGTCCGGGGCAAAGTCGGTGCCGCCGTCCAGGGACCGCAGCAGCAGGGCGCGCTGCGGATGCGACGGCGCCTCCTCGGGAGTGAGCCGGCCCTCGTCGATGAGGGACTGCACCAGGCTGTGGTCGTGGGTGAGGCGGATCAGCTTGGAGTCCCGCAGCACATACGCCCGCGAGTCCCCGACGTGCAGCAGCGCCACCCGGGAACCGGAGCGCAGCAGGGCGGTGAGGGTGCTGCCGGTCGACTCGTCGGCCGACGGCGCGGTCCGGTGGGCGTGCAGCGCCGCCTCCTCCAATACGGCCAGCAGGTCGGCCGAGGTCAGATCCTGGTCCTCCAGGGCCTTCAGCGCCTCGATGGCGGAGGTGGCGGCCGGCCCCCCACTGGGGCCGTAGCCGTCGGCGACCGCCAGCAGACGCGGGCCGGCATGGGCCGCGTCCTGGTTGGTGGGCCGGACCAGTCCCCGGTCCGCCAGGGCGGCGCAGCGCATCGTCAACGGGGTTGCAGGGTCAAGGGGTTCGCTCATCATGGTGTCCTTCCGCTCCAGCTGGTCCACGAGGAAGGCGGCCAGGTCCCGGCGGGCGGCGACCTCGGCCTCGGCCTGCGCCCAGTACGCGGCGACCGCCCGGGCCGCCGCGACCGGCGCCAGCCCGCACACCTCACGGATGCGGGCCAGCGGCATCCCGAGCCGCCGCAGCCAGGCGACCAGCCGGGCGCGCTCCAGTTGGGCCGGGGCGTAGTGCCGGTAACCGCTGTACGGGTCGACGTGAACAGGCGTCAGCAGACCGAGCTCGTCATACAGGCGCAGCGCCTTCGGCGAGAGCCGGGACGCCCGTGCGAACGCCCCGATCGTCAGCAACTCCCCGTCCACCCGGCGCTCCTCCGCACTCCGTCGCCCCGTCCGGCACCCGCCGGACGGCGTCCGTCCTCCTCGTACCGGGCGCCTCGCCCGGCCCCACCGATGCTGGGCCTTCCCCCAGGGACAAGGTCAACGGACCGGACCGGCCCCCGCTACGCCCCGGCCAGCCGGGTCAGCGCCGCGGCCGTCAGCGCCTGCACGCCCATGGTCAGGGTCGGCCGGGCGACCGGCACGAACTGCGGCGAGTGGTTGGAGGGGATGTCCTGGGCCAGCCGACCGGCGGCCAGCGCCGTGCGGAACTCGTCCGGGTCCCAGCCGCCCAGCCACCAGTAGTACAGCGGCGCCTCGGCGGCAGTCGCCAACAGGCCCGCGTCCTCACTGCCGGTCGCCGGTTCGTAGGCGAACACCCGCTGTTCGCCGAAGAGTTGGGTGAAGCCCTCGTTGACCTCCGCCAGCACCGTCGTGTCGTTGACCGTCACCGGGAAGGAGTCGAGCAGCTTCGTCTCCGGCTCCCGCGGCGCGTCGGACGCGGTCGCCTCGGCGCGGGCGATCCGGTCGATGGCGGCCAGCACGGCGGTCCGCACGTTCTGGTCGAAGCTGCGGACGCTGAGCCGTACGACGGCCCGGTCCGGGATCACGTTGGCGGTGTCCCCGGCGTGGAACGAGCCGACCGTGACCACCGCCTGCTCCTTCGCCGCGATCTCCCGCGACACCACCGACTGGACCCGCTGCACGAACGCCGCCGCCATCAGGATCGGGTCCACCGTCGTCTCCGGCCGCGACCCGTGGCCGCCCGTCCCGTGGAAGGTGATCTCCAGCGTGTCAGCGGCGGCCATGCAGGCGCCCGGGCAGTACGCGATCAGCCCCGCGCCGAACGGGGCGACGTGCTGCGCCAGCACCACATCGGGCACCGGCACCAGCTGCTTGCTGTAGAGGCCGTCGTCGAGCATGGCGCGGGCGCCGCTGCCGGCCTCCTCGGCCGGCTGGAACAGCACGACCAGCGTGCCCGACCAGCGGTCGCGCCCCGCGGCGAGCAGGTCCGCCGCGCCCAGCAGGCAGGTCACGTGGACGTCGTGCCCGCAGGCGTGCATCCGCCCCGGGACCGTGGAGGCGTACGGCACCCCGGAGTTCTCGGTCACCGGCAGCGCGTCCATGTCGGCCCGCAGCAGGACCACCGGGCCCGGTCCGTTGCGCAGCACACCGGTGACGCCGGTGACGCCGATGCCGGTCGTGACGTCGTAGCCGTACGCGGTCAGGCGGCGGGCCACCTCGCCGGCGGTGCGGGTCTCCTGAAAGGCCATTTCGGGGTGGCGGTGCAGGTCTTCGTAGAGCGCCACGAGGTCCGCGAGGCGGGCGTCGAGCGGTTCCAGGACGGATGCGGGGAAGGGAAGGTCACGGTCGCTCATACGCGCATTCGACCATGCACGGCCGGCGCCGTCTGCCCCCCGGCGCGCACGATCACGCCGCGGGCCGCGCCCGCGCTCCCTGGCCGGTACGCAGCGGGTCGCCACCCCACCCCCCGTGACACCACCGCCCCCGCCTGCAACCGTGGATCACCGTGCCTGCGACGTGGCGCAGGCATGACCAAGCCGACGACCGGAGGCTGACGTTGGCCACTTCACCCACCCGTCCGGCGGACGAGCCAGGCGACCTCGCGACCCACCTCATGGACCAGGCCCTGGGCCACCTCTTCTCCGCCGCGCTGCGCACCGCCGCCCACTACCGCATCGCCGACCGGCTCACCGCGGGCCCGCGCACCCCCGAACAACTGGCCGCCGCCACCGACACCCACGCCCCGCACCTGCGCCGCGTCCTGCGGTACCTCGCCGCCCGCGGCATCTTCCGCGAGGACGCCTCGGGCGCGTACCAGCTGACGCCGGCCGCCCGGCAGCTGCGCACCGACGTGCCCGACTCGCTGCACCCCGCCGTCATGATGCTCACCGACGACCTGTTCCTACGGACCTCCGCCGGCCTGACCGAGGCGGTGCGGTACGGCGGCGCGGCCTTCGAGCGACTGTTCGGCGTACCGCTCTTCGCCCACCTGGAGTCGGATCCGGCCAAGCGGGAACTCTTCGACGACGGCATGGCGTCGCTGGCCGCCCCGGTGGACGACGCGGTGGCCGCCGTCTACCCGTTTCCCGAGACCGGCACCGTCATCGACGTCGGCGGCGGCCGGGGCGGGCTGTTGCGCGCGGTGCTCCGCCGCCACCCGCAGGCGACCGGCGTCCTCTTCGACCTGGCGCCGCCGCTGGCCCACCACCTCCTGGACACCGACGACCTGAAGGGCCGCTGGCGCACCCAGGAGGGCGACTTCTTCGCCGCCGTCCCGGAGGGCGGCGACGTCTACGTCCTCAAACACGTCCTGCACGACTGGTCGGACGAGGACTGCCGCCGCATCCTGCGCAGCTGCCGCACGGCGATGGCGGCCGGCCGCCGCCTCCTGGTCGTCGACTCGGTCCTGCCGCCCGGGAACGCACCGCACTTCGGCAAGACGATGGACATGGCCATGCTGGCGCTCCTCGACGGCCGGGAGCGCAACGCGGACGATTTCGCGGCGCTGCTGGCGGCGGGCGACTTCCGGCTGACGCGGGTACTGCCGACGGCCGGCTTCCCGTCGATCGTGGAAGCGGTGGCCGACTAGGGCCTGCCCGGCGGATCAGGAGCCCTCACCAGCGCGTACGTCGTGGGCTCGGTGGGCGTGGGCCCGGTGGGCGCGGGTCCACGACACGCCGCGGCCCCGTTGCCGCCGTTGCCGCCGTCGCCCCGGCCCCCACGCTCTACTGAGGGCCACCCCACCAGCGGTCGACGAGAGGGGCTGGGGCACCGTGCCGGTTCTGATGCGTGCGCGCAGCCGTGCGGAGGCGCACCGCGCCGCCACTCCACTGGAGCTGTTCTTCGACCTCTGCTTCGTCGTGGCGATCGCCCAGGCCGGCCGCCAACTGGTGCACGCCCTCGCCGAGGGCCACCCGGGGCACGGCATCACCGGCTATCTGATGCTGTTCTTCGCCATCTGGTGGGCGTGGGTCAACTTCAGTTGGTTCTCGTCGGCGTACGACACCGACGACGTGCTGTACCGGGTGGTGACCCTCGTGCAGATCGCCGGCGTCCTCATCCTGGCCGCGGGCGTGCCGCGGGCCTTCACCGCCGGTGACTTCCGCATCGTCTGGTTCGGCTATCTGGTGATGCGGTTGGCGCTGGTCAGCCAGTGGCTGCGGGCCGCCCACGGCACCCGGGGCACCGAACGGCGGACGGCCCTCCGCTACGCCCTGGGGGTGACCCTCTGCCAGGTCGGCTGGCTGGCGCTGCTGTTCCTGCCCGCGGCCGACGCCCCGTGGGTGTTCATCGTCATGGGCCTCCTGGAGCTGTCGGTCCCGGCGATCGCCGAACGCGACCGGCAGACCAGCTGGCACCCGCACCACATCGCCGAGCGCTACGGCCTGTTCACCATCATCGTGCTGGGCGAGACGGTCTCCGCGGCGACCGTGGCGGTGCAGTCGGCGCTCGACGAGCACCACGACCTGGACACCCTGCTGCCGATCGCGGCCGGCGGTCTGCTGCTGGTCTTCGCCGCGTACTGGATCTACTTCGCGGTCCCCATCCACCTCCACCTGCGCTCCAACCGCCAGTCGTTCCTGTGGGGCTACGGGCACTATCTGGTGTTCGGCTCGGCCGCGGCGGTCGGTGCGGGGATCGAGATCGCGGTGGAGGAGTCGGCCGGCCGGGCCCACCTCTCGGCGTACGCGGCGGCGGCCTGCTTCACGGTGCCGGCCGCGCTCTACCTGTTCACGGTGTGGCTGATCCACTCCCGCCACCAGAAGCGCGGGCCGGCCCAGCAGCTGGTCCTGCCGGTCGCCGCCGCACTGGTCCTGGCCTGCACGTTCGCGGGGCCGGCGGCGGTTCCGGCGGCGGGCCTGGTGGCGGCGCTGACGGTCGCGGTGGGCGTCACCCTGACGGCCCGCCAGGGCACCGCCCTGGAGGAGGAGTAGCGGCCGCCGGTCGGCCCATCCCGGTGAGGGGTGCGAGCGGCGCCCGTCCCGCGCCCCGTCCCCCATTAGCGTGCCGAACGGCCGTACGCGCGCCCGCCCCGACCGCCCGCCCGAACCCCCGTCAGGCGGCCCGCAACAACCGCGCACCAAGCACTGGATCGCCGCCCAACTCGACTCGCACAGAGCAGACTTGGAGCACATTCCGGCCAACTTCGGGCACCCCTGACGCACCCTCCGGAGCGGCCCCCACACCCCGCACACCCGACTAATCGCCGTAATCCCCTACCAAAGGTCCAGCCGACGTGCGCCGTCGTCCTCGTGCCCTCTACCGTTCACCGCAGCCCGCGGAAGCGGCTCCGCCGGAACGCGGTAGGGTGCAGATTGCCCTTTTTATGCCCGGGGGTCCGGCACATTTCGCGGTGACCCACGGGCCGTCCACCCGCCCGTACCTGAGGAGACGCCAGACATGGCAGCCCGCCACGCTCAGTCCCGTGCGCGCAGGAGACTGTCCCGGCGCAGCAAAGCCGTCAGCGGCCTCGCGCTCTCCACCCTGGTCGGTACCGCCCTGTGGGCCTGGCCGGCCTCGGGCGACGACCACAACGGCCGACCGGACGCCAAGAGCGGTTCGGCCCGGACGGTGTCCAGCCCGAACACCCCCGCGCCCGCACAGGCCGCCCCGGAGGCCGCCCGCGGCCTGCGCACCATCCCGGACCTCAGCGACGCCGCCCGCAAGCGCATACCGGCCAACGCCCGCCAGGTCCTCGTCGTCACCGGCAAGGGCCCCGACTCGTACGAGTCCCGGGTCGTCCTCTACACCCGCGCGGACGGATCGGACCTCTGGGCGGCCGGCCCCGCCTGGGTCGCGCACAACGCCGCCCACGGATGGACCACCCGCCACCACTACGGCGACCTGCGCTCCCCCGCGGGCGTCTACGCCCTCACCGACGCCGGCGGCCGACTGCCCGCCCCCGAGGGCACCAAGCTCCCCTACGACCACAACAGCAGCTTCGTCGCCCATGGCACCGGCGTCGAGGGCGAGCCGCTGGCCGGCGCCTTCGACTACGTCATCGCCATCAACTACAACCGCGTCCCGGGCACGTCCCCGCTGGACGGCCAGCGGCCCCTCGGCGACGAAAAGGGCGGCGGCGTCTGGCTGCACGTGGACCACGACGGCCCCACCCAGGGCTGCGTCAGCCTCAAGCCCCAGGTGATGCGCGAACTGCTGCGCACCCTCGACCCGGAACTCCACCCGGTCGTCGTGATGGGCCCGGCCGGCCTCTGAGCGGGAGCCGCGTGGTACGCATGGCCCCATGACTGACGCACGGCAGCACCAGCGGCACCAGGGGGGCGAGGTCACCCCTCACCCCCCGGGCCCGCACGACGCCCTGACCGACGTCCCCGGCCTACGGGTCGGCCACGCCCAGCGCACCGGCGACGGCTGGCTCACCGGCACCACCGTCGTCCTCGCCCCCGAAGGCGGTGCCGTCGCGGCGGTCGACGTACGCGGCGGCGGCCCGGGCACCAGGGAGACCGACGCCCTCGACCCCCGCAACCTCGTCCAGCGCATCGAGGCCGTCGTCCTGACCGGCGGCTCCGCGTTCGGCCTTGACGCCGCGTCCGGTGTCGCCGCCTGGCTGGAGGAGCAGGGCCGCGGCTTCCGGGTCGGCCCCGATCCGGCCCAGGTCGTCCCCGTCGTCCCCGCCGCCGCCCTCTTCGACCTGGGCCGCGGCGGCGACTGGCGGGCCCGCCCGGACGCCGCCCTGGGCCGCGCGGCCGTCGAGGCCGCCGCCCGGACGGCCCCCGGCTCGCCCGTCCCCCAGGGCGCCATCGGCGCCGGCACCGGCGCGGTCACGGGCGGCTTCAAGGGCGCCATCGGCACCGCCAGCGCGGTCCTGCCGTCCGGCATAACCGTCGCCGCACTCGCCGCCGTGAACGCCGCGGGCTCCTTCGCCGACCCCCACACCGGCGCCCTCTACGGCGCCCGCGGCCCGCTGCCCGACCCCGAGGTCCACGCGGCCGCCCAACGCCGCCTCGCGCAGGCCCGGGAGATCTCCGCGGCCCGGTCCGCCGCATCGGTCCACCCGCCCCTCAACACCACCCTCGCGGTGGTGGCCACGGACGCCGACCTCACCCGCGCCCAGGCCCACAAGCTCGCCGGCACCGCCCACGACGGCCTGGCCCGCGCCCTCCGCCCCGTCCACCTCCTCAACGACGGCGACACGGTCTTCGCCCTGGCCACCGGCGCCCGCCCGCTCGCCACCGCGGAGGCCCTGGCCGACCCCGCCTTCGGCGTCCACCTGCAAGCCGGCGCCCTGAACGACATCCTCGCCACCGGCGCCGACGTCCTGACCCGGGCCGTCGTCAAGGCCGCCCTCGCCGCCACCTCGGTGGACGGCCCCGGCGGCGTCTTCCCCTCGTACTCGGACCTGTACGGGCCGGCCGACGGCACGCGGGAAGGCGACAGGACCTAGGGCCGGTCCGGCCCCGATCCACCGGGCCGGACCTACACGCCCACCGCGCCCAGCAACGTCCCCGCCACGTACGTGACGCCCATGGCCAGCGCGCCGCCCGCCACGTTCCGCAGCACCGCCGGGCCCACCGGCGCCGCTCCCAGGCGTGCGCTGGTCCAGCCGCACAGGGCCAGCGCCGCGAGCACGGCGACCACCGTGATCCACAGTCGCGCGCCCGCCGCCGGCAGCACGATCGCGAGCAGCGGCAGCAGCGCGCCCACCGTGAAGGCGAGGAAGCTGGCGCCCGCCGCGTGCCAGGGGTTGGTGAGGTCGTCGGGGTCGATGCCGAGTTCCACCTCGGCGTGGGCGCGCAGCGCGTCGTGCTCCGTCAGTTGCTCGGCGACTTCCCGGGCCAGTTCGGAGCCGAGTCCCTTGCCCTCCAGCAGCTCGGTCAGTTCCTGGAGTTCGGCCTGCGGTTCGGTGGCCAGTTCGCGTTTCTCCAGGGCCAGCGCGGCCTTCTCCGAGTCGCGTTGGGTGGAGACCGAGACGTACTCGCCGGCCGCCATGGACATCGATCCGGCCAGCAGTCCGGCGAGCCCGGCGGTGAGCAGAGTGGCCCGCGAGTCGGTGGCGCCGGCGACGCCGACGACCAGTCCGGCGGTGGAGACCACTCCGTCGTTGGCCCCGAGGACCGCCGCCCGCAGCCAGTTGAGGCGGCTGCCCAGTCCGGCGCTGTGCGCCTCGTCGTGCTCCGGTGTCTGAAGAGTCACCGGTCGAGCGTCTCATCCGGGTCCGGTCGCCGGTGTTCTGCCTCGCCCGATGCCCGCGCGTCGGGCCGATGCGGCCGGTGGTAGAAACGGCCGTATGTCCGCATCGCCGCCCCCCACACCGCCTCCGTCCCGGTCCGGCCGGCGCGCCGCCGCGCCGTCGGGTGCGGAGCCGCCGCCTCCGCCGCCGCCCACGTTGGTGCAGCCGGGGCCTCCCAAGCCCGCGCCCGCGCGTCAAGAACCCGCACGTCGGGAGCCCGTACGGCGTCGCCGACTGTGGTGGCACCGGTTGATATTCGGGCTCTGGTACCGGCCGGTGGACGTGTTCGACGAGGCGCGGGACCGCAGCACCTGGAGTGCGGCGGTGCTGCTGTGCCTGATCAGCGGCGGGATCGGCATCGTGTCGGTGGATGCGTTCCGGGCGCAGTGGGCGGCGGACCGCACCGCGGGGTTGCAGTTGGCCGGGATGGCCGAGGCGGGGGTGTTGCTCGCCAGTCTGGGGCTGGGGGCGGTCACGCACGCGATAGCGCGGACGCTCGGGGGCAACGGGCGGTTCGCGCCGACGACGAGTCTGTTCGTGGTGCTGTTCTGGGTGACGGATCTGCCGCGGTTGGTCATCGCGGGCTGGCTGCCGACGAGTTCCACGTTCGTTCAGGCCGCCACGTGGACGACCTGGGGGTTCGGTTACTTCCTCGCGGTGCTGCTGATACGTGGCCAACACCATCTGCCGACCCGTAAGGCGGCGGCCGCGGTGTCGGTCCAGATGTTGGCGGCGCTGGCGTTGCTCAAGCTGGGGCCGGTGCACTGAGCCGGGCGCGCCCGTGGGTCGCTGCGCCCGGCGGTCCGACGGTGCGTCAACTACGGCTGGTGAGCTGCCGTACGAGGTCGTCGAAGGCTTGGCGCTCGGCGGGGGTGAGGTCCACGTTTTCGGAGGCGGGGCCGCCCGGGCCGGTCTGACGCGGTACGGCGTCGAGGCGGGCCCGGGAGCGGGGCGGTCGCTGCCGGTAGCGGGCGGCGGTCCCGTGGTTCCCGCGTCGGGTGAGTCTGACCAGGCCGACTGCCCAGAGGACGACGACGACCAGCAGAATGCCTAGGCCGATCTGCTGGAGAATCGAAACGGAGGGGAGCATGCTGTTCCTCCCGAACAAGTGGGCGCTGGGCAAGCCCCCAGTAGACACCACGCGTCAGGGCTTCCAACAGGGGATCTTGGGTCGTAAATCATGAAGTGACACATCTCCTATGACATTTCCCCGTATTCCCGACACCACACGCGCATCCCCCGTCCGTCTTGCGGCCCACTCGCGGCCCTCTCCCGGTGGTGCGCCACCGGCCGCACCGGCGCACTGCCGCGCCTCCCGTTGGACACCGCGGCGACTTCCCTCCGCCGCGGGCGGTCGCGAACGATGGCGGCACCTCGTCCGCGACGTGAGGAGTGCGCCCGTGCCGCAGCATCACCACCGGACCGTCCCCCGCGCCCTCGACGGCGTCCTCGTGGCCGACTTCAGCCGGGTCCTGGCCGGCCCGCTCGCCGCCGCCACGCTCGCCGACCTGGGTGCCGAGGTCATCAAGGTCGAGCGGCCGGGCACCGGCGACGACACCCGCTCCTGGGGGCCGCCGTTCGCCGCCGAGGGCACCGCGGCGTACTTCGACGCCGCGAACCGTTCCAAGCGCGGTCTGGCGCTGGACCTGGGCGATCCGGAGGATGCGGCCGCGGCCCGGGAATTGGCCCGCCGGGCGGACGTCCTGATCGAGAACTTCCGCCCCGGGTCGCTCGCCAAGTACGGCCTGGACCCGGCGGCCACGTTGGCGGCCAACCCGGGCCTGGTGCACTGCACCATCACCGGTTTCGGTTCCGGTGCGGGTGCGGCGCTGCCCGGGTACGACTTCGTGGTCCAGGCGGTGGGCGGGCTGATGAGCATCACCGGTGAGCCCGGTGGGGCGCCGCTGAAGGCGGGGGTGGCGCTGGTCGACGTGTTGACCGCGAAGGACGCCGCGACGGGCATCCTGGCGGCGCTGCGGCACCGCGATCGGACCGGCGCGGGGCAGCTGGTGGAGGTCAATCTGCTCTCGTCGCTCCTGGGGTCGCTGGTGAACCAGGCGTCCGGCTATCTGGCCACGGGGCAGGATCCGGGGCCGATGGGCAATCGCCATCCGAGCATCGCCCCGTACGAGACGTTGGCGTGCCGGGGCGGACTGTTGGCCGTGGCGGTGGGGAACGACCGCCAGTTCCGGGCGTTGGCGGGGGCACTGGGAGCGCCGGAGCTGGCGGAGGACGCGCGGTTCCGGCGGAACCAGGACCGGGTGCAGAACCGCACTGACCTCATCGAAGCGCTGGAAAGCCGGCTGGCCGCCGACACTCCGCGGGGCTGGACCGAGCGGCTGACGGCAGTGTCGGTGCCGTGCGGGCCGGTCAACAGCCTGTCCGAGGCGTTGGAATTGGCGGCGCGGCTCGGGCTGGATCCGGTCGCGCCGGTCGGCGCCGGGCGGATTCCCCAAGTCGCCAGCCCGTTGCGCCTGTCGGGCACGCCGGTGGTGCAACCCGCCGCGCCGCCCCACCTGGACGAAGACGGCACAGCACTGCGAACCTGGCTATCAGGGCCGGATGACCGACCCCTGCCGCCACGAATGTGACCTTCATCACAACACAGTCGCACCCGCAACCAAATCCACCCGTAGGTGCTGTTTACCAGCACGGAATAACAACACCCCTGTATGGAGCAGCTCGTGACATCGCTGGACAACCCCGCGCCCGCCCAGTCCCGCACCGACCACCAGCCGCTTCAGACCGAGGCGCGGGAATCCGCCGCACCCCGCCGGGCCCGCCGGACGCGCCGCACGCTGGCCGTCACCGCCCTGCTCGCCGCGGGCGCGCTGTCCCTGACGGCGTGCGGGGGCGACGCCGAGGCGGGTGGCCACGGCGACGGCAAGAACGGCCAGGCCGGCGCGGACGCCGCGGCCGCCAAGGACGCCTCCGACGCCAAGATCAAGGTCACGTCGAAGGACGGCGCCACCAACGCCAGCATCAACGACACCGGGGTGAGCGTCACCGGCGGCAAGTTGACGGACGTGAAGCTCACCGCCGTCGACACCGGCAAGGACGTCTCCGGCGCCATATCGTCGGACGGCTCCTCGTGGAAGCCCGGGGCGCAGCTCGACCGCGGCGCCAAGTACAAGATCGTGGCGAACGCCAAGGACGCCAAGGGCCGTCCGGCGACCGAGAACGCGACCTTCACCACGGTCTCGTCGGCCAACAGCTTCATCGGCTCGTTCACGCCCGACAACGGCAAGACCGTCGGCGTCGGCATGCCGGTGTCCTTCAACTTCGACAAGCCGATCGCCAACCAGAAGGACGTCCGGTCCCACATCACGGTGACCTCCAGCAGTGGCCAGCAGGTCGTCGGCCACTGGTTCGGCAACCAGCGGCTGGACTTCCGGCCGCAGGACTACTGGAAGGCCGGCTCCAAGATCACCATGAAGATCGACCTGGACGGGGTGAAGGGCGGCCCGGGCATCACCGGCGTGCAGTCCAAGTCGGTGTCCTTCACCATCGGGCGCTCGCAGGTCTCCACGGTCGACATGAACACCCAGACCATGACCATCAAGCAGGACGGGAAGGTCATCAAGTCCATCCCGATCTCCGGCGGCAGCCCCGACCACCCGACCTACAACGGCCAGATGGTGATCTCGGAGAAGTTCGAGCAGACCCGGATGGACGGTTCGACGGTCGGCTTCGGCGGCGAGTACGACATCAAGGACGTGCCGCACGCCATGCGGCTATCGTCATCCGGCACCTTCATACACGGCAACTACTGGGGCAGCTCGTCGATCTTCGGCCGCACCGGCACCAGCCACGGCTGCGTCGGCCTGGAGGACAACAAGGGCGGCAGTGGCGACACCCCGGCCAAGTGGTTCTACACCAACTCGCTGATCGGCGACGTGGTGATCGTGAAGAACTCCAAGGACCAGACCGTCAAGCCGGACAACGGCCTCAACGGCTGGAACATGTCCTGGTCGGAGTGGACGGCGGGCAGCGCCTCCTGACGCCCGGCCGCACCCGCTGAACCGCACGCACGAGGCGGTGACCGCTCCTCCCAGGAGGGCGGTCACCGCCTCGTCGTCGTCCAGCGGGTGCGGCCGGGATTACGCCCGCCGCTCCCGGGGGTGCAGCAGTTCCACCACTCCCCCGTTGCTCTCCTGGCCGTGGCCGTCCGCCACCCGGCGCTTCATCAGCTCCCACAGCGGGTCGAACAGTTCCGTGCTGACGCCCTGCGCGCGGCTGACGTCGCCGATCGCGTCGTGCGAGACCTGCATGGCGAGGTGGGAGCCGGTGGCGCCGTAGTCCCCGGAGTCCACCTGGGCCGCCATCGCCGGCAATTGGTTCTCCGCCATCGCCCGCAGCCACGGCACCAGCAGATCCCGGGTGAATGCGGTGACGTTTCCGTCCGCCGAACGCACCAGCGCGGCCGCGTGCAGAAAACCGCCGAACATGCCGTACATTCCGCTCAGCAAAGCGAGGTCGTTGAGCGGCGCCAATCCCGGATCCGTGCCCAGATAAACGCTCCGCGCGAAGGCGTCCAGTACCCCGCGGGACGCTTCGAAAGCTCCTTTCGCGCCGCTGTAGAGAACAAAGGCCGACGGCGTTCCGATGATGTCCGGAACGGCCATGATGCCGCCGTCGAGATATTCCGCGCCGAGGTCGGAAACCCGGTCCGCCAGCGCCCGCGCCTCGGTCGGCGAACCATTGGTCACATTGACCACGACCCGGCCCTTCAGTACCGCACCGGCGCCGTCGGCCGCCAGTAGCGGTGCGATGTCGGCGTAATCCAGGATGCAGACGAGCACGACCTCGCTCGCGGCGATCGCCGCGGCCGGGGATTCCGCGCGCCGGGCGCCCTTTTCCACCAGCCCGTCGGTTTTGCGCGCCGTACGGTTCCACACGGTCACCTGACGGCCGGCCGCCAGGAGCGCCGTCGCCAGCGCCGTTCCCATATCTCCCAGGCCGAGTACCGCAACGCTCTGCTGCGTCGTTTCCCGGACCGCGTGCTCCACGGAATTCCCTACCGAATTCTCCACTGCCATAACGGAACTACGCCCCCGCCTCATTCACGCTGATCTCTTGCTGATCTCTTGCTGATCAGTCTTGGCGGGAGCGCAGTTCCGGACAAGTACCCACTCTTTAGTGCGTGGTTACCTCGCGGTGCGTGCTCACCTGGGGGTGCGCGGCGTCGGCGGGTGCCGGTCCCTCCGTACCCGGTGCCGCCGCCGGCGTCCGGAAGCGCTTGAGGAGGACGACCAGGGTGGCGCTGACGGCGGTGCCGGCGGCGACGGCCAGGAGGTAGAGCAGCGGCTGGCCGATCAGCGGAACGACGAAGATGCCGCCGTGCGGGGCGCGGAGGGTGCAGCCGAAGGCCATCGACAGGCCGCCGGTGACCGCGCCGCCGACCATCGCGGAGGGAATCACCCGCAGCGGATCGGCGGCGGCGAACGGGATGGCGCCCTCGGTGATGAAGGACGCGCCGAGCACCCAGGCCGCCTTGCCGTTCTCCCGTTCGGCCCGGGTGAAGAGGCGGCCCCGCACGGTCGTGGCCAGCGCCATCGCCAGCGGCGGGACCATGCCGGCCGCCATCACCGCGGCCATCACCTTCAGGCTGCCCGGATTGGGGTTGGCCAGGCCGCCGACCGCGAAGGCGTAGGCGACCTTGTTGAGCGGTCCGCCCAGGTCGAAGCACATCATCAGGCCCAGGAGGACCCCGAGGATCACGGCGTTGGCGCCGGAGAGGCCGGACAGCCAGCCGGTGAGGGCCTTTTGGAGCGCGGCGATCGGCTTGCCGACCACCAGGAACATCAGGAAGCCGACCACCGCCGAGGAGACCAGCGGAATGACCACCACCGGCATGATGCCGCGCAGCACCGGCGGTACGTCGATCCGCTGGATCGCCCGCACCACCGCGCCCGCCAGCAGACCGGCGATCAGCCCGCCCAGGAAGCCCGCGTTGACGGTGAGCGCGATCGCCCCGCCGACGAAGCCGGGCACCAGGCCGGGCCGGTCCGCCATGCCGTACGCGATGAAGCCGGCCAGGACCGGGACGAGGAAGCCGAAGGCGGTGCTGCCGATCTGGAAGAGCAGCGCCGCCCAGCTGGCCGACTCGGTCCACAGGAAGTGGTCGGCGACCGACGGCGCCTTGTTCACGGTGTAGCCGCCGATCGCGAAGGCCAGGGCGATCAGCAGACCGCCCGCGGCGACGAACGGCACCATGTAGCTCACACCGGTCATCAACCACGTGCGGAGCCGGGTGGCGTAGCCGTCGGTGGCCTCGGCGCCCCTGTCCATGGGGGCGGTGGAGGGTGCCGGCGCGGCGGCGGACTCTCCCCGGGCGGCCTTCTCGCGCACCTCGGCGATGAGTGCGGCGGGGCGGTTGATGCCGGCCTTCACCCCGACGTCGACGAGGGGCTTCCCGGCGAACCGCTCCCGGTCCCGCACCTCGACGTCATGGGCGAGGATCACGCCGTCGGCCGCCGCGACCAGCTGCGGGTCCAGGCGTTGGAATCCGGCCGATCCCTGGGTCTCCACGGTGAGTTCGACGCCGGCCGCCCGCGCGGCCTTCTCCAGGGATTCGGCGGCCATGTAGGTGTGCGCGATGCCGGTGGGGCAGGAGGTGACGGCGACGATACGGAAGGGGGCGGGCGTCGCGGCGGCGGGGGCGGGGGCGGTGGCGGTGGGCTCGGCGGCGGGCTGTACGGGCGCGGGGGCCGCGGCTTCGGGCGCGGGGGCGTCCTCGGGCCGCGGAGCGTCCGGCTCCGGTTCCTCGCCCCGGATGAGCGCCGCCGCCCGCGCCGGCGCGGTCTCCGACCGCAGCGCGCCGGTGAACGCCTCGTCCATCAACTGGCGCGCGAGCGACGACAGGATCGACAGATGGTCCGCGTCGCCGCCGGTCGGCGCCGCGATCAGGAAGATCAGGTCGGCCGGGCCGTCCGCGGCGCCGAAGTCGATACCGGCCGCGCTGCGCCCGAAGGCCAGCGTCGGCTCCGTGACATGCGCGCTGCGGCAGTGCGGGATGCCGATGCCGCCGTCCAGGCCGGTCGGCATCTGGGCCTCGCGGGCGGCCACGTCCGCGAGGAAGCCCTCCAGGTCGGTTACCCGCCCGGCGGCGGCCATCCGCTCCGCCAGCATGCGGGCGGCGGCGTCCTTCGTTGCGGCGGACAGGTCGAGATCGACCAGATCCGCGGTGATCAGCTCACTCATCGCGGGCTCCCTTGCGCGCGGTACCGCCGTGCGGGCGGTGGGGACGGGGTGCGGGGGGATCGGGTACCGGCTCCGTCAACGCCCGGCCGAGCGGCACCTCGGCGGTCACCGTGACCCGCTCCGGGGCCAGGTCCGCGGGCGTCGGCATCAGGCTGCCGGGCAGCTGTACGGCCGCCGCGCCGTGCGCCACCGCCGCCGCCAGCGCCACGGCACCGGTGCCGCCCGCGGCGAGGAAGCCGGCGAGCGAGGCATCCCCGGCGCCGACGTTGCTGCGTACGGCGGCGACCGGGGCACTGCCGAAGTGGGCGCCGGCCGCGTCGACCAGGAGTTGCCCGTCCGCGCCCAGCGACGCCAGGACGGCCCGGGCGCCCCAGGAGCGCAGTTCCTCGGCGGCCTCGACCGCGTCGCCGACGGTCGCCAGGGGGCGGCCGACGGCCTGGGCCAGCTCCTCGGCGTTCGGTTTGACGACGTCGGGGCGTTCGCGGAGCGCCGCGGTGAGCGACGGGCCCGAGGTGTCCAGGGCGATCCGGGCGCCGGCGCGGTGCGCCCGGGCGACCAGTTCGGCGTACCACTCGGGTGCCAGTCCGCGCGGCAGGCTGCCGCAGCAGGCGATCCAGTCGGCGCCGGCGGAGCGCTCGCCGACCGTGGCCAGCAGTGCCTCGGACTCGTCGGCGGTCAGTTCGGGACCGGCCGCGTTGATCTTCGTCAGGGTGCCGTCGGGTTCGGCGACGGCGATGTTGGAGCGGGTCTGCCCGGCGACCGGTACGCCCGCCACGTCGATGCCCTCGTCCCGCAGCAGCCCCGCCAGCGCCGCGCCCGCGGGGCCGCCCAACGGCAGGACGGCGAGGGTGCGGTGGCCGGCGGCGGCCACCGCCCGGGAGACGTTGACGCCCTTGCCACCGGGGTCGATCCGGTCGCCGGTGGCCCGCAGGACGGCGCCGCGCTCCAGCGCCGGGATCTCGTAGGTGCGGTCCAGGCTGGGGTTGGGGGTGACGGTGAGGATGATCATGGGTGTTCCGGTCCGGCGGTGAGGGAGGTGCGGGCGGTGAGGGGGGTGCGGGCGCCGCGGCGGATGCGCGGGCGGGGCGCGGCGGGCGTGCCTTTCGCGGTGGGCACGGTGGCGCCTACGTGGGTGGTGGCCACGGGGGCGCCTACGTGGGTGGTGGTCGCGGCGACGCCCACGTAGGTGGTGATCGCGGCGACGCCCACGTAGGTGGTGGTCGCAGTGACGCCCACGTAGGTGGGGATCGCGGTGGGCGGCGTCATGCGCGGATGACTTCCGTGCCGGCGCGTTCGATGGCGAGGGCGTCCTCGGGGCTCAGCCCGGTGTCGGTGATCAGCAGGTCCACGTCCGACAGCGCACCGAAGCGGGCGAAGTGCTGCTGCCCGAACTTGGCGGAGTCGGCGAGCAGCACCACCCGGCGGGCGGCGGCGATCAACGCCCGCTTGACCGCGGCCTCGGCGAGGTCGGGGGTGGTCAGCCCGCCGTCGAGGGAGAAGCCGTTGGTCGCCAGGAAGAGCACGTCGGCGTTGATCTCCCGGTAGGCGCGCAGCGCCCAGTCGTCGACCGCGGCCCGCGTACGGTGCCGGATCCGGCCGCCCACGAGGTGGAGGGTGAGGCCGGGGTGGTCGGCCAACCGCGCGGCGACCGGCAACCCGTGGGTGACCACGGTCAGTTCGGCCTCCAGCGGGATCTCGGCGGCAAGCCGGGCGGCGGTGGTGCCGGCGTCGAGGATCACGCTGCCGGGGCCCTCGCCGCCGGGCAGTTCGGCGAGCGCGGCCCGGGCGATGCGCTGCTTCTCGTCGGCGGCGACCGCGTCCCGCTCGGCGAGGTCGGGCTCGAAGTCCAACCGGCCGGCCGGGATGGCGCCGCCGTGCACCCGGCGGACCAGACCGGCGCGGTCCAACGCCTTCAGATCGCGCCGGACGGTCTCGGCGGTGACCTGGAACTCCTCGGCGAGGGAGAGCACATCGACCCGCCCGCTCTCACGGGCGAGCCGCAGGATCTCTTGCTGGCGCTCGGGTGCGTACATCTGCGTCTGTGTCCGTTCCATGCCCGAACTTGTGGTTTCACCGGGATGCTACGCCCAGCTTTCCACCAAGTAAACAGATACGGGCATGCAATCGGACCCAAACGGGCACGGAGTCGCACGATGCCGCACGGTGTCGCGCCCGTAGGCACGGCGCGGTGCGGCCAGGTGCGGCGCACCGCGGCCAGATGCGGCGCACCACCCCCGGCGGAACCGCCCGCAGACACAAAGGAGCCCCGACGCCACTACGGCACCGGGGCTCGCCCCACATGGATTTACTGCACGCTCGACGTCACCGCACACGCCCGATGTCACCGCACACGCTCGACGTCACCGCACGCTCTGCATCACGGCGGGCCCGGCGTCACGGCACGCCCGGTGCCACCGCACGTTCGGCATCACCGCATGCCCACGGGATAGCTGCACGCCCACGGGACAGCTGCACACCCGCTCACTACACCCGCGGGTGCGTTCGCGCGGCGCGCTTCCCCGCGCGCCGTCCACCCCGCACCGGGACGGGCGCTCGCCTCATGGACGCGCCCGGTACGGGCCCGCCCCCGGGGGACGCGGCTCAGGCCGCCGCGTCGAACCCGGTGTCCCGCGCCATCCGCTTCAGCTCCAGCAGCGCGTGCTTCTCGATCTGGCGGATCCGCTCACGGGTCAGACCGTGCTGCTTGCCGACCTCGGTCAGCGTCCGCTCGCGGCCGTCCTCGATACCGTAGCGAGCCTTGATGATCGACGCGGTGCGCTGGTCGAGGCGGTCGATCAGGTCCTCCAACTCCTCGCTGCGCAGCAGCGTCAGCACCGACTGCTCGGGCGAGGCCGCGGAGGTGTCCTCCAGCAGGTCACCGAACTGGGTGTCACCGTCGTCGTCGACCGCCATGTTCAGGCTGACCGGGTCGCGGGCCCAGTCCAGGACGTCGGTGACCCGGGCGGCCGTGGAACCCAGCTCGCCGGCCACCTCCTCCGGCTCCGGGTCGCGGCCGTTCTTGCGGTTGAACTCGCGCTGCACCCGGCGGATCCGGCCAAGCTCCTCGACGAGGTGGACGGGGAGCCGGATGGTGCGGGACTGGTCGGCGATGGAACGGGTGATGGCCTGGCGGATCCACCACGTCGCGTAGGTCGAGAACTTGAAGCCCTTGGCGTAGTCGAACTTCTCGACGGCGCGCACCAGGCCGGCGTTGCCCTCCTGGATCAGGTCGAGCAGGGGGAGGCCGGCGCGCGGGTAACGGCGGGCGACGGCGACGACCAGGCGCAGGTTGGACCGGATGAAGACGTCCTTGGCCCGGTCGCCGTCGGCGGCCAGCGCTTCGAGCTCTTCACGGCCGGCGCCTACGGCATTGCCGTCGGTGATCTCACCATCCAGGATCTGCTGGGCGTACACGCCCGCCTCGATGGTCTGGGACAGCTCGACCTCCTTGGCGGCGTCGAGCAGCGGCGTGCGCGCGATCTCGTCGAGGTACATGCCGACCAGGTCGCGGTCGGCGATGTCTCCGCCTGCTGCGCGAACGCTGTTGGCCTGGCCAGAGCCGGAGGTGCTGGCCTGACGACGGGCGACGGCACGGGTTGCCATGCGGGTGCTCCCTTTGCGCTGAGTCGGTCGCGGGACAGTGGGGCGGGTCGTCGGTCTGTGGACCTCCAGGGGACCGAACCGGCTGACCCGTCCGAAGGAAACAACGGCTGGAATCCGGACAGAATTCCCAAGCCGCTCCCCGATTTTTCTGATCATGCAGTACCCTGCGCCGTCACGAGGGAGGAGAGATGTTGACTGAGCGCGGGGAAGTGCAGGTCAGAGCGGGCGCCGAGACGGACCTCACAGCCCTCACGGATCTTTACAATCACTACATCCGTGAGACGGCCATCACATTCGACACGGAGCCCTTCAGCCCCGCACAACGTCGCCCGTGGTTGCTCTCCCACCCCAAAGACGGCCCGCACCGCCTTCTGGTTGCGCAGTCCGCAGGAGAGGGGGACGGCGCCCTCCTCGGCTACGCGACCAGCAGCGCCTTCCGCCCCAAGGGCGCGTACGCGACCTCCGTGGAAACGACCGTGTACTGCGCGCCGGAAGCCGCCGGCCGGGGCGTCGGCACGCTCCTGTACCGGGCGCTCTTCGCGGCGCTGGCCGACGAGGACGTGCACCGCGCCTACGCCGGGATCACCCAGCCCAACGAGGCGTCCGGCCGCCTGCACGCCCGCTTCGGCTTCCGTCCCCTCGGCACGTTCACCGAGGTGGGCCGGAAGTTCGGCCGCTACTGGGACGTCGCCTGGTACCAGAAGGACCTGCGGTAGCGGTAGCAGTAGCGGCAGGGACCCGCGGGAGCCACGGGGCGCACCGGGCCGCTCCGGTTGCCGGCGCCGGCGCCCGGGTGTCGCCTGGACTGGAAGAGGGGCGAACGAGAGGAGCCCGCCATGGACCAGCACGCGCACGGTGACCAGCCCGCTCGCCAAAGCGGACCGCCCGAGGCCCGGGCCGCCCGCTCACACGGCACCGTCGAACCGGAGCACGGCGCGTCGGTCTCCGGCCTCGAAGGACGCCCCGCGGCCGACACGATGCGCCATCCCCCGCTCTCCCTGGCGCTCCCGGTGATCGCGGCGCTCTGCTTCGGCTGCTACACGATCTGGATGGCCCACACGGGCGGGACCAAGGGCGGCCAGGCCGCGCTCCTCGGACTGATCGCGGCGGTGGTCACCGGGATCCTGGGCGTGACGCTGGTGCACTTCCAGCCGACCATGATCACGGAGACCCGCGCGCTGGCGTACGGCGCGCTCTTCGGGGCGTCGATGGGCTGGCTCTACTCCCTCGGCGGCAGCGCACCGTCGGTGCTGAGCTCCGTGGGGTGGGGCGGGGGGATGTTCTTCGTGATGTTCGTCGTCTCGCTCTACGTCTTCCGCACCCACCGCGCACGCGAGCCGCACGGCCTGCACCGCCCCCGCGAACCGCACGCGGCCGGACACCAACGCGTGCACGCCGCGCACTGAGCACAGCGACCACAGCAGCCGCACACTGAACACGGCGGGCCACGCAGCCACGCACTGAGCACAGCGGCCGCACGCTGAACACGGCGGGCCAAGCACTGAGCACCACGGCCGCAGGCCGAGCGCACCGGGAGCAGCGGGAGCTTCGAGAACTCCGGGAGCAGCGGGAGCAGCGGGAGCCTCGACAACTCCGGGAGCGGTGGGAGCGCACAGGAGATGCCAATCCCCTTGACCTCAGCCGCACTTGAGGTTCTAGCGTCCTCCCCATGGCACCCACCCCGACCCCCTCCCGGCCCCCCGCCCCCGCGCACGCACCGGAGCCCGCCGATACGTCGCCATCCCCATCGCTGTCCCCATCCCCGTCCCCATCCACCGGCCCGGTCTTCACCCCGAGGGAGCGCGCCTACCTCGCCGACCAACCGCTGGCCCGTCTGGCGACCACGGGCCCGAACGGCGGGCCGCAGGTGCGCCCGGTCGGCTTCGTCCTCAACGACGACGACACCCTCGACATCGGCGGGCCGGCACTCAGCCGCAGCCAGAAGTACCGCAATGCGCAGGCCCGCCCCGAAGTCTCCCTCCTCATCGACGACATGGCCCCGGCCGACGACCCGATCGCACCCGGCTGGGGCCGCGGCGTGGAGATCCGCGGTCGCGCCGAACTGCTCACCCTCGACGCCCCGCCGATGGCACCCGAGTTCTTCAGCAACGAGGTGATCCGCATCCATCCGCGCCGCATCATCAGCTGGCACCTGGAACCGGACGACGACCGCGCTGGCACCCGCAACGTCGACTGATCCACACGCCAACCATCAACCACCAACCACCAACCGCCGACCGACCTTCGGCCCCCGGCCCCGGCTCCCAGCTCCCAGCTCCCAGCTCCCAGCTCCCAGCTCCCAGCTCCCAGCTCCCAGTCAGCCTCACGCGCCCGGGAACGGGAGCCCCGGATCCTCCGCGAGCCCCGGAGCGCCCAGCGACCCCGGACCTTCCAGTACCTCCAGCACCTCCGGGTCCTCCGACGTCCGCCGTATCGTGCGCAGCGGTCGGCCCGGCCGCCAGATCTCCAGCTGTATGAACGGCGCCTCGACGGACGTCCGCACCACCTCCGTCAGCAGCGTCCGGAAGAGGTGGAACGGCTCCGGCGGCGTCACCTCCGCCGCGTACCGCGCCTTCAGTCCGGGGTCGGTCACCTCGACCGCCCGCCCGGAGACCCGTATGTCGCCCCCGGCCAGGTCCGTCCCGCCGCCGGGGTTGACGTGCAGCCCGAAGCGGGGGTCCCGCCGCAGGTCCAGCGCCTTGCGCGAGCCCGTCATCATGCCCAGCCACAGCTCGCCGTGGCGGAAGTCCGCCTCCAGTCCGGTCAGTCGCGGCGCACCGTCCTTGCGCAGCGTGGCCAGGACGTGGTGCCGGTACAGCCCGAACCGCTCCCGTACCGCCGCGGCGAACTCCGGCACCGCCGCCTCCACGGCCGCCCAGCCGACCGCGTCACCCCCGCCCGTCGCTCCGCTCGTCGCCCCGCTCCCGACCCGTTGCCCGTTCTCGCTCGTCATGTCATCCAGGCTCCCGCCCATACCCGACACCCCCTGTCCGGATTTCCGATCCCGTCCTCGCCCGCACCCCTCGACCCCGTGGCCGTCCCACGCCCACGCCCACACGGCGGTGCCGCACCCTCACCTCCACCTCCAACGCCCCACCGCACCGCATGACTTCAGCGTCCCACCCGCCACTGACAACGCCCGGCGCGCGGCCCCGCGGCAGCGCCCCGCCCGCCGCACCCCCGCACCCCCGCACCAACCGTCGTAAGACCAATGCCGTAGTTCCGCAGGCCGGTTGATGATCCGTCCGCGGCCCGTTACCCCGCCCCGGAGCCCGGACCTAGCCTCGGGCCATGGATACGACGAGCGGGACACTCGACGAGGCCCTGGAACGCCTCCACGCCACCGGCCCCGAGTTCAACGGGTTCCTCAGCAACCACGGCCCGATGGCCGTTGAGGCCCTGATCCGGCACGGCCAGGCGCGTACCGTCCACCGCTGGCTCGACGTCTACGCCACCCAACTGGAGGACGTGCCGAGCACGCGGACCACGATCACCGACACCAACTGGCAGGAGGCGCTGGGCGATCCGCGCCGGGTCACCGACTGGACCGCGTACCTGACCCGCCAGGTCGCCGAACGCCCCTGGCGCGAGGTGCTCGCCGAGTGGTGGCCCCGGCTGCTACCCGGTATCGCGGGCGCCGCCACCCACCCGGTGATCCGCGTCGGCCACGCCGTGCGCACCCTTCTGGAACAGGGCGAAGAGGAGCCGCGGATCGCCGAGTTGGCGCACGCCATCGGCTACTGGGCGGCCCGTCACACCACCCTGCCGGTCTCCGTACGGCCGAGCGGCACCACCGCCCCCGACGACGCGCTGGCCGCCCTCCCGCACGTCGCCGACCAGCAGGCGTCGGTCATCGACGGACTGGCCCAGCTCCCCGGCACAGCGGGCTGGCTGGCCGCCGCCGAGTCGCTGCGCGCGCCGCAGGACCCCGACGACGCCCGCGACCAGCTGGCCGCGCTGGTGCGGGCCGCCACCCACCGCTACCTCGACTACGGCCACGGCAACGGGGTCCTGCTGGTCCACGCGGCCACCGCACCCAACGCCATCCTGCGCACCCTCCCGGTGCTCCCCCGCGAGCTGTGGGTGGCCTCGCTCGGGGCGGCCTGGACGGCGAGCGCCGCGCTCACCTCCGTCTACAGCCCCGACGAGCCACTGCCGGCCCTCAAGGCCGGACCGCTCAGCCCGGAGGAGGTCTTCGAGCGGGCCGCCGCGCACGGCGACGCGCACGCGATCAAGCTGACCGACACCGCTCTCGACGTCGCCTCCTGGACCGCGGTCGGCGACGACCGCGCGCTGCTGGCCGCGCTCCGCTCCCTGGACCTGATCACGCCGGGCGAGGACTGATCACGCCGGACATCGCGACAACGACAGCCCGATCCGACCGAACAACGATCTACCGAAGCACGATCTGGCCGAAGCGCGACCCGACCGAACCACGATCCGGTCGAAGCGCGATCTGACCGAGAAATGGTGTCGACATTACCGACATAGCGGTGTTACGGCGTCACACTGGCGTTAACCGATGCCGCGCGACGATGCCCGCCACCCCGCGTGGCACGCGCCTATGCCAGACCCGGATCCCCCGCGTCCGGATCCCCCGCACACCGAACGCCCGCCGACACCGGGACCACCCCGATCGGCCACCCCGATCGGCCACACCGGCCGACCACACCGACCAACTACCCCCACCGGCCACCCCGACCGGAAGGGCCATTCTCAGCCGAAGCGCTATTGTTAAATATTCAATAATTCGCGGGGCGGTGAGAGAGTGGATGGCATGAGCAACGAACCCGCGACCGAGCCGCGCTGGCTCGACGACGAGGAGCAGCACGCCTGGCAGGCATACCTCCACGCCACCACGCTCCTGGAGGACCACCTCGACCGCCAGCTTCAGCGTGACGCCGGGATGCCGCACGTCTATTACGGCCTGCTCGTCCAACTCTCCCGCGCGCCGCGGCGCCGGATGCGAATGACCGAGCTGGCCCAGAACGCCAAGATCACCCGCTCCCGCCTCTCCCACGCCGTCGCCCGCCTGGAGAAGAACGGCTGGGTCCGGCGCGAGAACTGCCCGTCCGACAAGCGGGGCCAGAACGCCTACCTCACGGACGAGGGGCTGCGGATCCTGGAGAAGGCCGCGCCCGGACACGTCAACGCGGTCCGGGCCGCGATCTTCGACCGCCTCACCCCGGAGCAGATCGGCCAACTCGACGAGATCTGCTGCGTGATCGCCGACGGCCTCCAGCCGCAGGGCGCCGACCTCCCCTGGCTCCGCTGACCCTTCAGCGGGGCCAAGGGAGGTCGACGCAGCGCCACGCCTTCGGGTGGTTTCGCGTCATGGAGAAGGCAAGAGAAGGCAAGAGGAAGCAAGGGGGCGCCGCGGCCACACCGGCCGCTGCGCCCCCTCTGTCACTGCCCGCCGTTAGGGCCTCAGTGCACCAACACCGGAACCTGCGCCGCGTCCTCGGTGCCGGCACCGGCGTCCGCCCCCGCACCGCCGTCCGACGAGGCCACCGGCGAACCGCCGCCCGGCCGCCCGGTGTTGATCAAGGTGAACGCGATCACCGCCGCCAGGGCCAGGATGCCCACCGCCCACCAGATGGCGGAGGTGTAGCCGTGCACCATCGACTGGAGCTTGAGCAGGTCCGCCGAGCGCGCGCCGGCCGCGTGCGAGGTGGCGTACGCGGTGGTGGCGCTGGCCGCAATGGTGTTCAGCAGGGCGGTACCGATCGCGCCACCGACCTGCTGCGAGGTGTTGACCATCGCGGAGGCGACACCGGCGTCCCGCGGCTGGACCCCGTGCGTGGCCAGCGACATGGCCGGCATGAACGCCGTACCCATCCCCAGGCCCATCAGGATGAAGCCGGGCAGGATCAGCGCCGGGTAGGACGTGGTCAGGTCGATCTGGGTCAGCACGAGCATGCCGAGCGCGGCGACCGTGAAGCCGGGCGCCATCAGCAGCCTCGGCCGCACCCGGGTCATCAGCCGGGCGCCGATCTGCGTCGAGCCGGTGATCATGCCCGCGACCATCGGAAGGAAGGCCAGACCGGTCATCACCGGCGTGTACCCCTTCACGATCTGTAGGTAGTAGGTCAGGAACAGGAAGAGACCGAACATCCCGATCACGGCCAGGCCCAGCGACGCGTAGACACCCGCGCGGTTCCGGTCGGCGACCACCCGCAGCGGCAGCAGCGGCGCCGCCACCTTCGACTCGACCAGGACGAACGTCAGCAGCAGCACGGCCGCCGCGGCGAACAGGCCCAGCGTCACACCGGCCAGCCAACCGTCGGACTCGGCCCGGGTGAACCCGTAGACCAGCGAGACCAGGCCGAGCGTCGCCAGGATCACGCCGGGCACGTCCAGCCGGGAGGAGTTGCGGCCCTCCGCGGGCTCGCGGATGACCAGCACCGCACCGGTCGCGGCGATCGCGGCGAACGGAATGTTGACGAAGAACGTCCAGCGCCAGTTCATGTACTCGGTCAGCACACCGCCGAGGATCAGCCCGACCGCGCCACCGCCACCGGCGATCGCACCGAAGATGCCGAACGCCTTGGCACGCTCCCGGGCCTCCGTGAAGGTCACCGCCAACAGCGACAGCGCGGAGGGCGCGAGCAGCGCACCGAAGACGCCCTGGAGCGCCCGGGCGCCCAGCAGCATCCCTTCGTTGACCGCGGCCCCGCCGAGCGCGGAGGCCACCGCGAAGCCGATGAGGCCGATGATGAAGGTCCGGCGCCGGCCCCACAGGTCGGCGATCCGCCCGCCGAAGAGCAGCAGTCCGCCGAAGGCCAGCGCGTAGGCCGTGATGACCCACTGCCGGTTGGCGTCGCTGATCCCCAGGTCCTTCTGGGCGGAGGGCAGCGCGATGTTCACGATCGTCGAGTCGAGGACGACCATCAATTGCGCGAGGGCGATGAATATCAGCGCTTTCCAGCGCTGCGAATCGACGGACGGGGCGGTTTCAGGCATGACGAGGTCCACCTAGTGGTGCGTAAGAGAACGGAGAAGAAGAACGGAGCGAAGAAGGGGAGCGGAACGGAGGAGAAAGCGCGGGACGGAGAGGCAGAGCGGAACAGGGAAGAGAAGAGCAGAGAAGAGGAGAAGAAGAAGAGGAGTGGGGCAGGGAAGAGGAGCGGGACGCATACGGACGGGAATCAAAAACCAGGCACCCATACGGGGCGCCCCGAAGAAAACACCTCGAAGGAGAAAAAGGAGAACAAGGAGAACTCCGAGGACGCGAGGCGCGCCGGGCCGGACGACCCCGCCCCGCCCCTCACGCGCCGCCGCGGCTCACGAACAGCGGTGCCGCAGGTCCTCCAACGTGATGGCGGAACCGGGCAGTTCGGACCAGCCGGGGGCCCGCAGACCGTCCAGGAACAGCTGTAGATGCCGGTGCACGAACTTGTCGAAGTCGATACAGCTTCCCCCGGACTTCATCCGGGGGGACCCCCACCCCGGCAACGGGCGCGTGAGCTGAGTGAGCGCGACCATCAGGTCACCGACGGCGATGTCGGCACGCAGTTGGCCGCTGTCGCGTGCGGCACCCATGGCGGCCTCGACGGCCGCGTCCAGGCGCTCGCGCGCCGCGAGCAGATCGGGATGGGCCGGGTCGGCAGCGTCGGAAAGCAAGGGGCACAGCGCCCCGATCTGCTCCTCCACCGCATCGTGGACGAAACGCCTCAGCGCTTCAAAGGCATCTGGCTCTTCGGCGAGGGCGCGCTCCGCGCGGTCCGCGATACGGGACATGACGGAAAGCGTGACGTGGTGGATCAACTCCCGGCGATCCGCGAAGTGACGGTAGAGCGTCGCATTACCGACACCCGCGCGTCGAGCGATTTCATCGAACGGCACCTCGGCCCCGAATTCGACCATCGTCTCCCGCGCGGCCGCGATGATCCGCTCCCGGTTGCGCACCGCATCGGCCCGCAGCCGCGGCTGCACACTCTTCACCACACTCGTCACCCGCTCCACTCCGGTCACGTCGGCACACTCCCTTCGCACTCACCACACCCACGGAACCGGGGAACCACTCCCCGCTTCACCCAACACCCAACTAAACGGGGACCAGCTCCCCGGATATTTCCCACCCGTGGTGTGACGTGGGACACGGCCACGCCCGCCCCCTCCCGCCCGAGATCGGCAAGACCACCACAGCGCTCCCCCGCACCCCCCGGCGGAAGAGCCGACAACGCACGACCGCCGCGGCGAACGCCACCCCCGTGCGACACCAGACGCAAGCCGACAACGTGCGGCCGCCATCCCTCCGCACCACACCACCCCTCCATTTGACGCACCCCCACGCGCGAGCGACCATCCCCCGCCGCAGGCTGAACACCATGAGGCAGAAGGCACCCGCCCGATGACCCGGAAGGCCCGGCCACACCCCGGCCCGCACCCCACGGTCACCGGCCCGCACGACAGAACGACCGGCAAGCACCGCACCGCCACCAGTACCGGCACCAGCGCTGACACCGCCACCACCGGCATCACCGCCACCACCGCTACCGCCACCGCCGGCACCGGCAAGACCGGGGCAGCCCCATGCGTGCCCTGACGCACAAGATCTGCGTCGCCCTGGCCGCAACCGCCACCTGCGCGGCCGCCGCCTTCGCCCTGACCGCACCCCCCGACGCCACCGCCGCCCCACCTCTCGTCCCCACCCCTCACGCCACACCACCTGCGCCTCCCAAGCCCCCCAAGCCCCCCGCACCACCACCTCTCGGCATCAAGCCCGCGCCACCACCCCCCGGCGCCCCCGCCGCCGTCCCTCCCGGCGCACCCCCCAGCGGCCCGTGCGCCCTCCGCGGCATCAGCGACGACGTCGCGGAATCCGCCCCCACCCCCGCCGGCTTCGCCCGCGCCGTCGGCACCGTGCGGGCCCTCACCCTCTTCGTGGACTTCCCGGACGCTCCCGCCGAGCTCTCGCCCATGGCCCGCTTCGCCGAGTTCTTCCCGGCCGTGACCGACTACTTCCGCACCAGCTCCTACGGACGGCTCTCCTACGTCCCCAAGCCCCTCTTCCGCTGGATCCGCATGTCACACCCCTTGGCGGCGTACGGCATCACCCGCGGCGCGAGCTTCGACCCGGCCTCGGACGGCGGCTACCACGCCCTCTCCCGGGAGCTCGTGCACGCCGTGGACCCGTTCGTGGACCTCCGCGACTACGACATCGTCAACGTCATCACGTCCCCGAACGCGGGGCCGCCCGCCACCCACACGGTCCTGTCGGTCACCTTCAGCGGTGCCGACCTGGGCCTGAAGAGCGGCCGCGGGGCGCCGTTCCAGAACGTCTCCTTCATCTGGAGCCGGCAGACCGGCCTGAGCGCCTTCCGGGTCCTCAACCACGAGAACGCGCACTCCTTCGGCCTCCCCGACCTCTACTACACGGACGACCGGAGCGATTCGACCCCGGTGGGCCACTGGGACCCCATGGACGAGGACTGGGGGCCGACCAACGACTTCCTCGGCTGGCACAAGTGGAAGATGGGCTGGCTCGCCCCCGGCCAGGTGCACTGCACGCCGCCCGGCGGGACGCCCACCGAGCACGTCCTCACCCCGATCTCCACCCCCGGCGGCACCAAGATCGTCGTCATCCCGACGGGTCCGCACACCGCCTTCGTCGTCGAGGCTCGCGCCAGCGGCCTCCTGGACCCGATCGTCTGCCGCCCCGGCGTCCTCGTCTACCACGTGGCCACCGACGTCCCCACGGGCCGCGCCCCCGTCCAGGTCGTCGACGCCACCCCGCACAGCCGCGGCTGCTACACCGACGCCCACTACGTCGACGCGGACCTGACGGACGCCACCTTCCGCCCCGGCGAGACCTACACCGACCACACGAGCGGCGTCACCATCACCGTCCTCACCGAGAACACCGACGGCACCTACCGCGTCCGCACCACCCCCGCCCACCCCAGAACCCCCTGACGCCCCTCACTCCCCAAAAACCCCTCCCTCCTCCCGCCAGTGCCGCCGCCCGATGCTGATCAGCCGCAACTGCCGCCGCGCGCGCCACACCACCCGCTCGGCCGCCCGCTCGCCCCCTTCTTCCACGGCGTCGAGCAGTTCCGCAGCGGTCGTCACCAGCCGGTCGACGTACAACTCGGCCAGCATCCGCACGTCCTCATCCCGCCAACCCTCCGACACCGGCTGGGTCTTGAGCGCCTCGGCGACCTCCTCCGCGAACCGGTCCAGCTCCCCCGCGATGGCATACCGCACGGCCCGCACCCCACCACGCCGCTCACGGGCCACGAACCGTACGTGCGCGGGGTGTTCGCGTACGTGCCGCTCAACGACCGCGACCGTACGGTCTATCCGCTCCTCCGCCGCATCCTGTTCGGCGAGGATCGCGCGCACCATCACATGCAGGCTGCCCAGCGCCTCCTCGACGAGCGCGACGCCCAACTCCCCCAGATCCCGGAAGTGCCGGTAGAACGCGGTCGGGGCGATGCCCACCACCCGCGTCACCTCACGCAACCCCAGGCTGCTCAGGCTCTGCTCCTCCAGCAGCCCGAGCGCCGCGTCCAGCAGCGCCTGACGGGTCTTCTGCTTCTGCGCCTGGCGGACTCCACCCACACTGTGACTCATGTCATCCAGTAAACAACCGTTCTCCGAACCAATCCACTCTCCCCCGGTCGTACACTGAAGAAGTCAGTGAACAACTGTCCTCTCAAACCCATACGGCCGGCTCCACCGCGGAACCCCGCACCGGGCCTCCCCCCACCGGAACCGGCCCCGGAAAGGCAGACCATGCTCTTCCTCGTCGCAGCCCTCCTCCTGATGGGGATCGCGCTGGGCACCGCGGCGCACCTCCCCGTCCCGGTCACCCTCATCGCCGCCGCGGTCATCACCGCCTGGCTACTCGTCTTCTACCTGCGCGAACGCCGCCACCACACCGAGGGGACCCCCCGATGACCACCCTCACCACCGCCCCGGCAACGACCGCCACCACCGCGCCCGCAGCGAAGCGGCCCTCCGCCGCCCGCTCCTCCCAGGCCGACGGCATGGCCATCGCCTCGTTCATCCTCGGCCTCGTGGGCACCCTGGTCCTCAACGTCGTCCTGGGTCCCTGCGCACTGGTCCTCGGCACCCTCGCCCTCACCCGCGGCACCACCCGCCGCGGCCGCGCCCTCCTGGGCCTCGCCCTCGGCGCCGCCGACCTGCTCCTGCTCGCCGCCCTCACCGCCACCGACGGCACCCTCAGCTGGCACCTGGCCTAACCCACCACACCGGCACGCCCCACCCCGACACCCACCCGGCCCCGACCCACCATCCGCTACGCTTATCGCCGGATCGGATCACTTCGATCCACCCGCCTCCGTAGCTCAGGGGATAGAGCACCGCTCTCCTAAAGCGGGTGTCGGCAGTTCGAATCTGCCCGGGGGCACCCTGCATCAAGCGCTGACCTGGGGTTTATCCCCCAGGGAGGCGTTCTATCCGGCCTCGGACTCCTCGTCCGGGGCCGTTTGCGTGCGCGGTGCGTGAGCGGTGCGCACACGAACGGGTCCCCGGCTCCGGTTTTCCGTCGGACGAATTAGCACCATCCGTCACGGGATCCGGGCAGGATTCCTCGTACAGCTCGATGAACCGCCGAGTGACGTTGGCGGTGGCGGGAGGGAGCAGTTCACCGTTCTTGCAGGTGAGGACCCGCCCGGCCTCTCCCCCCCCCCGGCGCTCCCCCACTTCGCACCGGTCCTTGTCCTGCTGAACGTGGTGCCGCCGTAGGGCACGGACCGTGTCGGAGTCGAGAGCGATGGTTCGGGCGCCGGCGTCGGTCTTGGGGGCGTCCTCGTACACCTCCCGGCCATCCACGACGAGCGCTGCTGACCTGGGGCAACGAGACTCGTGAGGCGGCCGTAAACCCGGGCGCGGGGCACCGCCCTCGTGGCATGATTCCCTGGCTTCGCCGCCAAAGCCGTCGTTGCCGTCCGGGTCGGTGCCGAGCAGCGAGTGTGGACGGCCACAGCCAACGGGAGACACGTAGGCGCATACTGGGGGCGATGACAAAGCCTGCTGCACCTAAGCGTCATTTGCCTACCAGCCCCTTCAAGGTCCCGGTTGCGCCTGCCCCCAAGCACTTCACCGTGGGCGACCAGGTCACACACGACATGTACGGCCTCGGTCGAGTAATCGGCATCGAAGAGGGAATCGCGGCGCTCGTGGATTTCGGCTCGTCGCGAATGCGGATCTTGAGCCCGTACGCCAAGATGACCAAGCTGTAGGACCGCTGTGCCCGGTCACGGCACGCCAGGCCCCTTCAGGGGCCTGTAACGAAAGGAAGACCTCTCATCGATCTGACATCGCTGTTCTCCGCCCCGGAAGGGCCACCCCGCCGCGCCACTGCAGCATCGCCGCCTCCGACGACAAACCCCTTCCAGGCCCCGGACTTCGGGGAAGACGAGACCTTCCTGCACGAGGATGCGCAGGGGCCCGCCTCGAACATGCGTGCCACGCGCCCCAAGGCCGCTTAGCTCCCATGAGTGCGGTGGTTCCGACAGCTGGCCGCGGGCCGTCTCCGGTGCTGCGGTGAGGAGTGCGGCCGACCCCCAGTCCCCGCCTCAGTTCCCCGCCGCAGTCCTCACCGCATTCAGCCCCGTTCACCGTCGTTCAGTCGAGACCGTGTGCCGGGCCCTTCCCGTAGGCAAGCCGCCCGCGAACGCGGGCGAACGCCACTGCACACAGCCCAGCGCCCCACCAACACAGTTGGGGGGCGTGTTGGGGTTGGCCCTTGGTGCCGAGGCGTCCGCGTCATCGCCCGCCTGAGAGGGCCGGCCTGGCCGCCAGCTGCACCCTTTACCCTCCACGGCGCGGGCTTTGTGCGTGCGCGATGCGCGAGCGATGCGTGCGCGAACCGTCCGGCACGGGGCGTTATGCGCCGGATCGAGTACGTAGCCGCATGCTGCTGACCAGGGAAAACAGCACTACTTAGCAGTGTCGAGCCCCACCCGGCAGATGGGCGACGGTGTCCCATCCGTTCGGCCTGCCCGGATCTTTTCGGTAGCGATCCGGCGGGAGCTGCGGGCGTATGCGTGACCCCGACACCCCTACGTCCCGGCATCCCGGCATCCCGGCATCCGGCGACCGGAGGGTGCAAGCGGGATGTCGGCTGAGTCGTTCTTGCCCTGACCAGCGGTTACTGCTCGGGGTGCGCCACCCGCGGGTGGAGTTATCCACAGGGTCGACGGCGAGTGCGTCGGAGCTCGTACGCTTTCGGGGTGGTTCCGGCGGACGTGGGAGTGGTCGTGGGCGTGGAAGTCGACGTGGATGTGGACGTGGCAGGTGCCCCGGGTGCGGGCGAGGCGGTGCAGACGCTGCGCCGGGTGTTCGGGTACGACGCGTTCCGCGGGGATCAACAGGAGATCATCGAGCAGGTGATCGGCGGCGGGGACGCCGTCGTCCTGATGCCCACGGGCGGGGGGAAGTCGCTCTGCTATCAGATCCCCTCCTTGGTGCGGCCGGGCGTCGGGGTGGTCGTCTCGCCGCTGATCGCGTTGATGCAGGACCAGGTCGATGCGTTGCGGGCGCTGGGGGTGCGGGCCGGGTTCCTCAATTCGACGCAGGATCTTGAGGAGCGGCGGCTGGTCGAGGCCGAGTTCCTGGCCGGCGAGCTGGACCTGCTGTACCTGGCGCCGGAGCGGCTGCGGGTCGAGCAGACGGTGCAGCTGCTGGACCGGGGGAAGATCGCGCTCTTCGCCATCGACGAGGCGCACTGCGTGGCGCAGTGGGGCCACGACTTCCGGCCGGACTACCTCATGCTGTCGATGCTGCACGACCGCTGGCCGGACGTGCCGCGGATCGCCCTGACCGCGACGGCGACGAAGGCGACGCACACCGAGATCACGTCCCGGCTGCGGATGGACGAGGCCCGGCACTTCGTGGCGAGCTTCGACCGGCCCAACATCCAGTACCGGATCGCGGCGAAGAGCGAGCCCAAGCGGCAGTTGCTGGAGCTGCTGCGCAGCGAGCACGTCGGGGACGCCGGGATCGTGTACTGCCTGTCCCGCGCCTCGGTGGAGAAGACCGCACAGTTCCTGGTGGACAACGGGATCGCCGCGGTGCCCTACCACGCGGGGCTGGACGCCCGCGTGCGCGCGGAGAACCAGGCGCGGTTCCTGCGCGAGGACGGCCTGGTCGTGGTCGCCACCGTCGCGTTCGGGATGGGCATCGACAAGCCCGACGTGCGGTTCGTGGCCCACCTGGACCTGCCGAAGTCGGTGGAGGGGTACTACCAGGAGACCGGCCGCGCGGGGCGGGACGGCCAGCCGTCCACGGCCTGGCTGGCGTACGGACTGCAGGACGTGGTGCAGCAGCGGAAGATGATCGAGGGGTCGGAGGGGGACGACGCACACCGGCGCCGGCTCTCCGCCCACCTGGACGCGATGCTGGCGCTGTGCGAGACGGTGGAGTGCCGGCGCATCCAGCTGCTGGCGTACTTCGACCAGGAGAGCGGCCCGTGCGGCAACTGCGACACCTGCCTCACACCGCCGCAGACCTGGGACGGGACGGTGCCGGCGCAGAAGCTGCTGTCGACGATCGTGCGGCTGAAGCGCGAGCGGGGCCAGAAGTTCGGGGCGGGGCAGATCATCGACATCCTGCTGGGCCGGAAGACCGCCAAGGTCATTCAGTTCGACCACGATGCGCTGAGCGTCTTCGGGATCGGGGCGGATCTGCGCGAGGCCGAATGGCGCGGCGTGGTGCGGCAGTTGCTCGCCCAGGGACTGCTGGCCGTGGAGGGGGACTACGGGACGCTGGTGCTCACCGAGATCAGCGGCGAGGTGCTGCGCGGGCAGCGCCAGGTGGCGATGCGGCGGGAGCCGGAGAAGCCGGCGCGGGCGGCCAAGGCGAAGAGCAAGGGCAAGCGGGCGCCGGTGGATCTGCCGGAGGAGGCGCTGCCGGTCTTCGAGGCGCTGCGCGGCTGGCGCGGCAGTACGGCCAAGGAGCAGGGCGTTCCCGCGTATGTGATCTTCCACGACGCGACGCTGCGGGAGATCGCGGTGGCGTGCCCGACGGGCATCACCGAGCTGGGCGCCATCAGCGGAGTGGGGGAGAACAAGCTCGCCAAGTACGGGGAGCAGATTCTGGAGGTGCTGACCGGAGGGGGAACCTCGGCCGGGACTCCGGGGCCGGCCGCAACGGCAGAGGCGGGGGCGGCAGGAACAGCCGGAGCGGCGGGACCAGCAGGAGCGGCAAGCGCAGCAGGGGCAGGAACGGCCGGAGTGGAGGCGGCCGGAGTGGCGAAGGCGACGGCAGCCGTGGCGGCCCCGACAGCGGTGTTCGAGGAGGACGAGGTGCTGCCGGAACCGCCGGACGACATCGATTGGTGAGGCGTCGGCATCAGCGTGGTGAGACGTCAACGTGGTGAGGCGTAGGAATCAACGTGGTGAGGCATCTGCGCACGGCGTGACGCGGCGGGCCTGATGCGGCTGGTCTGACGCGGCTGGTCTGACGCGGCCGGGCCCGCCTGGCCTGGCGCCGCGCGGCGAGACCGGCGCGGCCGGCGCGGCACCGTTACGGCGTGGGGCCGGTCCCCGGCGGGGGATGCGGCGGGAAGGTCAGGACGGCGCGGGCGCCGCCGTCGGGGGCGTTGCCGAAGTGGAGGTCGATGCCGAGGACGGCGGCCTGTCCGACGGCGATGGTCAGGCCGAGTCCGTGGCCCCGGCCCCGGCCCGGGGCGTCGGTGCGGAAGCGCTGCGGACCGTGGTGGAGCAGCTCGGCGGGATAGCCGGGGCCGTGGTCGCGGACGACGATCGTCGGGGTGCCGCCGGGCGGGGCGTCGACGGTGACCGTGACCGGCGGCCGGCCGTGCCGGTGGGCGTTGAGGACGAGATTGGCGAGGATGCGGTCCAGGCGGCGCCGGTCCGTTTCGACGACCGGGTCGGCGTGGATCCGCACATCGGCGTCGAGGCCGGTGGCGCGGACGGAGCGCAGGACCAGCGGGCCGAGTTCGTAGGCGGCGAGGTCCGCGTGCTCGGTGCCGGAGTCCAGTCGGGAGATCTCCAGCAGGTCCTCGGTGAGCCGGTGCAGGGCGCGCAGCCGATCGTTGATCATCTCCTTGGGGCGGCCCTCCGGGAGGAGCGCGGCGGAGGCGAGGATGCCGGTGAGCGGGGTGCGCAGTTCGTGGGCGACATCGGCGGTGAAGCGCTGTTCCGCCTGGAGACGACTCTGGAGGGTGGCGGCCATGGAGTCCAGGGCGGACGCCACCGCGGCCACCTCGTCCTGCGCCGCCCGTCCACCGCGTGGGCGCTGACCTGCTGTTTCGTCGACTCTGGCGTCCAGGTCGCCGGCGCTGATCCGGCGGGCGACGGCCGCCGTGGTGGTCAGTCGGCGGCTGATGTGCCGGGCCAGGAAGAGGCCGGCCGTGGCGACGGCCGCGGCGGCGAGGACGGCCGAACCGAGGATCGCGGTGTCGAACTTGTCCAGGGTCCAGCGGGTGTTCCCGTAGGGCGACCAGACGGCCATGATCTGGTCGTCGGCGGGCGCCGCCGCCCACATGACGGGCCGGCCGCGATAACTGCCGACCATGCTGCCGCGCCGCCCCTTGCGCACCAACTGCCGTAGCGCGTCGGGCAGTTCGGGCGGATCGAGGACGGAGTTGATGCCTTCGCGCGAGGTGCCGTACTCGAAGAGGTCCAGTGCGGTGTCCAGGTCCGCGTGGGTCTCCTTGCGGACCTGGCCGACGGTCTGGCGGGCCACCGCGTTGTGCACGAGCACCCCGAGGACGGCGGCGACCGCGCAGCACACCGCCGCCACGGTCAGCGAGATCTTCCAGCGGAGGGAGAGCGCCGGGCGGGGGCGCCTCACGGGGGATTCCCCGCTGGGCCGGGGGCCGGCGAGGCTGGTTGGGGTTTCGGTTTGGGTTTGCGGGCCAGGTCGAGGGTGAGGTCCCACAGGCCCATCGAGTGGCCGTCCCAGACGTAGTCGGTGACGCTGACGTAGCGCGGGTCCTTGGTGGGTTCGCGGATCGCGAGGTGACCGGCGGCGAGCTCCACACCGGCCAGTACGGCGCGCAGCGCGAGGACCCGGGTGACCACCGTCTTCCGGACGGTGTAGACGCGCAGTTCGCTGGTGCGGTCGTCGAGGTCGACGACCGCGATCAGGTCGGGCTTACCGTCGTCGGTGAGGTCGTGCAGCTCCGGGCGACGCACGGAACCGGGCTTGGGCGGGGTGCCGCCGGACGCGGTGAAGTCCGCGTCGAGGACGGTGAGCGGGTCGGCGTCGGCCATGTTGCCGCTCGGGATGCGCGGGAGGGCGGGGAGCGGCTTGAGGGCGGCCGGGTTCTCGTTCTCGCGCAGCGGGGCGGGCGAATACCGCGGCCACAGCTCCAGCGGTGCGTTGACGCGGCGCGCCCGGCCCTCGTCCTTGAGTCCCTCGGGGCTGGCGCAGCCGGCGAGGAGGGCCAGGGGGAGGACCGCGACGAGGACGAGGGGTGCGGCCAGCGCGAAGGGTGTGGCAAGGGCACGGGGAACGGGCGCCGGGGTACGAGGGCGGGCGACCGGCGCGCTCCACGGGGGACGAAATGCGGACATAGCCTGACCAAGCTACCCAAGGTGCGGGGTCGGGGAATCTTCGGGACGACCGTTCCGGCGGCGAATGGGCCATCGGGTGGCGTCCCACGGTGGCCTGCCCGGCCGCTTCATCACGGGACTTCGTCACAGGACTGACCGGAGAGGTGGGGCTGGCTGTTACACAACGTACGGATCGCCGTTATGGACCCTCCGTAGCGTGCTCACACGTACCGCATCCGTAGGGTGGCCGCCGGCCGCCCCCGTCGAGGAGTACCCATGCGTGCTCAGCGCCGCTCCGTGATCCGCACCGCCACCGTCGTGACCGGTGCACTGGCCGTCATGCTGCTGCCCACGGGCGCCGCATTCGCCGCCGACTCCACCGCGCCGACGGAGAGCCGGACCTCGATCGTGCTCCCCGACGAGGGACTGGCCGGTCTCGCGGAGAAGGCCGGGCACCTGCCGAAGGCGGGCCTCATCGGTGGCGCGGCCGCGCTGGGCGCGCTGGGAGTGGGCGTCGCGGTGCAGCGGCGGCGCCACGAGCCGTCGAACCGTTCCCGCTAGGCCCCGGTAGCCGTCACAAGCCGGCCAACCAGCCAACCCGGTCCCGCTAACGGCACGAGTCACCGCACCGGTCCCGACAGCCGTCACGAGGCGCCGCACCGGCCCCGCTAGGCCCCGGCAGCCGTCACGAGGCGCCGGACCTTCTCTGCACCGAACAGTCGGAGCGAGGGACGGCGAGTTCTATGTGGTGGGCGCGGCCTCAGGCCCCTGAACATCCAGGACGACAGCCGTTCCAGCGACGGTCCGGTCTTCGTGCATGGTGATCGTTTGGCCGGGCCGAAGATGCCGCCACTGCGCGGGGTCGAGAGGTGCGAGTCGCACCGAGGATCGCTCGCCGGGGCCCAGGAAGGGTGTGAACTCCACCCAGAGGCTCGCGATGTCGAGCGCCGGTTCGCCGGTGGGGGTTCGATTTCCGATGTTCCACATCGGCCGCAGAACGCCGGCTCCGGAGAAGGCGGTCTGCCGGCGGCTCTCGCCGGCTGTTCGGAGGGTGAGGTCGGCGCGGACGATCCCGTTGCGGGTTTCGTAGCAGCGCCAACGGCACCAGGCCGTGCTCCGCTCAAGCTGCATCTGCTCGGCGGCCCTTGCGAGGGTCTCCCAGAAGACGAGCGGAAGCGGGTGGACGTCGCCGAGTTCCTCCAGGAGCCCGAGAGCCACCTCCCACTCGTCGTGAGCGAGGTACTCCCAGATGTCGTCGACCGTGATGTCGTTCTCGGTGGCGGTCTCTGCCGGAACCAGCAGGGAAGCCGCTTCCAGTAGCTTGGGGACGTCCATGCCCTGATTCTGGACTGGACCACGGCGTCCTGGCCGGGGCGCGTGCCTGGCCCGCGTCGGCCGGTACCACCTGGTCATGGCCGCGCTGCTTGCCGTGGTCGGTCGCCCCAGTCACCCCCTCCCCCCAGTGAGGCGCTGCACCTCCTCGTAAGCCAGCGCCGCTCCGAAGTCGTATACCGGCGCGCCTCCGAAGTCGTACGCCGGTGCGCCCCCGGAGCCGTCCACCGGGCCGTTCGCGGGCGTCGGGGCCGCTCCGCCGGCCTCGGTGGGCCGAGCGCCGCTCGTGCGGAGCGCGTCCGCCGCCGCGCAGGCCGCCCCCAGGGCCGTACGGAACAGCAGTGAGCCGGTGCTGATGCGGCGGACGCCGAGTTCGGCCAGGTGGCGGACGGTGTGCCGGCCGGGGGCGAACAGGACGTTCAGGGGCGCGGCGATGCCGCCGACGAGCACCGCGAGCTCCGCTTCGGCGGTGACGCCCGGCACGAAGACGCCGTCCGCGCCGGCGGCCACGTAGGTCTCGGCCCGGGCGAGGGCCGCCGACAGGGGCGGCGGGGTGTCCACCAGCCAGTGCGTGTCGATCCGGGCGTTGAGGAAGAGGTCCGGTGCGCGCTCCTTCACCGCGCGGATCAACTCGGCCTGACGGGTGGGGTCTTGGAGCCCTCCGCCGCCGGGGAGCCCGTCCTCCAGGTTGATCCCCGCCGCGCCGCAATCCGTCAACTCGGCTGCCAGAGCGGCGACCTGTTCGGGGTCGCCGCCGTAGCCGCCCTCGATGTCGACGGTGTACGGGCAGCGCAGCCGGCCCGCGAGCCGGCGGGCCAGGGCCAGCGTGGCGTCGCGGGCCTCGGGGTGGCCCTGACCGTCCGGACAGCCGTACGCGGCCGCGACGCCCAGGCTGGTCGTGCCGATCGCCGGGTGTCCGGCGTCGGCGAGGGCGAGGGCCGAGGCGCTGTCCCAGGCGTTGGGGAGCAGGAGCGGGTGGCCCGGATCGTGGTGGAGCGCGTGGAAGGCGGCGAGGTGCGGGGCGAGCCCCGGCGCGACGGCCGCACGCGGGCCCCTGCCCCCGCCGTCGCCGGTGCCCGCGCCGTTGCCGGTGCCCGCGAGGTTGCGCGTATCGGTGGTCATGCGGGCACCGTAAGGCGGTGACGTGTCGGTGGTGGCCGAAGTGTCGCTGCGGACAATGGACGTATGACGTCGCCGAAGCGGACACCAAAACGGCCCGGAGCCGGCCCACCGGCACGGGCGCGAACGGACGCCCGGGACGGGGCCGGGGCCGGGGCAGCCGCCCCCGCGCGCCCCGTACCGGCCCCCGACTACAGCCAGGAGCTGGCCCAGCTGGCCGCGCTGCTGGCCGACCGCACCCGGGCCGCGTTCTGCCTGGCGCTGCTCGACGGGCGGGCCTGGACGGCCGGCGAACTCGCCGCGTACGCGCGGGTGGCGCCCTCCACCACCAGCGAGCACCTGTCCCGGCTGATCGACGGCGGGCTGCTCGTCGAACGGCGGCAGGGCCGGCACCGCTACGTCCAGCTCGCCGGACCGCGCGTCGCCGAACTGCTGGAATCGGTGACCGCGCACCTGGACCCGCCGGCCGCGGCGCCGCGCGGACTGCGGGCGGTCAACGCCTCGGCGGCACTGGCCCGCGGCCGCACCTGTTACGACCACCTGGCCGGCCGGCTCGGCGTCGCCCTCACCGATGCCATGACCACGCGCGGCCTACTGGACCAGGACGGCGGTTTCGCGCTCACCGACACCGGCCGGGAGTGGTTCGCGGACGCCCTCGGGATCCCGTCCGACACCCTGCGCGGTGGCCGCCGCCCGCCGGCCCGGGGCTGTCTGGACTGGACCGAACGCCGGCAGCACCTCGCCGGCACGGCCGGTGCCCGGCTCTGCGACGGGCTGCTGGAGCGGCACTGGATCCGCCGGATCGGGACCGGGCGGGCGGTCCGCCTCACCCCGGAGGGCACGACCGCGCTACGGGAGCTGCTGGGGTTCGACGAGCAGGCGGCGGGGCTGGTGTGACGGCGGCGGCGAACCGGCCCACCGCGGCTCCCCACCGGCTCGGTCCCGCACTCAGCAGCGGCCGCCGCCGTCCGGACCGCCGACCCGCACGTAGAGCGTGATCCGCGCTCCACGCACCTCGGTGCTGCGGCAGACCGCGAACGCGGAGCGCAGCGTGGCCCGCTTGGCGATCTCCTGGTCACTGGCGTCGGCCGGCTGCCCGGCCGGGTCCCCGGCGACCACGATGCGGCGACTGGCCAGCATCCGGTCGCGGATCTCGTCGCCGGAGCGCTCCGTCCCGTAGAGGGTGTGGGACGCCACCGGGCTCTTGTCCAGGGCGAGGTCGTGCAGTCCGCGGAAGTCGTGCGGCCGGGTCGCCCGCCAGATCCGGCGGCGGGACGGCGTGAAGAGCAGCCCGTCGCCCGGCTCGGACAGCTGCCGGACGGCCTGGGCGACCGCGGTGACGTCGTCGACCCGACTGTCCGGACTGCGCAGGTGGACGTCCACCGGGAGCAGCGCGACCAGGACCAGCGCCACCGCCGCCAGCCGCCGCAGTCGCCGGCCGCGGGTCTGGCCCGCGGCGCCGGCCGGCCGCAGCAGCCGGGCCGACGCGGCGCCCGCGACCAGCGCGAATCCGACGACGTAGTAGAGGACGTAGCGGTCCACGTAGGCGGGCTCGACGTTCGAGAGGAGCAGCAGCAGGACCGTGGGGAGGAGGAGCAGCGGGATGCCGAGGGCCCGCAGACCGATCGGGCCGCGGGACCGCACCGGAACGCGGGCGCAGAGGACGCCGAGGACGGCCAGCACCGCGAACGTCAGGAGCTGGAGCGGGTCCGGCCACATCAGCCAACTGATCTGGGCCGACTGGCGGGTGCTGAAGACGGCGATCGGGGCGAGGGCGGCGAGCACGGTGCCGGCGGCCAGCAGCCAGGCCCGTCGGACCCGGCGGGGCAGCCGGGCCAGGACCACGGCGGCGCCGTGTGCGGGCAGCGCCAGCGACGCGAACTCGTGCAGCAGACAGGCCAGGAGCAGCAGCGTGGTGTAGCCCCACCACAGCGCGCGGCGCGACCGGGAGCGGGAGGTGCCGCCGCGATGGGGGTCCCCCCGGACGGAGTCTGGGGGAGGCGCCGTTGAGGGGATCGGGGTCTCCCCTGCGCCTGGGGGTCCCCCCGCTCGAACGGAGTTGAGAGTGGGGGAGGAGTGGAGAGCTCGGGGAAGGTCGGGCGACGGGCGGGCGGCCAGCACCAGCAGGTACGACGCCCAGACGACCAGGGCGCAGACCATCGCGTACGAGCGGCCCTCCTGCGCGTACTGCTGGACGACCGGGATCAGCGCGAAGGTCAGCCCCGCGCACAGCCCGGCGCGCGGCCCGACCAGGCGCTGCCCCAGCAGGGCCACCCCGGCCGCGGCGGCCGTCATGGCCACGACCGACGGCAGCCGCAGGCCGATCACCGCGCCGAGGGTGGCGTCGAGGGTGGCGTCGTAGACGGCGAACCAGCAGTGCATCAGCGCGTAGTACAGGCCGTGCACGACGTCGGCGTGCAGCAGCGTCGCCCCCAGGTCGGGCAGGCTGCGGTGCGCCATGTCGTACGTGACCGCCTCGTCCCGCCAGATGGCGTCCTGACGGCGGATCCCCCACGCACCCAAGAACAACATCAGCCCCGTGGGCACCAGCACCACCGCGCTCCGTATGGCCCAGGCGCGGCGGACGGCGGCGAAGGGAGCGGCGTGCGGGTACGTCGGGTACGCCGGGGAGACGGTGGCCGCCCCGGCCCCGGCGGATGACGAGAGCGCCCGGGGTGCCTGGTGCGGCTGCGGCTGGTGCGGCGGCGGCGCTTGCGACGCGTCGATGGCGGGCTCCGGTCACATCGGGGGCGGCGCGGCCGGCCGGCCGCGGGGCGGACGGAAAACGGCCGGACGGCCGGGGGATGGGGGACATCCGCCCGGCCGTCCGGCCGCCATCTCAGCCGAGTCGGATCAGCCTCGCGCCGAAGGAGGGCTTGGCGAGGTCCTTCTGGAGGGCCACCGGCACCCGTTGGGCCTCGGCCCCGCTGCCGACGATCAACTCGCCGACCACGGTCCCGGCCGTCGCCTCGTGCGGTGCGACCTTGCCGCCGTCGCCGACCTGGAGTGCCAGCTTCTGGCCGGGGACGCCGATCGCCTTCAGGTCCTTGGTGGCCACGACCGGGGTCTGGCCGCCCAGGCCGTCATCCACGTAGCCCACGACCTGGCCCTTCTTCACAGCGGTGGCCGAGGTCAGGGCGTTGCGCACCGTCTCGATCACCTTCTTGCTGTTGTTCTGGACCATCGTCAGGCTGTTGGAGCCGTTGGGGTCCAGACCGTTGAAGTGCTGGTCCATCATCGTGCCCAGGATCAGCACGTCCTTGCCGTCCACCGTCTTGTACGCCGCCCACGACAGCGTGCCGCCGGCCGCCGAACTGGAGCCGGTCTTGATGCCCTTGACGCTCAGTCCGGCCACGATCAGACGGTCGTTGTTGTTGTTGATCCGCGTCGGCAGACCCGGAATGTCGGCGTTGGGCAGGGCGACTATCGGCCGGAAGGCGTCGAACTTCATGACCGCCTCGGCCAGTTTGAGCTGGTCGACCGCAGTGCTGACGGTCTTGGCGTCCAGGCCGCTGGGGTCGGTGTAGGTCGTGTTCTTCATGCCGAGGTCCTTGGCGGCGTCGTTCATCTTCTTGACGAACGCGGCCTCGGAGTCGGACTGGGTGTCCCAACGGGCCAGCAGCCGGGCGATGTTGTTGCCGGACGGGATCATCAGCATCTTGAGCATGTCCTGCTCGCTGAACTTCTGACCGGTCTTCAGCCCCTCGATGCGCGACTCGCTCTCGGAACCGCCCTCCGCCACCGTCTTGGCATCGACCTCGATCTGCGGGCCCTTGTCGTCCTTGCCCTTCAGGGGATGGTCCTTGAGGATCACGTAGGCCGTCATGATCTTGGCGACGCTCGCGGTCGGGACCGGCTTCTCCTCGCCGAACGTCCCCAGGGCGCCGGAACCGACGACCTTCACCGCCGCCTGCCCCTTCTCGGGCCACGGGATGGAGAGGTTGCCGCCCTCGAAGGTGTACGACGACTTGGCGTCGCCGAGGGTCAGGGACGGGTCGGGCAGCGGCCGCACTGCCTGGACGACCGCGAAGATGATCGCCAGCAGCACCACCAGCGGAGTCCAGATCTTGAACCGCCGGACGACGACGCGGACCGTGGTCTCGGGCGGCGGCGGGGTGTTGGTGAGCTTCGCCAGCAGGTCGAGCGGCGGCAACGGTTCCTGCCGGGTCCGCTCGGATTCGGCCTCGGCAGCGGACGTGCCGGGCGCGGCCGAGGCACCGGCGGCGGCCGGGGCCGCACCGGTCTCGGACTTCCCGTCCGCCGTGGGCGACGCGACGGGCGGCATCGCGCCGGGGGCCTTGCCTGGGGCCTTCTCGGGGGCCTTCTCCAGCGCGCTGCCCGAGGTCTTGCCCTTAGCGTCGTCCGGCTCCGCGCCCTTCCCGCCGGAGGCCGCCCCCTTCTCCTTCTCCTGCCCCTCGCCCTTCGGGCCCTTTTCCTCTTCCTGCTCCTGGTCGTCCGGGGTGCTGCCGGGCTTGCGGAGCGGGGCCTTGGGCGCGGTCTTGCCGATCGACCGCTCCGCCGAACCGTCGTCCGACGACTTCAGCGCCACGAACTGACTGGTCCGCTCGGCGTCCCGCTCATCCGCGTCGGCAACGCCCTTGGCCTTCGCATCGGCACCCTCGGCACCATCAGCCTTGGCATCCGCAGCCTCGGCGTCCGCGTCCTTACCGGCGCCCTTGCCGGTGTCAGTACCGGCGTCCTTACCGGCGTCCTTACCGAGCTTGAAGACGGCGGTCGGCTGGTCGGCTGGACGTTCCGCGGCCCCCTTGCCGGACGCCTTGGACTTCCCGGTCTTCGCTACGGCAAACACCCGCGTCGCGTCATCGGCCGGTGCCTCCTCCGCGCTCTCGCCGGTGCCCTTCCGCGCACTGAGCTTCTTCGGCTCAACCGTTTTGAAGACCGCGGTCGCCTGATCGACGCGCTTGCCCTCGTCCTCGTCCCCCGAGTCATCCGCGTCCACGGAGTCCGCCCCGGCCCCCTTCGCAGAGCCCTTCGCAGAGTCCTTCTCGGACGCCTTCGCGGACGCACCCTCGGCAGCCTTCTCGGCCGCCGCGCCCTTCTCCCCGGACGCCTCGGACGCAGCCTTCTCGGCAGGCGCGGCCTTCTCCTCGGACGTGGCCGTCTCGTCGGGCTCGGCCTGAGCCTTCTCCTCGGCGGGCGCAGCCTTCGCGTCCGCGGGCGCATCGGCCTTCAGGCGGCCCGCGCCCCCCTTGGCCTCCCCCGCCCCCTCGGCGTCGCCCTGCGCGGCCTCCTGAGCCGCCTCAGCCGCCTTCCCGGGCTCCTCGGCAGGCTCCTCGGCGGGCTTCGCCTCGTCCACCTCGGACGACGCGTCGGACTCCGCCGCACCAGACGGACTCTTACCGGACGCCTTCTCCCCGCCAGAAGCCTTCTCGCCAGAAGCCTTCTCGTCGGAAGTCTTCTCCTCGGAAGTCTCCGCGTCGGGCGCCTTCTTCGCCCCGCCCCCGGAGCTCTTCTCCGACTTCCCTGACTTCCCCGACTGCTCTGACTTCCCCGACGTCGCCGCGCCGTTCCGATCCCCCCGCTCCTCGCGGAGGATCGTCAGCCGCGGGTCCCGTTCGGTGCGCGCCGTCTCCCCCGACGACTGCTCCTTGCCCGACTTCTTGTCCGACTTGTCGGGGGACTCGCCCGCCACCGATGTCTCCTTCACTACGTCGCAGTGCCCTGCCTGGTGCCAGCTGGTACCCAACGGGACCAGTGTTCCCAAGTCTCCTGTGTCCGAGCGGCCGCTTCCCACCGCCACGCGAACCGGTAAATGCCGCGCCCCTCGGAAGATGTCGCCGACGTGCTAGACGAGAACGACATACCTACCGGTTCCCTACCGAACCCCCCACGCACCCTCGACAGATGAATGTGAGAGGGGTCACCCTGTCATTCATCCACGCGGGGAGGCTTGGATGGGCAGGAGCCGCAGAACAATTCCGGAGGAGCTTCTGCTGCTGGCTTTGGACCCGGCCACGGGCACCACAGCACAGCCGCAGTCGCTCGACCTCGGCCTGGCCGGGGCACAGCTAGTCGAGCTGGCTCTGGCAGGACGGATAGCCCCAGACGGGGATCGTATCGCCGTGGTGATGGCACGGCCGACAGGAGATCCGACTCTGGACTCAGCGCTCGAACTGCTGCGCCGTCGCGGCAGTCCGGTGCGCGCGGTCCACTGGATCGGCGGGCCCCGACTGGGGCTGCGCCAGACGTACCTCAACCATCTCGAACGGTGCGGCATGGTGCATGCCGTGGCGGGCCAGATGTGCGGGGTGCTGCCGACGACGCGCTACCAAGCGACGGAGACGGCCATCAGCCGGGAAATCAGGACCCGGCTCGACAACGCGATCCGCACTGGCGTCCCACCGGACCCGCGGACCGCGGCGCTCGCCGCACTGGCCCACGCGGTCGGCCTCGGCAAGCACCTCTACCCGGGGAACGAGGGGCGGTCATCGCGCTCCCGTCTTCGGGACCTGATCCGGCACGACCCGATGGGCGGGCTGGTCGCACACGCCGTCATGGACGTCCAGAACGGCGTCGGGGCGCAGCCGCGGCGGGCCCCGGGACCGGGCAGCGGCTCGGGAGCCCGGACAGCGACGGCCCGCACGACGGCCGACGCGACCGGCGTACCCGGCCAGTCCCGACGACACGGGCACAGCAGCATGGCCCGGGTCGGCGCCCGCTGAGGCCACCGGCACCGTAGGGGTGCGCCAGCCCGCGCTTCGTCGGGCCCGGCGCGCACCACCGGGTGCCGCCGCGCACCACCGCACCACCAGGGCAGCGCCCGCACCGCGGATGCGCCCGTCAGCGCCACCGCACCGCCCTTTCCCGGACCGTTCGGGAGCCGCAGTGAGAAGCGCGGGGTGGCGGGCCGAGCCGTTCGGACGACGGCCCGGTCCGCCACCCCGCGCACATGTGCGCTCGCCTACTGTGTTCATTTGACTGCGCGGCGTCCACATGAAGTGGCAGTCTGCTCAACAAGAAATGACAGCAGTACGGAGCCGGAGGTGCACGTACCGTGGCGTCCAACGTCAACCCCACCGTCAGGCGACGCCGATTGGGCCAGGAGCTCCGCCGGCTCCGGGAGGACAAGGGCCTGACGGCGGAGCAGGTGGCCGAACGGCTACTGGTCTCCCAGTCGAAGATCAGCCGGCTGGAGAACGGCCGTCGCAGCATCAGTCAGCGCGATGTCCGCGACCTGTGCGGGGTCTACGAGGTCGAGGACCGCCGGATAGTGGATTCGCTGATGCAGATGGCCAAGGATTCGCGCCAGCAAGGCTGGTGGCACGCCTTCGGCGACATTCCGTACAGCGTCTACATCGGCCTGGAGACCGAGGCGGCGTCGCTGCGGACGTACGAATCCCTGCTGGTGCCCGGTCTGCTCCAGACGCCCGGTTACGCCGAGGCGGTGATTCCCGGCACGGTCCCGGAGCTGGCGCCGGACGATCTGGACAAGCGCATCCAGGTGCGGATGCGGCGCCAGGAGCGGGTTCGGGAGCCGGAGCGCCCGCTGCGGCTGTGGGTCGTCCTGGACGAGAGCGCGCTGCGCCGGGTGGTCGGCAGCCACCTGATCATGCGCGAGCAACTGGAGCACCTCGCCGAGGTGAGCACGCTGCCGCATGTGACGGTGCAGGTGCTGCCCTATGACACCGGTGCGCACGCCGGGATGTCGGGGACGTTCTCGATCCTGGAATTCGATGACGCCGCGGATTCCAGCGTGGTCTACATCGAGGGTGTCACCAGTGATCTCTATCTGGAGAAAACCAACGATGTGCACAAATACACCATTATGTACGAGCATCTGCGGGCGCAGGCATTGAGCGCGGACGCCAGTCGCGAGTTCATCGCGGAGGCCGCCAAACGGCATGCGGACGCGATGAGTTGAAGGCGCTGGGGCGGGGGCGACGGTCCCGAAAGCGCGGAATGTTGAATTCCGGTGAACGGGCCCGCACGGTACACCTGAGCCACCGCGTCTGAAAAGAGATCACGGAATATGCCATTCGGACGGGTGAACGGCCCTCTGCGGCCGGTGATGTTGGCGCGTAGCGTCGTTCTCACCGAATCCGCGGTAACTCAGCGTAAGGTGGAGTGAAAATGGCCGTTCAGCCCAATTCCGCGTTCTCCTGGACCAAGTCCTCGTACTCCGGCGGCAATGGCGCCTGTGTGGAGATCGCCGTACCGACCACTGCGGCCATCGCGGTGCGCGACTCCAAGGTCCCCGACGGTGGGCGTCTCACCTTCGGCAACTCCTCCTGGAGCAGCTTCGTGTCGGACGTCGCCACGGGCGCGTTCGACCTCTCCTGAGCCGAGTCGTCACCGACCACAGTCCGTGTGACATCAGCGCAGTTACGAGCCCTCTCGACTGGATCGCCGTCCCGGCCGAGGGGGCTCGGCCATGTCCGCGTACGGGCGGGCGCGGCGGACCGCCACGGACGGTCATCTGCCCGACCGCTCAGCGGAGTTCGGCCACGTAGCGGTCGGTGCCCGGGACGGTGGGGATGAAGGGGGCCACCAGCTCGACGCGGCCCAGGCCGGAGGCGGCGACCTCGGTCGCCAGGCCGGTGAAGTGCGCCGCCCAGGCGCGCCGCGGGTCCTCTTCGAGGAACCACAGCAGGGTCAGCCGGGTGTCCACGCCCTCGACCTGTTTGACGTAGGCCATCCGGTCGCCGGGCAGCGGTGTCGGCCGGAAGACGGTGACCAGCGCCGATGGCGATTCGGCCAGGCGTTGCGGCAGATGGTGGGAGCACAGCCACTCCAGCAGGGCGGCGCGTGACTGCGGGCCGTCCGCGTCGATCACCTCCAGCACCAGCCCGGCGTAGGGGTGGTCGAGTGCGTGGAAGTCGCGGGGGCCGGCCGCGCCGTCGCGGTAGACGGTCGCCGCGTGGTCCTGGAAGGCCGTGAAGACGTGGGTGCGGTCGTGGTGGACCCGGTCGTCGCGGTTGAGGCGCTGGTTGATGGCGACGGTCCACCGCATATGGGCGTCGTAGCGGCCCTCGGTGAGCCAGTAGGTGGAGAGGTAGCAGCCGGCGGTGACCGGGCGGGCGACCGCGGAGCGCTCCGGGTAGCGCAGGAGTTGCAGGTCGCGGGTGGCGACCCAGCGGCGGCCGGCGAAGATCCAGGGCATGGCCATCGCGCCGGCGATGTAGTGGTCGTCCTCGTACCAGCGGTTGTAGGCCCGCTCGTGGCCCGGGTGCGGTTCGACCATGGTGATCAGGGCGTGGCCCGGGCGGACGCCGTAGGGGCCGGTGGCGGGCAGCGCGGCGTAGGCGGCGAGTTCGTCGGCGGCCTGCGCCTTTGCGGTGTCCGCGGTCGTGGCTTGGTGGTCGTTGTGCCGGTCGGTGTGGTGGTGGTCGGGTGTCATGGCGGACAGGTGTAGCTGACGTAGCGTCAGAAGGGGAGGGGTGTGGACGGGGGATCGCGGTGGCGGTTCAGCATGCGGGCAGCACTGCCTGGTTGGCCGAAACGCGTCTAAGCTGCCCGGCATCCGCAGCTAACGGTGGTTAACGCAGATCACGAGCGATTGGAGCTGCCATGTCGGACCAGGCCCTGCCCCTTGCCGTCGCCCCCGTCCCCGAGCTCGCCGCGCGGGCGGCCCGGACCGGCAGCTCGCCCGTACGCGACATCCTGGCGCTGACCGCCCGGCCCGAGGTGATCTCGTTCGCCGGTGGGCTGCCCGCGCCCGAACTCTTCGACGTGGAGGGGATATCCGCCGCCTTCCGGGAGGTGCTGGCGCAGGCTCCCCAACAGGTCCTCCAGTACTCGACCAGTGAGGGCGATCCGGAGCTGCGGGCGGCCGTCGCGGCGCGCACCACGGCCCGCGGGCTGCCCACCGACGCCGACGACCTGCTGGTCACCACCGGTTCCCAGCAGGGGCTGACGCTGCTGGCCGCCGCCCTGCTGGAGCCGGGCGACGTGGTGCTGGTCGAGGACCCCTGCTATCTGGCGGCGCTCCAGATCTTCTCGCTCGCGGGCGCCCGGGTGGTGGCGGTGCCGACCGACGACGAGGGGCTGGACCCGGCGGCGCTGGACGAGATCGCCGCCCGCGAGAACCCCAAACTGCTCTACGTCATCCCGACGTTCCAGAACCCCACCGGGCGGACGCTGGGCGCGGAGCGGCGGGCCGCGGTCGCCGAGGTCGCCGCCCGGCGCGGACTGTGGATCGCCGAGGACGACCCGTACGGGGAGCTGCGCTTCGAGGGGGAGCCGCAGCGCTGGGTGGCGTCCCTCCCGGGGGCGGAGGACCGTACGGTGCTGCTCGGCTCGTTCTCCAAGGTGATGGCGCCCGGGCTGCGGCTGGGCACGCTGCGGGCGCCGGCCGCGTTGCGGCGGGCCTGCGTCATCGCCAAGCAGGCCGCCGACCTGCACACCTCCACCATCGACCAGGCCGCCGCCGCGCGGTACTTGGCGGCCTCGGACCTGGACGCGCACCTGGCGCGGGTCAAGGACGCCTACCGGGTGCGGCGGGACGCCCTGCTGGACGGGCTGGCCGGGGCGCTCCCCGAGGGCTCGCGGTGGAACCGCCCGGCGGGCGGCATGTTCGTATGGGCGACGCTGCCCGCGGGGTACGACGCGACCGCGCTGCTGCCGGAGGTGGTGCGGCATGACGTGGCGTACGTCCCGGGCGCGCCGTTCTTCGCCGGGCGGCCGGATCCGGCCGCGATGCGGCTGTCGTTCGTGACCCACGCGGCGGAGGAGATCGGCGTGGGGCTGGAGCGGCTGCGCGCGGGGCTGGCGGCGGCGCGGCAGGCCACGTAACGGGGCCGGGCGGCGGCCGTCCACGGGCCCGTCACACGGCGGAAAATCCGCTGTCCCGCGGGCCCGGCCCTGCCGGACACTGGAAGGTCCACGGCACCCGCCCCGAGGGGCGCGGCCCCAACGGCGGGTGCCCTGGCGGCACATGGACCAGCGACCTCCCAGGAGGCCGGATGACCAACGGCCCCGACGCGCGGGATCCGGCGGATCCCCCGACTCCCCCGCCGCCTTCTCTCCTGCGGCGCCTGCGGACCCTGCGGCGCGACGTCGGATCGCGGCTGCGCGGCGCCGGGCGCTGGCTGCGCGCGCACGCCCGGCACGCCCTGGTGGTGGGCGTGGCGACCTCCGTCGTCGGCGCGCTCGCCACGTTCGCCGTCGACCAGCTCCCCAAGCTGTACGAGGAGCCGCCGCCCGGCTGCCCCGGGGCCGGCTGCGACGGCAAGGACCCGCAGTCCACCGGATGCGGGGTGGACGCGGCGACCTTCGAGCCGGCGGAGGGCAACCCGGTCCGCCTCCACCTGCGGTACAGCAAGCGCTGCGGCGCGGTCTGGGGGCGGATCGTGGCGGGTGCGGTCGGCGACGAGGTGACGGTGAGCGTGCCGGGCGGCTCGCCCCGCAGCGCCTTCATCGCCTCCCACCACGACGTGTTCACGCCCATGGCGTCGGTGGGCGGCACCTTCCGGGTGCGGTTCTGTGCGGTGCCCACGAACGACCCCAACCGGTCCCGTTCCTGGGTCAAGTACTGCTTCGAGGCGACCGAGACATCGGGCTGGGACTGACCCGCGGGGCGGCCTCGCCGGCGCCCGACGGCCTTCCCTTCGCCGCACGGCACGCCTACGCTGGCCGTCCACCACGCATCTGACGCCTCGTCAGATATTGGGCGTGGGCCGGACGGCAGGAGGGTGCCGCATGCTGCTGCGCGACAAGACCGTCATCGTCTCCGGGGTCGGCGCCGGACTCGGCCATCAGGTCGCGGCGGCGTGCGTACGGGACGGCGCCCGGGTCGTGCTCGGCGCGCGCACCGAGCGGAACCTCGCGGCGACGGCGGCCCGGATCGACGCGTCGGGCGAACGGACGGCCTGGCGGGCGACCGACATCGGCGACGAGGCACAGTGCACGGCGCTGGCCGGGCTGGCCGTGGCGCGGTTCGGCGGGATCGACGCGGTCATCCACGTCGCGGCGCTGGACAGCCACTTCGGCGGCCTGCGGGACGCCGACTTCGACGCCTGGCAGCGGGTGGTGGACGTCAACCTCTTCGGCACGCTGCGGATGACCCGCGCCTGCCTGCCGGCGATGACGGCGGCCGGCGGCGGCTCGGTGGTGATCATCGGCACCCAGTCGTCGGTGGCCGCACCCTCGCAGGTGCAGCAGGCGGCGTACGCGGCGTCCAAGGGCGGGTTGGTGTCGGCGATGTACTCGCTGGCGCAGGAGGTGGGGCCGGACCGCATCCGGGTCAACACCGTGCAGCCGGGCTGGATGTGGGGCCCGCCGGTGGCGGGGTACGTGCGGCACACCGCGCGGGCCGAGGGGGTGCCGGAGTCCGAGGTGCTGGGGCGGCTCACCGGGCGGACGGCGCTGCCGGAGCTGGCGACGGACGCGGACGTGGCGGAGGCGGCGGTCTTCCTCGCCTCGGACCGGGCGCGGGCCATCACGGGGCAGTCGCTGCTGGTGAACGCGGGCGAGCTGATGCGGTAGCGGCCGGTCGCCGTCGTGCGGCCGTACGGGTCCCCGCCCGTGCGGCCGCTTTTTCGTGCCTGCCCGGGTGCGGGTCCGGGCGCCCGGGCAGAGCCGGCAGGGCTCCGCGTTCGGCTCGCTTTCGTTCGCTTTTTTGACCTGCGTTCATATCCATGACCGTCAAGACTCTTGACCGGCAGTCGCGCCGAACGGTTCAATCCCCGGAGTTCCCCGCTCCTGAGCGGGTGTTCGGCACCGCAGGACCGCGTCACGACGAAGTGCTTCCACATCTGGAACGTTCACAAGGCGGACCCCTGGAGGGGGCATGAACAGTCTCGACTGGGCCGTACTCATCGGCTACTTCGGCGTGATGGTCGCGATCGGGGTGTGGTCGCACCGGCGCGTGGCGGACGTCGGCGACTTCTTCACCGCCGGGGGGCGGATGCCGTGGTGGCTGTCCGGCATCTCGCACCACATGTCCGGCTACAGCGCGGTGATGTTCACCGGATACGCGGGCATCGCCTACCAGTACGGCGTCACCTCCTACGTCACCTGGTCCTTCCCGATCGCGGTCGGGATCGCCATCGGTGCCCGGCTGTTCGCCGGCCGGCTGAACCGGCTGCGGTCCCGACTCGGGGTCGCCTCGCCGCTGGAGTACCTCAAGACCCGCTACGACCTGCCCACGCAGCAGGCGCTCGCCTGGTCGGGCGTCCTGCTGAAGATCGTGGACGTGGGCGCCAAGTGGGCGGCGATCGCCACCCTGTTGTCGGTCTTCACCGGGCTCTCCCTCAACCACGGCATCCTCGTCACCGGGGTGATCACCGGCATCTACTGCACGGCCGGCGGGCTGTGGGCGGACGCGCTGACCGAGCTGGGGCAGTTCGTCATCCAACTGCTGGCCGGGGTCGCGATGCTGGTGACCGTACTGGGCGAACTGGGCGGCGTCAGCGGCTTGTGGACGGTCTGGGACCGGCTGCCGGACGGGCACACCCAGCCGACCGCCGGCCCGTACACCCTGGCCTTCCTGCTCGCCTACCTCTTCATCAAGACCTTCGAGTACAGCGGCGGGATGTGGAACCAGGCCCAGCGCTACATGGCCACCCGCAACGCCCGGGAGGCGCGGCGGTCGGCGCTGCTGTCCGCGGCACTGTGGCTCGTCTGGCCGGCCGTCCTCTTCTTCCCGATGTGGGCGGCGCCGCTCCTGGTGACGACCGGCAAGCCGGACGCCTCGGACGCGTACGCGCTACTGACCGAACGGCTGCTGCCGCACGGTCTCTTGGGGCTCGTCGTCGTCGGCTTCTTCTCGCACACCATGGCCATGTGCTCCTCGGACGCCAACGCCATCGCCGCGGTCTTCACCCGGGACATCGCGCCGGCGGTGTCGGCGCGGGCCCGGGCGTGGTCGCACCGGGGCGGGCTGGTGGCGGCGCGGCTGTCGACGGTGTGCTTCCTGGCGCTGTCGATGGCGATCGCCACGCAGGTCGACTCGCCGGCGTTCAAGGACATCATCACCGTCGTCATCAAGTGGGTGGCCGGACTGGTCGGGCCGGTGTCCATCCCGTTCCTGCTGGGGTTGGTGCCGGCCTTCCGCCGGTCCGGGCCGACCGCGGCGCTGGTGTCCTGGGCGGCCGGGCTGGGCGCGTTCTGGCTGACCGACTACGGCCTGGCCGGCGTGGAGTTGCAGGTGCAGATCGTCGCGCCGGTGGCGACGTCGCTGGTGCTGTTCACCCTCCTCGGCCTGCTGCGGCCGGAGCCGAGCGACGCGCGGGACGCCCTGTTGGCCAGGATCAACGACGACGGCGAGGAGGACGGGGCGACCCGGCCGGCGGCGGTGCCGAGCGGGTCGTGACGGCGGGTCGTGACGGGTGGTGGGCGGCCGCGCGCCCGGGGGAGTCAGGCGCGCGGGTAGCGGGCCAGCCAACCCGCGGCGGAGCCCGCGGGGCCGTGCAGTGCGGGGCCCTGGGTCATCTCCATGGCGAAGTCGTCGGCGAGCTGGAGGATGGTGGAGCGGCCCTCCAGTTCGACCAGCCAGTCCGGGGGGAGGGCGGTCTCGCCGTGCAGGGCGCCCAGGAGGTTGCCGCAGATGGCGCCGGTGGAGTCGCTGTCGCCACCGTGGTTGACGGCGAGCAGCAGACCGTGCCGGATGTCCTCGGCGACCAGGGCGCAGTACACGCCGATCGACAGGGCCTCCTCGGCGGTCCAGCCCTCGCCCAGCGACTCGACCCGGGCGGGCGTCGGCATGCCCTGCCGCACCGCGCCCAGCGCGCGCTTGAGGGCGTCGGTGGTCTCCTCGTGGCCGGGGCGGGTGGCGAGGTGGGCCAGCGCCTTCTGGACGGCGCTGTCGAGGTCCTCGCCGCGCGCCAACGAGTGGCTGATCACGGCGAACGCGCCGGCCGCGAGGTAGCCGGTGGGGTGGCCGTGGGTCTGCGCCGCGCACTCGACGGCGAGTTGGAAGACCAACTGCGGCTCCCAGCCGACGAGCAGGCCGAACGGTGCGGACCGCATCACCGCACCGCAGCCCTTGGAATTCGGGTTCTTCGGCGTGTCGAGGGTGCCCATCACCTCGTCGCCGAGGCCGCTGAGGCAGGCCCGGCCGGGGGCGCGGCGGGCGTAGAGCCACTCCTCGCGGGCGAGCCAGCCGTCGTCCTCCTTGCGCTCGTCGGGGCCCCAGTCGCGCTGGGTGGCGGCCCAGCGGAGGTAGGCGCGGTGGACGTCGGTGGGCGGGTGCCAGGCGCCGGTGTCGCGGCGGACCTGGGCGCGGATCAGGCCGTCCACGGTGAAGAGGGTCATCTGGGTGTCGTCGGTGACCGCGCCGCGCCGCCCGAAGGCGGGGACCAGGTCGGTCACGCCGTCTTGGCCGTGCGCCTCGTGGATCGCGTCCAGCGAGTCGAACTCGACGGCGGCACCGAGCGCGTCGCCGATGGCGCCGCCCAACAGGCAGCCGCGCACCCGGCTACGGAAGTCCTGCTGTTCGGCGCGGCCCCAGATAGCGGTGCTGCCTGCCGCTGTGTTCATGCCGAAACCCCGCTCCGCTCGGGCCCACCTTCGCCCGGCGCGCACCGGTCGAGAGCCCTCCCCCAGCCTTCGGTGCTGTGCTCGGTCACTGCGCCCTCCCGACGCTCAGACGGTCCGGGGCCTTGCGGACACCCCTGGCGCAGCACTGTATCGACCGGGAATGATCGAAACTGGGCCGGGTTTGTATCAGGTTCGTATCGTGAGGTGACGGGTGGAACGGCCCCCCGCCCGTCCCCGCTCCGGGAGGCCCCATGGCTTCGCCCGCCACCGCACCCGTGCCGGCGCCGCCACGGCCGCGGCCGCGCGCTGCGCCGTGAGGGGCCCGTCGGCCCCCGGCGCGGCCGGTCGGCGGGTTTCCGCACCGGCCAGCCGTTCGATGATGGCCGCGCCGCCCGCTGGGCATGCTCTCACCATGTCCGAGTACGAGTGGGACCGCACCACCATGGCCGTCGTCGCCTCGGCTCTGTCCGGTGACAGCGATGGCGCGGTGGAACTCCTCCGGCCGCTCCCCCAGCGCGATGTCTGCCATGTCGCGGTGCGGCTGGCCGCCATGGCCGCCGACGCGCTGATCGTCGCCGCCCAGGACGCCGGCGGCGACCGCGAGGAGGCGCTGTCGCAGTGGCAGCAGTGCATCCTCCAGCACGAGGCGGAGCACAGCGGGGAGTGACGCGCCGGCCCGGCCGGGCGGGGACGCCCTCCCCGCCCGGCCGGGCCGGCACCCCGGTGGCGGCCGCTACTCCACCACCCGCAGCAGCTCCGGCCGGTGGGCGTCCGACGCCACTGCGGCGGCCGGGCG
>NZ_JBHVQS010000036.1:0-86690 GCF_042886435.1 Streptomyces sp. NPDC058000
GTGCCGGACGTAAAGCGAAGCAGTCCGGCACACCCCAACCCCACAGCCCCGGCACCGCACCCAACAGCCCCGCGCAGCGGACCCGCCCGCCGCAGGCGAAACGACGCCGCACAGCGGCAACGTACGAAACCCAGCCAAGCGCAGCGGACCGGCCCAGGACGTGGGCCCCCCGGGGAAGCGCCGCGCTCCCCTATACGGCATCGTGTGCATGACCGGTCGGCAGGAGGCGTAGGTAAGAGGAGCGGAGAGACGTGGCGTCGGATCCACCACGCGGCAGCAGTGACGGCGGCAGCGGTAGAAGTAATGGCAGCGGTACCTCGGAGCAGGCCGGTCTTCCGGAGGAGCGCAAGCCGCAGTCGGACGAGGCGCGTAGTGCCTTCACCCCGCCGCTGGGCGTTCCGTTGCCCCCGCCGCCCGAGGAGGAGCACCCCACCTCCGAGTTCGCGTTGCCGGACGGGCTGCGGGCGGAGGTGCCGGCCGAGCCGGAGGGGTCGGCGTTCGCCCGGCCGGGGGGCACCACCGGTCAGACCCCGCTCTCCACGTTCACGCCGCCACACGGCATACCGGTACTCAGCCTGACCAAGGAAGCGCCGTGGCAGGACCGGATGCGCACCATGCTGCGGATGCCGATCCACGAGCGGCCGGTGCCCGAGCGCGCGGAGCGCGCCGAGGAGGAGGGCACCGGGCCCGCCGTGCCGCGCGTCCTGGACCTGACGCTGCGTATCGGCGAGATCCTGCTGGCCGGTGGTGAGGGCGCCGAGGACGTCGAGGCGGCGATGTTCGGCGTGGCGCACGCCTACGGGCTGGAGCGGGTCGAGCCGACCGTCACCTTCACCCTGTTGTCGATCTCGTACCAGCCGTCCCTGGTCGACGACCCGGTCACCGCGAGCCGGACGGTGCGGCGGCGCGGTGTCGACTACAACCGGCTGTCGGCGGTCTTCGGGCTGGTCGACGAGATCACCTCGGAGGGGATCAGCCTCGAAGAGGCGTACCGCGGCCTGGCCGAGATCCGTCGTAACCGGCACCCGTACCCGAGCTGGGGACTGACGCTGGCCTCCGGGCTGCTGTCCGGCGCGGCGAGCATGCTGGTCGGCGGCGGGACGCTGGTGTTCATCGCGGCGGCGATCGGCTCGATACTCGGTGACCGGATCGCCTGGCTCGCGTCCGCGCGCGGACTGCCGGAGTTCTACCAGTTCGTGGTCGCGGCGATGCCGCCGGCCGGGATAGGACTCGTCTTCGCCCTGGCGCATTCCAACGTGCAGTCCTCCGCGGTGATCACCGGTGGGCTGTTCGCCCTGATCCCGGGGCGGGCGCTGGTCGCCGCCGTGCAGGACGGGCTGACCGGCTACTACATCACCGCCTCCGCGCGCCTGTTGGAGGTCGGCTACCTGATCGTCGGCATCGTGGTCGGCGTGCTGTCCGTGCTCTACCTCGGGTTGCAGGTCGATCCCGGCCTCAAGCGGCTCAACCCGGAGCAGGCGCTGCAGCTGTACAACGAGCCGTTGGTGCAGACCGCGGCGTCGATGCTGCTGGCGCTGGCGTTCTGCGTCCTGCTCCAACAGGAGCGGCACACGGTGGCGTTCGCGACCATAAACGGCGGGGTCGCGTGGGTGGTGTACGGGGCGCTGACCTCCACCGCCGGATTCAACGCGGTGCCCTCCACCGCCATCGCCGCGGGGCTCGTCGGCCTCTTCGGCCAGCTGCTCTCCAGGTACCGCTACGCCTCGGCGTTGCCCTATGTGACCGCGGCGATCGGCCCGCTGCTCCCCGGTAGTGCGACCTACTTCGGGCTGCTCAACTTCGCCCAGGGGAATCTGCTGGAAGGCTTCTCGTCGCTGATCAAGGCCGCCTCGCTGGCGCTGGCGATCGCCGTCGGGGTCAACCTCGGAGGCGAGGTCGCCCGGCTGTTCCTCAGGGCGCCCGGGCTCACCGAGGCGGGCGCGGGACGCCGAGCGGCCAAGCGGACCCGCGGCTTCTAGGACCTGATCCACCGGACAGGGACACGTCCTGGGTCGGCGGACCCGCGACACGCACGACGGGCGGCCCCCAGATGGGTGCCGCCCGTTCGCGTATGAAAATCAGAGCGCGTCTGCGGGCGGTCGGGGCCCCGGAGAACCCCGTCCGCCGGCCGGATCGGCTCCGGTCGGGTCAGTGCCCGCCCTGCGCCTCAAGGCGCTTGTAGGACGCCTCGATCTCGGCCTCGGCCTCGGTGCGGCCGACCCAGTTGGCACCCTCGACGGACTTGCCGGGCTCCAGGTCCTTGTAGACCTCGAAGAAGTGCTGGATCTCCAGGCGGTCGAACTCCGAGACGTGGTGGATGTCGCGGAGGTGCTCCACACGCGGGTCGGAGGCGGGCACGCACAGCAGCTTGTCGTCGCCGCCGGCCTCGTCCGTCATCCGGAACATGCCGATGGCGCGGCACTTGATGAGGCAGCCCGGGAAGGTCGGCTCGTCCAGGATGACCAGGGCGTCCAGCGGGTCGCCGTCCTCGCCGAGGGTGTTCTCGACAAATCCGTAGTCGGCCGGGTAGCTGGTCGAGGTGAAGAGTCGACGGTCCAGGCGGATCCGACCGGTCTCGTGGTCCACCTCGTACTTGTTCCGCGAACCCTTCGGGATCTCGATGGTGACGTCGAACTCCACGGGTGGCTCCTCCATGATCAACACATACGTCTGGTGATTAAGTGTCCCCCACGCAGGTGTGTGGTGGCGAAAGGGGCTGGTCCGAAGTGCCCGAGACCCGAACGTGGCAGGTCAGATGGCAGTCGGCGCAGCGTTTCGCGCGGGTGGCGGCACGCCGGGCCGGGCGTTCCGCACGGACCGCGGCACGAGCCGCACAGCGCGCTGCGCACACGACGTCGAACGCCGCACAGCAGGCGTGGCAGAGCGCACCGCGGCATACGAGGCAGACCTGGCAACTGACCGCGCTGTCCGCCGCCACCGGTCTGTCGGTCGCGGTCGTCGCGGTGGCGGCGGCCGGGCCGTGGGACTCGGGTCAGCGTACGGCCGAGCGGGCGGCGGCGGCCCCCGCTCCGGCAACAGGTGGCGAGCATCACGATGACGGCCGGGCGCCCGGCCCGGCGCCCAGCGCGCCGGCCGTGCTGACCGCGCTCGGCACCCCGGCGCGCGGTGCGGCGGGCCGGGGCGCGGCGCCGGTGCCCACCGACGCGGGGCTGGCCGACGCCCTCGCGCCGCTGCTGGCCGACCCGGCGCTGGGCCCGCTGCGGACCGCGTCCGTCGTGGACGTCGCGAACGGTCGGCAGGTCTTCGGCGAGAAGCCGGACGAGGCGGCCACCCCGGCCTCCACGGTCAAACTGGCCACCGCGGTGGCCGCGCTCTCCCTGCTCGGTGCCGACCACCGCATCGACACCGGTGTCGTGCTGGCCGGCAAGGACCGGATCGTCCTGGTCGGCGGCGGCGACCCGACGCTCACCGCCCGGGCGTCCGGCGCCGGCCCCGGCGAGCGGCCGGCCAGTCTGCGGGACCTCGCCGACGCCACCGCCCGCGCCCTGAAACAGCGCAAGCTCACCACCGTCGGCCTCGGCTACGACGCCTCCGCCTACGCGGGGCCCGTCGAGCACCCCATCGGCCCCAACGAGAACATCGCCCCGGTCACCGCCCTGATGACCGACGAGGCCCGCCTCGACGACAGCGACCACGGCACCGCACCGCGCTCCACCGACCCCGCCCGCGACGCCGCCGGCGCCTTCGCGGGCCTCCTCAAGGAGCGCGGCATCACGGTCACGGGCGATCCCGACGAGGCCCGCGCCCCGAAGGCCCCCGAGCGGATCGCCGTCGTCCGCTCCCTGCCGCTCTCCGCCCTCGTCGAGTGGATGCTGACCTACAGCGACAACGACATCGCCGAGGCGCTGGCCCGCCAGACCGCGCTCGCCGCCCATCAGCCCGCCAGCTTCGACGGCGCCGCCCAGGCCGTACGGGACGCGCTGGCCGCCCAGCACCTCCCGCTGACCGGCGCCGTCTTCGAGGACGGCAGCGGCCTGGACCGGGACGACAAGGTCTCCGCGAACCTGCTCTCCCACCTCCTGTTGGCCGCCGCCGCCCCCAACAAGCCCGATCTCCGCCCGATCGTCACCGGCCTCCCGGTGGCCGCCTTCACCGGCACCCTCAGCGGCCGTTACGTGGGCGACACCGCCGGCGCCGGCACGGTACGCGCCAAGACCGGCACCCTCACCGGCGTCAACAGCCTCGCCGGCACCGTCGTCGACGCCGACGGCCGCCTGCTGGCCTTCGCCTTCATGACCACCGGCACCACCGACCCCCAGGCCGCCCAGAAGGCCCTGGACCGCATGGCCTCCACGGTGGCCAACTGCGGCTGCCGCTAGACCGGCCCCTCGGCCCTTCCGGTCCGTCACCGCATCCCGAAAGCCCCGCGCGGCGGGCATCGCCTGCCGTAGGCGCCATGGCGGGACAGCCGACAACGTGGACCGACCACCCCAGTCGGCTACCCCATAGCGGGGCGTCCCCGTACGGTGAACCCATGACGAGCATCGGTGGTGTGGAGATGGTCGACTGGAATCTCGCGGTGGCGACCGCGACCCGGTTCGTACGGCCCGGACCGGAGGTGAGCCGGGACGAGGCGCGGGCGATCGTCGCCGAGCTGCGCAAACACGCCAAGGAGTCCGAGGCGCACGTCCGGGGGTTCACCCGGATGGCGCAGCCCGGTGCGGAGGGCGAGGCGGCGCCGCACGACACACCGGTCCTGGTGGTGGACCGCCCCGGCTGGATCCGCGCCAACGTCGCCGGGTTCCGGGCGGTGCTGAAGCCGCTGCTCGCCAAGATGGAGGACCGGCGGTCCTCGACGCCCGGCGGTGCGGTGCTCGGCGCGGTCGGCGGCAAGGTGACCGGCGTGGAGCTGGGGATGCTGCTGTCGTTCCTGGCCTCGCGGGTGTTGGGCCAGTACGAGACGTTCGCCCCGGCCTCGCGGAACCTGCCGGCCGGGACGCAGGGCGGCCGGCTGCTGCTGGTGGCGCCGAACATCGTCCACGTGGAGCGGGAGCTCGACGTGGCGCCGCACGACTTCCGGCTGTGGGTGTGCCTGCACGAGGAGACCCACCGGACCCAGTTCAGCGCCGTGCCCTGGCTGCGGGACCACATCGAGGGGGAGATCCAGTCCTTCCTCGCGGAGACCGACGTCGACCCGGGGACGCTGCTGGAGCGACTGCGGGAGGCCGCCCAGTCGCTGGCCGGCGCCAAGCCGGAGGGCGAGGAGAGCGACGAGAGCCGGTCGCTGGTGGACCTGGTGCAGACGCCCGCGCAGCGGGAGATCCTCGGGCGGTTGACCGCGGTGATGTCGCTCCTGGAGGGACACGCCGACTTCGTCATGGACGGGGTGGGGCCCGAGGTGGTGCCCTCGGTGGCGGAGATCCGGGAGAAGTTCCAGAAGCGGCGGGCCAGCGGCGCGGGCCGGCTGGACGTGGCGCTGCGGAAGCTGCTGGGGCTGGACGCGAAACTCCGGCAGTACCGTGACGGCGAGCGGTTCGTGAGCTCCGTCGTCGAGGAGGTCGGCATGGACGGCTTCAATCGCATCTGGACGTCGCCGAACACCCTCCCCACCAAACAGGAGATCGCCAAACCGGCGGACTGGGTCGCGCGGGTGCACCGCAAGGTTGACGGGGCACCGTAAGCGCAGGACGTGAGCTGGGCACGCCGTGCGGCAGAAGAGCGCCCCTTCAATCACCCGTCTGAGGGACCGTGACCGATGGATAGGCGTGCAATGCTCGGGGAACTGCTCGTCTCTGTCACCATCTAGGCACTCTGTGTGACGAAGTGCCGTCCACGGCCCGAGCTCGCCCCCCAGCTGAACGATTGGAAACGGACATGGGTCCCCATCCAGCGGTCGCCGCGATACGCCTGGCGGTCCGCCGCGTACTCCACGACGTGCTCAACCACCACTGCGCGCAGGACCGGCACGGTGCCCCCCTCGTGCTCGTCGCGTGCTCCGGCGGCGCCGATTCGATGGCGCTCGCCTCCGCCCTCGCTTTCGAAGCCCCCAAACTGGGCGTCCGTGCCGGGGGCGTGACCATCGACCACGGCCTCCAGGAAGGCTCCGACCTCCGTGCCGCCGAGGTCGCGCTGCGCCTGCGGGCACTCAAGCTCGACCCCGTCGACGTGGTCAGCGTCGAGGTGGGCCGGGCCGGCGGCCCCGAAGCCGCCGCCCGGGACGCCCGTTACGCCGCTCTGGACGCCACCGCCGACCGCCACGGCGCCAGTGCGGTCCTCCTCGGCCACACCCGCGACGACCAGGCGGAGACCGTCCTCCTGGGGCTGGCCCGTGGCTCCGGGATCCGCTCGCTCTCCGGGATGGCCGCGACCGCCGGGACGAACGGCCGCTACCGCCGCCCCTTCCTGGACGTGGACCGGCAGACCGCCCGTACGGCGTGCCTCATCCAGGCCCTGCCCGTCTGGGACGATCCCCACAACACCGACCCCGCATACACCCGTTCACGACTGCGGCACGAGGGGCTGCCCGCCCTGGAGAAGTGCCTGGGCAAGGGCGTCGTCGAGGCCCTGGCGCGGACCGCCCAGCTCTCCCGCGACGACGCCGACGCGCTGGACGCCTGGGCCGCCGAAGCCGAGGCGTCGGTGCTCGACGAAGCCGGCGCCCTCGACGTCGCCGGGCTCTTCGCGCTGCCGCCCGCGGTGCGCCGTCGGGTGCTGCGCCGGACGGTCATCGCGGCCGGTTCGCCGGCCGGTTCGCTCTTCGCCCGGCACATCGAGGAAGTGGACCGACTGATCACGGCCTGGCGGGGGCAGGGGGCCATCAACCTGCCCGGGCGCGTGGGTGTGCGACGGCAGGGTGGCAGACTGGTCATTCGGCAGGGCTGAGCCGCAGGAGATCGAGCCCTGTTTCGTGACCTCGCGACCGGTTCCGGTTTCGTGAGCTCCGATCTGCACACCGAACCGAACGAGAGTGGCACGGGTGGACGACAAGGACATGGGCGCCGACCTTCAGTCGGTGCTCATCACCAAGGAAGAGATCGACGCCAAGCTGGCCGAGCTGGCTGCGAAGATCGACGCGGAGTACGCGGGCAAGGACCTGCTCATCGTCGGTGTCCTCAAGGGCGCGGTGATGGTGATGGCGGACCTGGCGCGTGCCCTGTCCAACCCCGTCACGATGGACTGGATGGCCGTGTCCTCCTACGGCGCGGGCACCCAGTCCTCCGGTGTGGTCCGCATCCTCAAGGACCTGGACACCGACATCAAGGGCAAGCACGTCCTGATCGTCGAGGACATCATCGACTCGGGCCTGACGCTGTCGTGGCTGCTGTCCAACCTCGGTTCGCGCGAGCCCGCCTCGCTGGAGGTGTGCACGCTGCTTCGGAAGCCCGACGCGGCCAAGGTGGCGATCGACGTGAAGTGGATCGGCTTCGACATTCCCAACGAATTCGTCGTCGGCTATGGCCTGGACTTTGCGGAGAAGTACCGCAATCTGCCGTTCGTCGGTACCCTCTCGCCCCACGTGTACGGCGGCTGAGGGCGCACTCCGCGCTCGCCGGTCACCGTGCCGGACGAGGGCTCGGACGGCCCGTTTCGCCCGGCGGGAACCCTTCGGGGTTTCCCGCCGTTGGAGCAGGGAGAGGGGAATCCCGGGCTTCATTGCTCCCCACCGGCGCAGGCGCCGGGTGACAATGCTGGGGTACCGTCCGAAGGCAATCTGTTTTCGGGCCAGTAATACACACCGTACGCACGACCAGCCCTCCCAAGGGCGTTGTGCCTCACTGTGGCAGGAGGGACGGGGCCTTACGCGGCTCCGTATGGATGGACGTGAAGCGATACTTCCGTGGGCCGGTCATGTGGATCGTGCTGGCCGTCCTCGCCGTGGTCGTGTTGATGCAGGTCGTCGGCTCGTCCGGCGGCTATAAGACGGTGGACACCGGTCAGGTCGTCAAGGCGATCGCTGACAACAAGGTGAAATCCGCCGAGCTGACCACCGGCGACGAGAACAAGATCAAGATCGAGTTGTCGGGCGACAACAAGATCTCCGGCTCCAACAAGATTCAGGCCAGCTACATCGGCGACCAGGGCGTTGACCTGGCGAAGAACCTGCAGGCCAAGTACCAGACCGGCGAGATCAAGGACGGGTACACCGTTGCCCCGTCGAAGCAGAACCCGTTCGTCGGTGTGCTGCTCTCGCTGCTCCCGTTCGTGCTCATCGTGGTCGTCTTCCTGTTCCTGATGAATCAGATGCAGGGCGGCGGCTCCCGGGTGATGAACTTCGGCAAGTCGAAGGCGAAGCTGATCACCAAGGACACCCCCAAGACGACGTTCTCGGACGTCGCGGGTGCCGATGAGGCCGTCGAGGAGCTCCACGAGATCAAGGAGTTCCTCCAGGAGCCGGCGAAGTTCCAGGCCGTCGGCGCCAAGATCCCCAAGGGTGTGCTGCTCTACGGCCCGCCCGGTACGGGTAAGACGCTGCTCGCGCGGGCCGTCGCCGGCGAGGCGGGCGTCCCGTTCTACTCGATCTCCGGCTCCGACTTCGTCGAGATGTTCGTCGGTGTCGGTGCCTCCCGGGTCCGTGACCTCTTCGAGCAGGCCAAGGCGAACGCCCCGGCGATCGTCTTCGTCGACGAGATCGACGCCGTCGGCCGGCACCGCGGTGCGGGTCTCGGTGGTGGTCACGACGAGCGTGAGCAGACCCTCAACCAGCTCCTCGTCGAGATGGACGGCTTCGACGTGAAGGGCGGCGTGATCCTGATCGCCGCCACGAACCGTCCGGACATCCTCGACCCGGCGCTGCTGCGCCCGGGCCGTTTCGACCGGCAGATCGCCGTCGACCGTCCGGACCTTCAGGGCCGGCTGGAGATCCTCAAGGTTCACCAGAAGGGCAAGCCGGTCGCGCCGGACGTCGACCTCTCGGCCGTCGCCAAGCGCACCCCCGGCTTCACCGGTGCCGATCTGTCCAACGTCCTGAACGAGGCCGCCCTGCTGACGGCCCGGAGCGACGAGAAGCTGATCAACAACCACTTCCTGGACGAGGCGATCGACCGCGTCGTGGCCGGACCGCAGAAGCGGACCCGGATCATGTCCGAGAAGGAGAAGAAGATCACCGCGTACCACGAGGGCGGACACGCCCTGGTCGCGGCGGCTTCGCCGAACTCCGACCCGGTCCACAAGATCACGATCCTGTCCCGCGGTCGGGCCCTGGGCTACACCATGGTCCTGCCCGACGAGGACAAGTACTCCACCACCCGCAACGAGATGCTCGACCAGCTGGCATACATGCTGGGCGGGCGCGCGGCGGAGGAGCTGGTCTTCCACGACCCGACCACGGGCGCCGCGAACGACATCGAGAAGGCGACCGCGACGGCCCGCGCGATGGTCACGCAGTACGGCATGACCGAGCGGCTCGGCGCGATCAAGTTCGGCTCGGACAACTCCGAGCCGTTCCTGGGCCGTGAGATGGCTCACCAGCGCGACTACTCCGAAGAGGTCGCCGCGCTGGTCGACGAGGAAGTCAAGAAGCTCATCGAGACCGCGCACAACGAGGCGTGGGAGATCCTGGTCGAGAACCGCGACGTGCTCGACAACCTCGTGTTGGAGCTCCTGGAGAAGGAGACCCTCAACAAGGAGCAGATCGCCGAGGTCTTCAAGCACATCGTGAAGCGCCCGGCCCGCCCGGCGTGGACCGGCTCCTCGCGCCGTACGCCCTCGACCCGTCCGCCGGTGCTGACGCCCAAGGAGCTGGCCCCGGCCAATGGCTCCGTGGCGCCGGCGGTCTCCATGGACAAGGCGGAGGCGTCCGAGGAACCGCGTCCGGAGAGCTGAGTCGGCGGGTCGTAAGGCCCCGGAATACATGCCGCGCCCCCCGTGGTTTTAGCCTGGGGGGCGCGGCATTCCGCGTTCAAGCGGGCCCAGAAGGAACGAGGCACCAATGACGGACCCTGTGACGCTGGACGTCGAGGGCGCGATCGGCACGTTTGACGAGAAGCGTGCCGAGAACGCCGTGCGAGAGTTGCTCATCGCGGTGGGCGAGGACCCCGACCGTGAGGGGCTGCTGGAGACGCCGGCGCGGGTTGCCCGGGCGTACAAGGAGCTCTTCGCCGGTTTGTGGCAGAAGCCCGAGGACGTGCTGACCACCACCTTCGACATCGGCCACGACGAGATGGTGCTGGTCAAGGACATCGAGGTGGTCTCGAACTGCGAGCACCACCTGGTCCCGTTCGTCGGGGTGGCCCACGTCGGCTACATCCCGTCCACCAACGGGAAGATCACCGGGCTGTCCAAGCTGGCCCGGCTGGTCGATGTGTTCGCCCGGCGCCCGCAGGTCCAGGAGCGGCTGACCACGCAGGTCGCCGACTCGCTGATGAAGATCCTGGAGCCGCGCGGGGTGATCGTGGTCATCGAGTGCGAGCACATGTGCATGACCATGCGCGGGGTGCGGAAGCCGGGGGCGAAGACGACGACGTCCGCGGTGCGCGGGCAGCTGCGCGATCCCGCGACGCGGGCCGAGGCGATGAGCCTGATACTGGCCCGCTGAAGTCTTAGGACCGGCTTCGGGGCGTCCTGCGGGGCGCCGCGGTCGGAAACGGAGAGCGGCCCGGGGCCCACGGCAATCCGCCGTGGGCCCCGGGCCGCTCCCGGGCTGTGAGGGCCTGGTCAGGCGCTGAGGTGGCCGCCCATCCACGCCAGGGCGGACGGGATCTCCCGGCGCCAGGTGTTGAAGTTGTGGCCGCCGCTGTCGAGGATGATCGACGCGACGGTGGAGGGCGACTTGGTGCCCTCGATGAACTTCAGGGTGGGCTTGTAGTTGCTCTCGCCGTGCTTGCTGCTGGTGACCAGCAGGTTCACCGGGGGAGCGGGCACGTGCTTCTGCCGCCAGTGGAGGTCGTTCTCCCGCTCCAGCTGCTTGCTGCCGCCGAAGAGGGCGCCGGTGGTGGCGTCGATCGGCGCCTTGTAGTCACCGGAGAGGGACACCGCGGTGGAGTACGCCTTGGGGTTGCGCATGGTCAGCTTCAGGGCGCAGTAGCCACCGGTGGAGTCGCCCATGATGCCCCAGCTCTTGGCGTCCTTGCCGACGCGGTACTCGCCGCTGATGTCGTGGCGCAGGTCGTGGGCGAAGAACGTCTCGGTCTGGGGGCCGTTGGGTATGTCCACGCACTCCGTGTCGCGGGGCGGGGCCACGGTCGGGCGCATCATCACCAGGACGGTCGGCTGGATGCGGTTCTGCTGGAGCAGGTCGTACTGGGTCTGCGGGTAGTGCAGCTTCTTGTAGAGCGCCTCGGCGGTGCCGGGGTAGCCGGTCAGGACCACCGCCGCCGGGAACTTCTTGTGCGCGTACTTCTGCTGGAAGTACTGCGGCGGCAGGTAGACGTACGCCGGGCTGGCGATCTTGGACTTCCCGCCGCGGATCAGGACCTTGTCCAGCCGGCCGGCGGTCGCCGGGACCGAGGCGCCCTGGATGCTCAGGCGCTCGGTGCCCAGCATCTTGAGGTTGGTGCCGTTCGGGGTGGACTTGTAGTTGGTGACCACGCCCGGTTCCTGCTCCTGGCCGAAGAGGTCGGCCCAGGAGGCGTAGAACCCGAAGCTGTTGTTGGCGAAGAGGCCGATGGCTGCGAAGAGTGAGAGCTGCGTGGCGAAGAGCAGACCGATGCGGCCGAGCACTGCGCGCCAGTTGCCCTTGGAGAGCCGCGGCCAGAGCCAGATGGTGAGAACGAACAGTGCCACCGCGACGAGGACGGTAAGAAGCAGCACTTTCTTGCTGGTGAGACCCATGTGGTGCTTTCTTCCGGGCGGCCGGGCCATCCGGACCGCAAGTGGAACCCCGAGCCCTGAGACGCCGTCATACAGGGCGCATAAGTCCAGATGCTGCGACTAAGGCTCGCACGTTCTCTCGACCGGGGCGACGGGAAAGTGATGTCTGACAGGCTAGATGGCGAAAAGTCGGAGAAGGTTGCGTGGTCTGCGCCACGCTGGCTCCGCGGCCCGCGGCCCGCATCGGTACCGGGGCTGGTGGGCACGGCCGGAGCCGTGGTCGGTCTGTTGAATCTGGTGTCCGGGATGTTCCCGCGCTTCCGGCACAGTCGGGTGCACGCGGTGGCCGAGGTGCTGCCGGGGGCGGTGAGCCCGCTGGCGGCCTCCGCCTCGCTCGTCGTCGGGATCCTGCTGCTGCTCCTGGCCCACGGGCTCAAGCGGCGCAAGCGGCGGGCCTGGGTGGCGGCGGTGGCGCTGCTGCCGGTGGGGATCGCGGCCCAGCTGGTGTACCGGCACTCGGTCTTCGGGGCGGTGCTGTCGCTGGTGCTGCTGGGGTTCCTGATCCGGCACCGGCGGGAGTTCGCGGCGCTGCCCGATCCGCGCAGCCGCTGGAAGGCGGTGGCCAACCTCGTCGTCCTGGGTGGGGTCAGCTTCGCCCTCGGCATGGTGATCGTCAGCTCCCACCCGCACAAGATCGTCGGCTCGCCGTCGTTCGGGGAGCGTGCCGAGCACGTGCTGTGGGGGCTCTTCGGCTTCGAGGGGCCGGTCGCCTACACCAACGGCGTGGACTACACCGTGGGCTACTCACTCGGTGCGCTGGGCCTGCTGACCGTGGCCACCACCGCGTATCTGGCCTTCCGCCCGGAGCATCCCGCGGCCCGGTTGACGGACGAGGACGAGCAGCGGCTGCGGGAGCTGCTGGACAAGCACGGCAGCCGGGACTCGCTCGGCTACTTCGCGCTGCGCCGGGACAAGGGCGCGGTGTTCTCGCCGTCCGGCAAGGCCGCGGTCTGCTACCGGGTGATCTCCGGCGTGATGCTGGCCAGCGGCGACCCGATCGGGGACGTCGAGGCGTGGCCGGGCGCCATCGAGCGCTTCATGGAGGAGGCGCGGGCGCACTCCTGGACCCCGGCGGTCACCGGGTGCAGTGAGACCGGCGGCCAGGTGTGGACCCGGGAGACCGGGATGGACGCGCTGGAGCTGGGCGACGAGGCGATCGTGGACGTGGCCGACTTCACCCTGACCGGCCGGTCGATGCGCAATGTGCGGCAGATGGTCAAGCGCATCGAGCGGAACGGCTACGAGACCCGGGTCCGGCGGGTCCGCGACCTGGATCCGGAGGAGCTGGCCCGTATCCAGAGGGCGGCGGACGCCTGGCGGGACACCGACACCGAGCGCGGCTTCTCCATGGCGCTGGGCCGGATCGACGCCGAGGCCGACGGCGACGCGGTGATCGCCACCGCGCACCAGGCGCCGGCCGAGGGCGAGGAGCCGGGCCCGTTCGGGGACCTCGAGGCGATGCAGCACTTCGTCCCGTGGGGGCGCGACGGGATCTCGTTGGAGCTGATGCGGCGGGACCGCAGCGCCGACCCGGGGATGAACGAGCTGCTGATCGTGGCGGCGCTGCAGGCGGCGCCGGAGCTGCGGATCAAGCAGGTGTCGCTGAACTTCGCGGTGTTCCGCTCGTCGCTGGAGCGCGGCGAGAAGCTGGGCGCGGGGCCGGTGCTGCGGGTCTGGCGGGGCATGTTGATCTTCCTGTCCCGTTGGTACCAGATCGAGTCGCTGTACAAGTTCAACGACAAGTTCCAGCCACGCTGGGAGCCGCGGTTCGTGGTGTTCCGCAACAGCCGGGACATCCCGCGGATCGGCCTGGCGACGTTGCAGGCCGAGGGGTACCTGGAGCTGCCGCGGGTGCTGCGCCGTCGGAAGGCCGCCGCGTCGCAGCCGTGCGGGCACCTGGAGGAGTCGGTGCTCGCGGCCGGGGCGCTGGAGAAGGTGGCGTAACGTCCCGGCGGCCGGGCCGGCCAGGCGTCCTTCAGAGGGCCCGACAACGGGCGATCCACGCAGCCGGCGGCGGCAATCCGGCCGGTCGGCACACGGCCTACGCTGGTGCCATGAGTACCTTGCGCGGCCGGGTGGCCGGACTGCCGGACTGGGACCGCTGCGCGGTGATGGGCGTCGTGAATGTGACGCCCGATTCGTTCTCCGACGGCGGCGACTGGTTCGACACCGAGCTCGCCGTCAAACACGGTCTGGACCTGGTGGCCCAGGGCGCCGACATCGTGGACGTCGGCGGTGAGTCGACCCGCCCCGGTGCGCCTCGGGTGGACGTGTCCGAGGAGCTGCGCCGGGTCGTCCCGGTGGTCCGGGAGTTGGCCGCGGCGGGGGTGGTGGTGTCCGTCGACACCATGCGCGCCGCGGTGGCCGAGCAGGCCGTGGAGGCGGGGGCGTGTCTGGTCAACGACGTGAGCGGGGGCCTGGCCGACCCGGCGATGGTGCCGGTGGTCGCCGCCCACCACGTCCCGTTCGTGGTGATGCACTGGCGCGGCCAGTCGATCGACATGAACAACCGGGCGGTCTACGCCGACGTCGTCGGCGAGGTGGTCGACGAGTTGGCGACGAGCCTGGAGCGCGCGGTCGCCGGCGGGGTGGACCCGGAGCGGATCATCGTCGACCCCGGACTGGGCTTCGCCAAGGAGGCCGGGCACGACCTGGCGCTGGTCGCCCAGATGGGTCGGCTGCGGGCGCTTGGCCGACCGCTGCTGGTGGCCGCATCGAGGAAACGGTTCCTGGGCAGGGTGCTGGCAGGCGGCGAGGGTGCCGCTCCACCGCCGGCCCGGGAGCGGGATGCCGCTACGGCGGCGGTGTCGGCGATCGTGGCGCGAGAGGGGGCCTGGGCGGTGCGGGTGCATGAGGTCAGGGCGAGCGCGGACGCGGTGCGGGTGGCCCGCGCCGTCGAGGGCGCGGTGCGGCCGGTCGGGGGCGCCGGGGCGTCCGGCGCGGTGCGGGCGAGCGGTACGGCGACGACGACGGGGACGAAGTGAGCGGCTTGGGCCCACGGACGGACATCGAGCAGGTCGAGCAGGCGAACACCGCGCTGTACGAGACCATCGAGCGGGGCGATCACGAGGCGCTGTCCGAGCTGTGGCTGGACGGGCAGGTGAGTGTGGTCCACCCGGGGTGGCCGGTGCTGCGCGGGCGCGGGGAGGTGCTCCGTTCGTACGCGCTGATCATGGCGAACACCGAGTACATCCAGTTCTTCCTGACCGATGTGGAGATCGACGTCATCGGTGACACCGCGCTGGTCACCTGCACGGAGAACATCCTCAGCGGCGGCCCCGCCGAGGACGACGGTTCCGTGGGGCCGTTGATCGGCCAACTGGTCGTGGCGACCAACGTCTTCAAGCGGACCGAGGACGGCTGGCGGGTCTGGTCGCACCATGGTTCGCCGGTGCTCGCGGACCGTGAGGACGACGACGGGGATGACGACGAGGACGAGGACGAGGAGAACGGGCCGGCCGGGCGGCTGTGAATCCCCCTCCGCAGCCCCCTCCACATCCCAGTCCGCGGACATGTGAGTGGCTTCACAAGCGCTGTGTCGGTGGGGGCGTGAGCTGGTGCGCCCGGTGTCAGCGGCCCGGGTGGGGCGCACCCGTTCGAGCCAAGTGCGGCATGGGTAGGGGTGGGGCGGGTGTGCGCGGGTAAGAGGCCGCGCGGACGATCTCCCGTGCTTTGCAAGGCTGGCCGCGCGACACGGCCTAGCAGTAGAGCGGGGTCTTGTCCATAGCCCCCATGGGCGAGCGCTGTCGGTGCTCGCAGGTAGATTCGAATGGGGCAGTGTCGCCGGCCGACTTTGGCGCCTGCCCGAATCCGACGAACAGTGGCGCCAGTGGCGCCGCGGGACCAGTGGGAGTGATTCGCGTGGATCGTGTCGCGCTGCGTGGGCTCAAGGCCCGAGGGCACCACGGGGTGTTCCCCCGGGAACGCGAGGAAGGCCAGACCTTCATCGTCGACCTGGTCCTCGGCCTGGACACGCGCCCGGCGGCAGCCTCCGACGATCTCGCGAAGACCGTCCACTACGGCATCGTCGCCGAGGAGGTGGTGGCCGTCGTCGAAGGCGAGCCCGTCGACCTCATCGAGACCTTGGCGGAGCGCATCGCCGACCAGTGCCTGAAGCACGAGGGGGTGCAGGAGGTGGAAGTGGTGGTCCATAAGCCGGACGCACCGATCACTGTCCCCTTCGACGACGTGACCATCACCATCACTCGGAGCCGAGTATGAAAATTACCCAGCAGCCGGCCCCCGCCACCTCCCGCACCTCCCACGCCGCATCCGTCAACGACCCGACCGTCCAGCCGGTGCCCGCCTCGGTGGTGGAGCAGGTGGACGCGGCGGACGTCACACTCTCCAACCCCAAGCGCGCGGTGATCTCGCTGGGCAGCAACCTCGGCAACCGCCTGGAGACGCTCCAGGGCGCCATCGACGCGCTGGAGGACACCCCGGGCGTCCGGGTCAAGGCGGTCTCCCCGGTGTACGAGACCGCGCCGTGGGGCGTCGACCCCGCCTCGCAGCCCGCGTACTTCAACGCCGCGGTGCTGATCAAGACGACGCTGCCGCCGGAGTCCCTCCTGGAGCGCGGGCACGCCATCGAGGAAGCCTTCGAGCGGGTGCGGGACGAGCGCTGGGGTCCGCGCACGATCGACGTCGACATCCTCGCCTACCAGGACGTGGTCTCCGACGACCCGCGGCTGACGCTGCCGCACCCGCGCGCCCACGAGCGGGCGTTCGTCCTGGTGCCGTGGCACGACGTCGACCCGGAGGCGGAGGTTCCGGGCCGTGGTGCGGTGGCCGCCCTGCTGGCCGCGATCGGCGTCGAGGGTGTGAACCACCGGGCGGACCTGGAACTGCGGCTGCCGGAGTAGTCGTTAGGGTTGCGGGCCGGTTGCGTACGGTGGCGATGCGCCCGGGACGCCTGATGCGCTGATGTACTGGCGTGTGGACGTCGCGGTGGCGCGCTCACGCGTGCGCGGACGGCCGGACGGATACGGCGGCCGCATCGACAGGTGCGGCCATGAGGCGGACTCGGTCATCGCGGTAGGGATGGCGGGGGACGGTGCGAGGGGCGATCGCTCGGTGAAGCAGCTACGGATCAAGGTCCTGGTCGGGCTGTTCGTGGTGGCCGGGATCCTGGCCTGGGCGGGCGCCCGGCTGTGGGACTCGTTCGGCACGCTCCCCGGCGTGCCGGTGGCGGCGCCGATCGTGCTGGCGCTGATCGCCGTGGTGCTGGCCGCCACCGCCCTCTCCCTGCGCGCCCGATTGCGGGCGCAGCGCGATCGGCAGCCCGATGCGAAGGGCGTCGATCCGCTGGTGGCCGCCCGCGCGGTGGTCTTCGGCCAGGCCAGCGCCCTGGTGGCGGCACTGGTCGCCGGGCTCTACGGCGGCGTCGGGGTCTTCCTACTGACATCGGGCGTGGACGACGCACGCCGCACCCAGGCGGTGTACGCCGGGTTCTCGGTGCTCGCCGGTGCGGGGGTGGTCGCCGCGGCGATCTTCCTGGAGCGGGTCTGCAAGCTGCCCGAGGGCGAGGACGGGGACGACGACGACCCCGGGGCGGCGCGGGCGTGACGTGGCCCCGGCCGGGTCGTGTCGGTCCGGCCGGGCCGCGGGCGGTTCAGGTGCTCGGGACGGTGTCCAGGGCGACCTCGTCGCGCGGGAGGTCGGCGGCGTCCGCGGTGGTGGCGCGGCGCAGGGCGCCGTGCAGTCCGGCGGGCGTGAGGACGCCCCGGTAGCGGTCGCCGTCGAGGACCGCGAGCCAGCCCGCGTCGTGTTGGAGCAGGGTGCTGAGCGCCTGCCGGAGCGGGGTGCCGAGCGGCACGGCGGCGGTCATCGGGCGGGCCAGGCCACGGACCGTGGTGGACCGGTCCGCGGCGGGGCCGGAGGTGCCGGTGAGCGCGTCGGCCGCCACCCAGCCGTACGGCGATCCTTTGGAGTCCAGGACGACGGCCCAGGGGGCGTCGGCGGCGGAGAGCGCGTCGGCGGCCCGGGAGGCCGGGTCGTCCAGGCGGACCACCGGGGGCTCGTCGAGGTCGGCGGCTTCGACGGGGGTGACCGCGAGTCGCTTCAGGCCGCGGTCGGCGCCCACGAACTCCGCGGTGTACGGGGTCGCCGGGGCGCCCAGGACCGTCGCCGGGGTGTCCAACTGCTCGATCCGCCCGGTGCCGTAGACGGCGATGCGGTCGCCGAGCCGGACCGCCTCCTCGATGTCGTGGGTGACGAAGAGGACGGTCTTGTGGAGCGTGGACTGTAGCCGCAGGAACTCGTTCTGGAGGTGCTCCCGGACGACCGGGTCGACGGCGCCGAAGGGCTCGTCCATCAGCAGCACGGGCGGGTCGGCGGCGAGCGCGCGGGCCACGCCGACGCGCTGGCGTTGGCCGCCGGAGAGTTGGTCGGGGTAGCGGTCGCCGTAGACGGACGGGTCCAGGCCGACCAGGTCGAGGAGCTCGGCGGCGTGGGCCCGGGCCGTTTTGCGCGGCCGGCCGAGGAGGTGCGGGACGGTCGCGGTGTTGTCCAGCACGGTCTTGTGGGGGAAGAGCCCGACCTGCTGGATGACGTAGCCGATGCGCCGGCGGAGTTCGACGGGGTCGGCGTCGGCGATGTCCTCGCCGTCCAGGAGGATCCGGCCGCTGGTGGGCTCGATGAGCCGGTTCACCATCTTCATCGTGGTCGTCTTGCCGCAGCCCGACGGGCCGACGAGGGTGATGAGTTCGCCCTTGGCGACCTCGAAGGAGAGGTCGTCGACGGCCGTCGTGCCGTCGGCGTAACGCTTGGTGACGTGCTCGAAGCGGATCATGAATTCCCCCTGTGTGGACGGGCCCCATTGTGTACGTGTCGTGCGCGGGTGCCGTGAACGCGGTGTTGCGAGTGGATGCCGGGCCGAGGTGATTGTCAGTGGTGGGGGTTAGGGTCGCAGACAGTCACCACGGTATCGGCGAGCGGGGGAGGTGACGGCGGTGGAGGTGCCGACGCGTGCGGCGGAGGTGCTGGCGAGCGCTCAGACCATGGCGCAAGGCGGCGGGCCCGGCTGCCTGGAGCGCAACGACTGGATCTGCGGGGAGTACCTCCGCACCCGGAGCCAGGAGTTGGTGGACGCCACACTCCAGCACGTCGGCATCACGGTGGTGTCGGTGCTGCTCGGGCTGCTGGTCGCCTTTCCGTTGGCGCTGCTGGCGCGGCATCGGCGGGGCGTCGCGGGGCCGGTCCTGGGACTGACGACGGTGCTGTACACGGTGCCGTCGCTGGCGATGTTCGCGCTGCTGACACCGGTCTTCGGGGTCTCGCCGTCGGTGGTCGTCACGGGCCTGGTGCTGTATTCGCTGACGATCCTGGTGCGCAACATCCTCGCCGGTCTGGAGGCGGTGCCCGCCGAGGTGCGGGAGGCCGCCCGCGGGATGGGGTACGGCCCGGCGCGGCTGCTGTTCGAGGTGGAACTACCGCTCGCCCTGCCCGCGTTGGTGGCGGGCGTGCGGATCGCCACGGTCTCGACGGTGGCGATGACGACGATCGGTTCGGTCGTCGGCTACGGCGGGCTGGGCAATCTCATAGCCAGCGGCATGGAGGGCTTCTTCAAGGCGGAGGTGCTGACCGCGTCGGTGCTGTGCGTGCTGCTGGCGCTGGTGGCGGACCTGCTCCTGTTGGGGTTGCAGCGGCTGCTGACGCCGTGGACGCGGGCGCGGTCCGGGGCGCGTCGGATGCGGCGCGGAGCGACCGTGGCGAAGGCGGTGGGGTGAGCGTGGACGCGATCACGGGGGCCTGGCAGTGGTTGACCACGGCCGCCAACTGGGCCGGGGAGAAAGGGGTGTGGCACCGCCTCGGTGAGCACCTCTGGCTGAGCGGGCTCTGCCTGCTCCTGTCCTGCCTGATAGCGCTGCCGGTGGCGCTGTGGCTCGGCCACATCGGCAAGGGCGGGGCGTTGGCGATCAACGTCTCCAATGTGGGGCGCGCGGTGCCGACGTTCGCGGTCCTGGTGCTGCTGACGCTGAGCCCGCTGGGGACGCACGGCGACTGGCCGACGGTCATCGCGCTGGTGCTGTTCGCGGTGCCGCCGTTGCTGACCAATGTCTATCTGGGCATCCGGGAGGCGGACCGCGATGTGGTCGAGGCGGCCCGGGGGATGGGGATGTCGGGCCCGCAGCTGCTGCGGCGGGTGGAGATACCGCTCGCCTATCCGCTGATCATGACGGGCCTGCGGTCGGCCGCCGTCCAGGTGGTGGCCACGGCGACGCTGGCCGCGCTGGCCGGCGGCGGGGGCCTGGGCCGGATCATCACCGCCGGGTTCGGCAATTACGACACCGCGCAGGTGGTCGCCGGAGCGGTGCTGGTGGCGCTGCTGGCCCTGATGGTGGAGGGGGCGCTGGTGCTGGTGGACCGGGCCTTCGACCCGATGCGGGGGCGGCGGCGCGGGCAGCCCAAGAAGGCCCCGGCCCCGGCCCGGACCCGACCCGAGACGTCTCAACCGACCTGATCCGAACGGACGGAGTGGAATTCCATGAGCAGCACAGCACGCGCGGTGCGTACCGCGCTCGCCGCCGGGACCGTGGTGGCGCTGGCGACCGGGCTGGCCGCATGCGGCGGGCAGAGCCTGGAGCAGAAGGGTGGCCAGGGCAAGGGGGGCGGGAAGGGCGAGATCGTCATCGGCTCGGCCGGTTTCACCGAGTCGAAGGTGCTCGCCGAGATCTATTCGCGGGTCCTCGCCGATGCCGGTTACCAACCGCGGGTGCAGACGCTGACCAATCGCGAGCTGTATGAACCGGCCCTGGAGAAGGGCCAGATCGATGTCGTTCCGGAATATGCCTCCACCCTCGCGGAATTCCTCAACGCGAAGAAGAACGGCGTCAAGGCGAAGCCCGTGGCGTCCAGCGACATCGACAAGACGGTGGTGGAGCTCAAGAAGCTCGCAGAGCCGCGCGGTCTGAAGGTGCTGACGGCGGGTGCGGCCACCGACCAGAACGCGTTCGCGGTCACCAAGGAATTCGCCGCCAAGCACAAGCTGAAGACACTCTCCGACCTGGGGCGTTCGCAGGAGAAGGTCAAACTCGCCGCGGGCGAGGAGTGCGAGACGCGGGTGTTCTGCAAGCCCGGCCTGGAGAACACCTACGGCATCGCCGTCGAGGGCATCGATCCCAAGGGCGTGGGGACCCCGCAGGCCAAGCAGGCGGTCAAGGACGGCACCGACCAACTGGTGCTCACCACCACCACGGACGCCACTCTCGACAACTTCGGTCTGGTGCTTCTCCAGGACGACAAGAAGCTGCAGAACGCCGACAATGTGCTGCCGGTGCTGAATGCCAAGAAGGCCGGCGACAAGGAGATCGAGACCACTCTCAACAAGATCACGAGCGTGCTGACGACCGAGGACTTGATCAACTTGAACCGCAAGGTCGATGCCGAGCGCTTGAAGCCCGCCGATGTGGCGCAGGCGTATTTGGAGTCCAAGGGACTGGTCAAGAAGTAACCAGCGGGAAACGGATCCGTATGCGGGGCCCCATAGGTCTCGCACGCACGGTAAGTTTCTGGCCATGCCACGAGGACGCCACCGCCATTCCCCACCCCTCCACCGGCTGCTTCCTCCCGCGACGGTCGCCGGTGCGTCACTTGCTTGCGCCGCGGGCGCGTGGTTCGTCGGCGACGACCTCGTGCAACGGGTGCTCGCCGCCGGTGCCGCGGCCGCCGCGCTCACCGGCGCCGTCCTGCTGCGCACTTGGGACCGCAAGGCCGGCAAGCGGGTCGCCGAGCTGACCCGGGCCCGGGCGCGCGACGAGTGGCGCACCGAGGAGCGGGTCGCAGAGCTGGAGACGGACGTCGAGGAGGCGCGCGAGATCCGCGCCGCCCTGGACGCCAAACTCCGCGCCAAGCGCGCCGAACTCGCCCGACTGCGCAGCGAACACGCCGCCCTGCTGCGGCGTTACGCCACCGCCGAGACCGAGCGGGCCAGTGCCCTGGAGGGCCGCCGACTGCTCGCCATCGAGGCCGGGCAGCCGTCCTCCGGCGGCGAGCTCGTCCCGGCCCGGCGGGAGCCGGCGACCGGCGCCGGCCGCCCCGCACCGGCCGCCCAGGGCGCGGACGACCCGTCCGCGGCCCGTCCGGTCGCCACGTTCGCGCAGGCGGACCGGGCCCTGCGCGAGCTGGCTCGCAACGCCGCCCGACAGCGCGCCGCCGCCCAGGGCACCGGCCAGGACGGCACCCGAGCCCAGGGGAAGCCCGGGGCGACCGGCCAGGGGAAGCCCGAGGCCGACGACCAGGGGAAGGCTAGGGCGGCCGCCGCGCAGGGGGTGGGCGGACCCGCGCTCCGCCCGGTGCCGGCCGCCGCCGCGATCGCCCCGCCCCGCCCGGCCGTGTCCCGCACGCTGGGCGGCTTCGACTTCTTCGGCAACGCCGACGTCGCGCAGCACCAGCTGACCGCCCCGCTGGAGGAGGACCTGGCGGACGTCGTCGGCGACGAGGCGGTCGCCGAACAGTCGGCGCGTGCGGAGGCCCAAACGGAGGCCCGCGCGGCGCTTCCGCCGGCCACCGACGGGACCGCCGCCGCGGCGCGCAAGGGAGCCGGGGACGCGGAGCCCGGCACCGCGGACGGCGACGAGCCGACCCACGGCGCGGCGTCCGATGGCGCGACCGCCGACGGGGAGACGACGCACGGTGCCGGTGAGGTCATCGACCTGACCGCGCACGACGAGACCGAACAGCTCGATCTCGCCGAACTGCGCAGCGCCATCTCCTGAGCGCGGGAAGACCGCGGACGTACCGAGCGGCGGGGAGTTCATCCACAGGCTGTGGATGAACTCCCCGCCGCTGTGCTGTGTGCGCGGACGTCCGCCGGTGCGCGCTCCGAGCCGTTGGTGCGCCGTCGGTGCGCTTCCAATGCGCCCCTGGTGCGCCGTCGGTGCGACGGCGATACGTCGACGGCCGCAGCGGCCCGACTACTTGTCGATGTCCCCGACCACGAAGAACATCGACCCCAGGATGGCGACCATGTCGGCCACCAGGGTCCCCGGCAGGAGTTCCATCAGCGCCTGGATGTTGTTGTACGACGCGGAGCGCAACTTCAGGCGGTACGGGGTCTTCTCGCCCTTGGAGACGAGGTAGTAGCCGTTGATGCCGAGTGGGTTCTCGGTCCAGGAGTAGGTCGTGCCCTCGGGGGCCTTGAGGACCTTGGGCAGCCGCTGGTTGATCGGGCCGGGCGGCAGCTCCGTGATCCGGTCCAGGCAGGCGTCGGCGAGGTCGAGGGAGATGTGGGTCTGCGCCAGCAGGCACTCGAAGCGGGCCAGGCAGTCGCCCTCCTCCCGGGTGACCACCTTGAGGATGTTCTGGAGATCGCCGTACGCGAGGTACGGCTCGTCGCGCCGCAGGTCGAAGTCGACGCCGGACGCGCGGGCGATCGGCCCGGAGACGCCGTAGGCGTGCACCGCCTCGCGGGTCAGCACGCCGATGCCGCGGGTGCGGCCGCGGAAGATCTCGTTACCGAGGACGAGGTCGTCGAAGACGTCCATACGGGAGCGGACGTCGGCGACGGCCTGCCGGGCCCGGCCGAGCCAACCGGCGGGCAGGTCCTCCTTGAGGCCGCCGACGCGGTTGAACATGTAGTGCATCCGGCCGCCGGAGATCTCCTCCATGACGGTCTGGAGCTCCTCGCGCTCCCGGAAGGCGTAGAAGACGGGGGTGATGCCGCCGAGCTCCAGTGGGTACGAGCCGAGGAACATCAGGTGGTTCAGGACGCGGTTCAGCTCGGCGAGCAGCGTCCGGGTCCACACCGCGCGCTCGGGGACCTCCATGCCGAGCATCCGCTCGACGCCGAGCACCACGCCCAGCTCGTTGGAGAACGCCGACAGCCAGTCGTGGCGGTTGGCGAGCATGATGATCTGGCGGTAGTCGCGGGCCTCGAAGAGCTTCTCGGCGCCGCGGTGCATGTAGCCGATCACCGGCTCGGCGTGCCGGATGCGCTCGCCGTCCAGGACGAGGCGCAGCCGCAGCACGCCGTGCGTGGAGGGGTGCTGCGGGCCGATGTTCAGCACCATGTCGGTGCTCTCCGCCGCGCCGCCGATGCCGACCGTCGTCTCCGTCATGGGGACAGTGTCGCAGGGCGGGACGATGCGGAGGAGCGCGGTCCGTGGTGTGGAACGGGCCCGCTCAAGGGGCGGGCCAGGGCGGTCAGGCGGTGCCGTCGGAGGTGAGCAGACCGGCACAGGCGGTGCCGCCGACCGGCTCCAGCAGCCAGCCGAAACCGCCCAGGCCGGCCGGGTCGGTCAGTTCCGCGGCGGCACCGGCCGCGCCGAGCGCCCGTAGGTAGCCGGCCGGGTCGGTGGTGGCCAGGGACAGCGGCGGGCGCCGGCCGGCCACACCGAGGGCGTGCAGCGCGGCGCGCTGGGTCAGCCGCTCGGCGGCGGGGCCGGCGCAGGCGTCCAGCGCGACGTGTGCGGTGAGGTCGCAGCTGCCGTCCGGGACGGGGCGGACCTCGCGGCCCGCCCGGAAGCCGGTGAGGGTGCCGAAGGGCGGGCGGTCGGCGCGGCCGTGGGCGTAGTCGACGGCGACCGCGAGCCCGGTGCGGAGGGTGCGGACGGCGCGCGCCCACGCGGCGTCCCGGGGGCGGCCGATCTCGGCGCGCAGCCCGGGGGCGGGGGCGTCGCCGGCGGCCTCCGGTGCGGGCCGTGGCCACCAGCGGGCGAGCCACTCCGCGTCCGGGCCGTCGACCGGTGCGCCCAGCCGTTCCGTGCCGTCGGCCCGTACCTCGACGCGGCGCGGCACCCCGTCGGCGTCCGTCTCGACGACGTCGACCGGGACGTTGTCCAGCCATTCGTTGGCGAAGAGCAGGCCGGTGAGCGAGCCCGGTGCGGGGAGTTCGGCGAGCCAGGTGATGCGGGGGTCGAGGTCCTGGGGGCGTGCGGCGCGTTCGACGGCGTACGGATGTGTCCGCGCGCTCACTTCCTCGGGCAGTGCGGCCAGTACGCCGCTCAGCAGCTCGCCGCGGCCGGCGCCGACGTCGATCAGGGCCAGCTCGTCGGGGTGCCCGAGTGCGGTGTCGACCCGGCGGAGGAGGGTGGCGACGGCGTCGGCGTACAGCGGGGAGGCGTGGACGGAGGTGCGGAAGTGGCCGGCGGGGCCGGGGCCGCCGGGGCGGGTGTAGAAGCCGTCGGGGCCGTAGAGCGCCCGCTCGGTCGCCTCCTGCCAGCCGCGCCAGGTGCCGTCGGGCGCGTCGTGGGGAGCGCCGGCGGGGGGCTCGGGGTGGGTGGGGTGGCCGGGGGTGTCGGGCGCGGCCGGTTCGGCGGCGGGGCGGTGGTCGTCGGCCGCGGCCCGTCGGGCGTGTTGGTGCTCGTTTGCCACGTACCCACGTCCCTCTTTCGTCACGTGCACCACGGTACGGGGGGCGGTTCGCGGGGCGAGGGGTCGACCCGTGGTGTGGTGGTCGGCCTACGGTATGAGGCGGTGCGGGAACGAAAAGCCCTGTTCAGGGACGTTTTTCAGGCCCCGGTACGTGGGCTTCCGCATCGCGTGATCATGGGTCAACCCCGAGGGCGACACAATTGGGGCACGCGGCCTCCACCTAGGGGAGTAGGCCCCGTTGAAGAGGATCGCCCCTCCGGTTGACTCCGCAGCCTGTCCGGGCTGCCTACGCTGGGTTACGTGCAGCGCCTCTATGACTTCTTCCGCAGGCACCCGACGGGAGTGGACAGCTTCTGGGCTTTCCTCCTCTTCGGGTTCACCGGGTTGTGGGTCATCTCCCGGTCGGGCCTTGAGGGCAAGTTCATCGGTCTGGTCTTCAGTACCGGTCTGTGCCTGGTCATCGCCCTGCGCCGGAAGTACCCGGTCAAGATGTTGTTGCTGGCCACCGCCCTCGGCGTCGGCCAGCTGATCTTGAACGTGCCGCCCAACATAGGCGACTTCGCGCTGATGGTGATCATCTACACCGTCGCCTCCGAGACCTCGGCCCGCCGCTGGGCCTCACGCTTCGCACTGGCCGGCGCGCTGATCGGCCCCGGCCTGTCCCAGTTGCGCTTCCGGGACAGCCCCGTCGCCCTGCCGGTGTGGGCGGTGGTCTTCTTCATGGTGCTGCTCACCGTGCCGTTCGTGCTGGCCTGGGTGCTCGGCGACTCGATACGCACCCGCCGTGCCTACTGGGCCCAGCTGGAGGAGAAGGCCGCCCGCCTGGAGAAGGAGCGCGAGGCCCAGTCGCGGATCGCGGTCGCGGCCGAGCGTGCCCGGATCGCCCGTGAACTGCACGACGTCGTCGCGCACAACGTCTCGGTGATGGTCGTCCAGGCCGACGGCGCCGCCTACGTCCTCGACGCCGCGCCCGAGCAGGCCCGCCAGGCGCTGGAGACGATCTCCGGCACCGGCCGGCAGGCGCTGGCCGAGATGCGCCGGCTGCTGGGCGTGCTGCGCACCGGCGAGCAGGCCGAGGGCGGGGAGTACGTGCCCCAGCCCGGCGTCGAGCAGCTCGCCGACCTCATCGACCAGGTCCGGGGCGCGGGGTTGCCGGTCGACTTCCGGGTGGTCGGTGAGCCGCGCCCGCTGCCCAGCAGCGTCGAGCTGACCGCGTACCGCATCGTCCAGGAAGCACTGACCAACACCCGCAAGCACGGCGGCCCCGACGTCAGCGCCACCGTCCGCCTCACCTACCGGGAAGGCGACCTCGATCTGCTCGTCGAGGACGACGGCCGGGGCGCTCAGCACGAGCTCTACGAGTCGGGCGGTGCGGACGGGCTCGGCCACGGCCTGATCGGTATGCGCGAGCGGGTCGGCATGGTCGGCGGGATCCTCGACGCCGGGCCACGGCCGGGCGGCGGCTTCCGGGTCAATGCCGTGCTGCCGCTCAAGGCGGAGCGGTGAGCCGCCCGGTCGCGCCAGCGGACGGTCGGCTGGGTCGGAGGGCGGGGTACCTCGTTGGCTGCCGGGCGGCAGCCTGCCGGCTGGTCGGCTGCCGGCTGGGGCGGCGCCCTGTGGTCAGGTTCTTCCGGTTCTTCCAGACGACGCAGGTTCGCTCGGCCGGTTGCCGTGCGGACGGTTGCCACCTCGTTGGCTGCCGCGTGGACGGTTGCCACCTCGCTGGTTGCCGTGCGGCCGGTTGTCACATGGCCGGTTTCGCTATTCCGCGGCGCCCTACGGGCCGGCTCTTCCGGAGGGCTCGGCGCCGCGCGGACCGATCGGGTTCGCCCCGGTCCCGTACGGTGTCACGCCATGCGCTCCGGCCTCGCTCGTCTCCAGCCGGTTCGTCTCCACCCGGTTCGTCTCCAATCGGTTCGTCTCCACCTTGTTCGTTGCGGCCCCGTGCGCTTCCGTCTCGTCCGCCCCAACCGACCCGTGAAGGGATCTCCCTGCCATGACCATCCGCGTGATGCTTGTCGACGACCAGGTGCTGCTGCGCACCGGCTTCCGGATGGTGCTGGCCGCACAACCCGACATGGAGGTCGTCGCCGAGGCGGGCGACGGGGCGCAGGCCCTGGAGGTGCTGCGGACCGCCGAGGTGGACGTGATCCTCATGGACGTCCGGATGCCGCACCTCGACGGTGTCGAGGCCACCCGCCGGATCTGCGGGGGTGGACAGCCGGAGGGCGCCCCGAAGGTCCTCATCCTGACCACCTTCGACCTGGACGAGTACGCCTTCTCCGCGCTGAAGGCCGGGGCCAGCGGCTTCATGCTCAAGGACGTGCCGCCGAACGAACTCCTCGCCGCGATCCGCGCGGTGCACAGCGGGGACGCGGTCGTCGCGCCGTCCACCACCCGCCGCCTCCTGGACCGCTTCACGCCGATGCTGCCCGCCACCTCCGGTGAGCCCGCGCGGCCCGAGTTGGGGCGGCTGACCGACCGTGAGCGGGAGGTGCTGCTGTTGGTCGCGCAGGGGCTGTCGAACGGTGAGATCGCGGCGCGGCTGGTGCTGTCCGAGGCCACGGTCAAGACCCATGTGGGCCGGATCCTGACGAAGTTGAGTCTGCGGGACCGGGTGCAGGCGGTGGTGCTGGCGTATGAGACGGGGCTGGTCCGGGCCGGGGGCGCCGGAGCGTAGCGGGGCCGACCGGGTCGGTCGTGCCACGGGATCGGCCCGGTCCGTGCGCTGGGAGCGATGGCCGATACGTGCATTGACGCGGACACGTAAACAAGAGCAGATTGGCGCGCGGTAAGGAAACTTTCCTAACAGAAGGGTTCCCCGTGCGCAGAAGCATGCTTGCCCTCGCCACCGGCTCCGGCGCCGCACTCCTCGCCGCCGCGGCGCTTCCCGCCACCGCCCAGCCGGCCGCCCACCGCGCCGCGCCGCACACCGCCCTTCAGGAAGGCTCGGTCTCCGCGGCCCAACTGCTCGCCAGGTTCAAGGACTGTACGCAGCTGTCGAACGGCAAATACAGCACCGACGAGGGGACCCCGGCCACCGTCCCGGTCTGCGGCAAGAACGGCGCCGTCTTCTGGAAGGCCGACATGGACGTCGACTGCGACGGGCAGACCACCGCGCAGTGCAACGCCGACACCGACCCCTGGTTCCAGGACGACACCGCGTTCCCCCAGTCCGACGGCAAGCCCCTCAACGCCGCGAAGCTGCCCTACGTCGTGGTGCCCAGCGTCAGCGGCATCTGGAACTACCAGTCCGCGGGAATCAAGGGTGGCGGCGTGGTCGCCATCATCTACAACAACCAGGTCGAGTACGCCGTCGTCGGCGACACCGGCCCCAACAAGATCATCGGGGAGGCGTCCTACGCGGCCGCGAAGGGGCTGGGCATCGACCCCAACCCGGAGACCGGCGGCGCGGATTCGGGCGTCACCTACGTGCTGTTCAAGAACTCCCAGGCATCGCCCATCGAGAGCCACGCCGACGCGGTCAGCCGCGGCGACGCCCTGGCGAAGAAGTTCCTACAGGAGAACTGACTGGGGGAGGGGGCGAGGCGCGAGGTGGTGAGGGGGAGGCCGTGAGGGGGCGGTGGGGGGAGGGGTGGCTGGGTTTGGGGTCTGGGGAGAGTGGTGGTGGGTGGTGGGCGGTGAGCCGGAACGGTTGTCCGCTCCGCGCCCCGTCCGGCCTGCCGTCAACGGCGTCTGCTCAGCGCGGTACGCGCTCTTAGCGCAGTACGCCCTCAAGGAAGTCGCTGCCCAGCCGGGCCACCACCTGGAGGTCCAGCTGGTGCAGGACGTAACGCCCGCGGCGCCGGGTCTGTAGCAGTCCCGCCTTCTTCAGTACCGCGATGTGCCGTGACACCTCCGGTGCCGTGATGCCGAACGTGGTCGCCAGCTCCCCCGTCGTGTGCGGACCCCGCGACAGGGTGCGGCACAGCCGCATCCGCATCGGGTGACCGAGCGCCTCCAGCCGCTGCTGGACGAGTTCCAGCGTGGCGGGGGCCGGCAACTCCGGGCTGGCAACCGGGTATTGGAGCACCGGGCGCCAGCCGGGAGCGTGGCTGAATAGCAGATGCGGCCAGCCGAACGACGTCGGAAGGAAGGTGACGCCGGGATCGGCGGGGTCGGCGAACCCCGTCGTACGGCCACTGGCCAGCTTGTCGACCAGGATGCGGGTGGTGCCGCTGCCGTCCTGGGCCTCGTCCAGCCGCAGCGCCAGCGAGGTCGCGGTCAGCGTTTCGGCGAGGCCCTTGCGGCGCAGCAGCTCGGTCTTGTGTCGGGCGTCGGCGGCCAGTTGGATGCTCACCCGCCGCCAGATGTCCCCGAAGAACGCGTCCTCGCAGTCCTCGAAGAGACGGCGCAGCCACACCCGCAGGCCGTCGGGGTCGGTCAGCATCCGGTCCGTGAACGCCGCCTGTCGCGGGCCGCGGGCCGCCGCCATCTCCCGTACGCGCGCCCGCTCGCCCTCGTCGACCAGGGGCGACGGCGTGGGCCGGGTGTACTTGGGCGAGCAGCTGATCTCGAAGGCGGCGGCCACGAACCGCTCGTCGTCGATCTTGTCCAGCTCGTCCAGTTCCTCGGCCAGCGTCGCTCCGGGGCGGGTGGGCAGCAGGATGTCGGAGCGGGCGGACCGCCACAGGAAGTCCGCCTCGCACAGCCGGTCCGCCAGGTCGGTCTTCAGTCCGGCGTTGGTCGCGGTGACCCAGCCGTGCAGCCCGGGGTGGTGACCCGGCTCGGACAGCGCGTGCAGCGCCGCACCCAACTCGGCCAGCGGAGAGGGCGCGAAGACGACGCGTTCCAGCGGCAGCCCGGTGATGTCGATGACGTTGGACATGTGTCCATCATGCGTGAGGCCGTGACCTGCAACGTCGTCGATTGACGGCTCTCGTCAATCGACGCGCCAGGGGACGCCCGGCCGTCCCACAGTGAGAGCCATGGACACCACGCAGCAGCACCTCCTCGACAGCTACCGTGCCGCCCAGCGAGGCGAGGCCGTCCCGCCCGCACCGGGTGAGGCCACCGTCCGCACCGCCAGGGAGATCCAGCAGTGGCATCGCTTCCAGGCCGTGGTCACGGATCCCGCGGAACGCTGGTGGGGGCGCGACGGGCGGCTCCTACGCGGGGCCGCGGCCCTGCTGGCCCGCCGCGCCCGGCCCCTGGACGGCCACACCGCCGCACCGACCTGGCCCCGCCCCGGACAGCTGCCAGCCGAGCGCGCTGGCAGCCACCACGTGGGCGCGAACCGTGCCGCAACCGCCCTCGCGGAACCGTGCAACGCCGGTCCGAGCGACGCCTGAGCGGACCATGAGGGAACGGGCCATGCGGGGCCATGCGGGAACGGCCATGCGATAGCGGGAATGATGCGCCGTCGCCGTCACACGGATCGATGAGCCGTTGCCGTCACCGGGATCGATGCGCCGTAGCCGTCACGGCAACGATGAGCCGCAGTCGCAGCCGCAGCCGTAGCCGCACCCGTCACCCGTCGATGCGTCGGATGAAGTCGCCCACCGCCGTGCGTATCTCCTCCGCTGTCCACTCCAGTGCGGGGGACGCGACCGTCACCTCCGTCATTGCCACGCCGGGCGGTCCGGCCGAGCCGGGCTCGTACCACTTGCGGAACAGCGTCGTCCTGGTTTCCTCCGCCTGGCGGGTGCCGGCTTCGGTCAGGACCTCCGGTGGGTGCGGCAGCCATACCTGGAATTCATGGGTGTGCGGCTCTTCGGGGTGTACCCGGAACCAGGGCACGCCGGCCTCCGCCAGGCCCTCCCGCAAGGCCCGGGCGACGACCTTGGCCTGCGCGACGTACGCCGGTAGTCGGGGCAGTTCGCGGTCCAGTCCGGCCAGGGCGGCGAGTGCGGTCGGCCACTGCTGGAACAACTGGCCGCCGTAGCGGTGCCGCCAGGCGCGGGCCTCCGCGACGAACTCCTCGGTGCCCGCCAGGGCGGCGCCCGCTATGCCGTCCAGCGACTTGTAGAAGGAGACGTAGACGCTGTCCGCGAGGGCGGCGATCTCCGGGAGCGACCTGCCGAAGTGCGGAGCGGACTCCCACAGCCGGGCGCCGTCGAAGTGCACCACCGCGTCCAGGTCCCGCGCCGCGGCGACCACCGACTCCAGCTCCTCCCAGCTGGGGAGGACGTATCCGGCGTCCCGCAGCGGGAGTTCGAGGGCGAGGGTGCCGAACGGCTCCTGGAGGTCGTAGATCTCGTCGGCCGTCGGTAGGCGCGGGGCGCTCGTCGGATGCACCATGCGCAGCCCGCTGACCACCGCATAGGCATCGCGCTCATGGACCTCCAGGTGGGACAGCGGGTGGCCGGCGACCGTCGCATTGCCCGTGCGGCCTGCCCAGCAGCGCAGCGCCACCTGCTGCGCCATCGTGCCGGTCGGGAAGAACACGGCGGCCGCGGTGCCCAGGGCGTCGGCGGTCCGGCGCTCCAGCTCGCCGATGATGCTGTTGTCGTCGCCGTAGACGTCCGTCCAGTCGTCGAGGTCGTATACGCCGGGGGCGTCGGCCGTCAGGCGGGCCAACCGCTCGGCGATCGTCTCCGGTGGGCGGGCGCCGGACAGCGTCCGCACCGAGCCGCGGTACGCGGCCAACCGCCGGGCCCGCTCGTCCACCGCGCCGTCCGGGCCGTCATCCGCCGCGGTCTCCACCGGGTCGTCCGTCGCCGTGGCCGCCGCGGGGCTGCTCCCCCTGTCGTCGACCACCGTCTCCGTCGCGGCCCCGGTCCTGCCTGCCGCAGCTGCTCCCGCGCTCCCGGTCGCCGTCCGCTCGTCGCCCCCGCCAGGGTGCTTCCCGTCCTCGACCGGTGGCTTCCCGGTCTCCGTCGTGTGCTTCCCGCCCTCGGTCATGGCCCCCGCCTTCGCTTCGTCCCGCGCCGTCCGCGCGTGGTGTCGGAACCGATCATCGCGCAGCCGCCGGCGCCGCCGCGAGCCCTGTGGATAACTCTCCGAACCGGTGCGGAGCAGAGGATTCCGGTTCTGCTCCGATGGTGCTCCGAGACCCTCGTCTCACCCTCTGTACGGCTCTCAGGCCGGCGGGAGGTACTCGCGTAGCATGGCGACGAATCGTCCGGTACCCCTCGCGGACTGGAACGGAAGGCCATCGCCCCGTGAATCCACACCCATCCATCGAGGCCCAGGACCGGCCCGCCCGGCTCACCGTCGGAGTCGTCGGGGCAGGTCGTGTCGGGCCCGCGCTCGCCGCTTCGCTCCAGCTCGCGGGGCATCGTCCGGTGGCCGTCTCGGGGGTCTCCGACACCTCCGTGCGGCGCGCCGCCGAACTGCTGCCCGGTGTCCCGCTGGTCACCCCGGCCGAGGTGCTCGCGCGTGCGGACCTCGTGCTACTCACCGTCCCCGATGACGCCCTGGCCGACCTGGTGAGCGGCCTCGCCGAGACCGGTGCCGTACGGCCGGGCCAACTGCTGGTGCACACCTCCGGGCGTTTCGGGACGGCGGTGCTGGACCCGGCCACCCGGGCCGGTGCGCTGCCGCTGGCGCTGCACCCGGCCATGACGTTCACCGGGACGTCCGTGGACGTGCAGCGCCTGGCCGGCTGCCCGTTCGGGGTGACCGCGCCGGAGGAGCTGCGGATGGCCGCGGAGGCACTGGTCATCGAGATGGGCGGGGAGCCCGAGTGGATCGCCGAATCCGCCCGCCCGCTCTACCACGCAGCGCTCGCCATCGGCGCGAACTACCTGGTCACCCTGGTGGCGCAGGCCATGGAGCTACTGGAGAAGGCCGGGGTGCGGGCCCCGGACCGGATGCTCGGTCCGCTGCTCGGCGCGGCCCTGGACAACGCGCTTCGGTCCGGTGACGCCGCCCTGACGGGCCCGGTCGCCCGAGGGGACGCCGGGACCGTGGCGGCCCACGTGGCGGAGTTGCGCAAGCACGCCCCGCAGGCCGTCGCCGGCTATCTGGCCATGGCCCGTACGACCGCCGACCGGGCGCTGGCGCACGGCCTGCTCAAGCCGGAGCTGGCCGAGGAGTTGCTGGATGTGCTCGCGGGGCCGGCCGCCGACGGTGGTGCCGCCGGCCCGGCCGCGTCCTCCGGAGGGCAGACGCCCTCCGACGGGCCAGCGAGCGAGCGGGACGGCGACCGGCCCACCGGCCACAACGGCGACGAGCCCACCGGCCCCGCACCCACCGGCCCCGAGCCGACCGACACAAGACCGCCCCGCCCCCCTTCCCCTGGTTCCCCTGGTTCTGAGTCCCCTGATTCCGAATCCCCCGAGCCCGGCCCCCACGGAGGCGACTCATGACCTCCTCGCCCGTCAGCCCGACCCCGGACGCCGCCCGACCGGCGCCGGGACCCCGGCTCGTGCACACCGCCGCGGCGCTGCGCGCGCTGCCGCGGCACAGCGGCGTACGGGCCGTTGTCATGACCATGGGCGCGTTGCACGAGGGGCACGCCGCCCTGATCCGGGCCGCTCGGGAACGGGTGGGGCCGCAGGGTCAGGTCGTGGTCACGGTGTTCGTCAACCCGCTGCAGTTCGGGGCGGGCGAAGATCTCGACCGCTACCCGCGGACCGTGGACGACGACGTGCTGCTGGCCGCCCGGGCGGGCGCGGACGCCGTCTTCGCGCCGTCGGCCGACGAGGTCTACCCGGGCGGAGAACCGCAGATCCGTATTTCCGCCGGCCCGATGGGCGCCGTCCTGGAGGGCGCCAGCCGCCCCGGGCACTTCGACGGGGTGCTCACCGTCGTCGCCAAGCTGCTCCATCTGACAGCGCCGGACCTGGCGTTCTTCGGGGAGAAGGACGCCCAACAGCTCGCCGTCATCCGGCGGATGGCCGCCGACCTGAATTTCCCGGTCGAGATCGTCGGCGTCCCGACGGTCCGGGAGGCCGACGGGCTGGCCCGCTCCAGCCGCAACCGCTACCTGTCCGGCCCGGAACGGCGCACCGCGCTCGCGCTGTCCGCGGCGCTCTTCGCCGCCCGCGACCGGCTCACCGCCGAGGAGGCACTGCGCGCCCGCGCCGCCTCCGCCGGGTACCCCGGGCAGGACCGTTCCGCGGCGCTGGCCGCCCTCGGGGAGGACCGGGCGGCCGCCGACGCGCACGCCGTCGCCTACGCCGCGGGCCCGCTGCACGGCCCGTCCGTGGCCTGCGCCGCGGCCGGCACGGTGCTGGAGGACGCCGCCCACCTGGACCCGCCGCTCCACCTGGACTACCTGGCCCTGATCGACCCCCGCGACTTCACCGAGGTCCCCGACGGGTACGAGGGCGAGGCGATCCTCGCGGTGGCCGCCAAGGTGGGCACCACCCGGCTCATCGACAACATCCGGCTCGTCTTCGCGGCGAGCGGGGCCCCGTATCCGCCCGCCGCCCCAGAGCGGCACGCCGGCTCCCCGGAGGAGCCCGCACCCGGGCCGGCCTCCGGAGCCCCGAGGAAATCCAGGAAGTCCACTCCACCCCAAGGCCCCCTCGGAGCGACCCGATGACCGCTACCGGAACCGCCGCCGCCCCCACCGGCATACGTCTCACCGCCCCCGCCCCCGGCTGGTCCATCACGGCGGACGTCGTCGTGGTGGGCTCCGGCGTCGCCGGGCTGACCGCCGCGCTGCGCTGCGCCGCCGCCGGCCGCCGGACCGTCGTCGTCACCAAAGCCCAGCTCGACGACGGCTCCACCCGTTGGGCGCAAGGGGGGATCGCCGCGGCCCTGGGGGACGGCGACAGCCCCGAGCAGCACCTGGCCGACACTCTCGTCGCGGGCGCCGGCCTGTGCGACGAGGAGGCCGTGCGGATGCTGGTGACCGAGGGCCCGGACGCCGTCCACCGGCTGATCGCTGCCGGCGCCCGTTTCGACACCGCCCCCGGGAGCGACGAGATCGCGCTCACCAGGGAGGGCGGCCACCACCGCCGCCGGATCGCGCACGCCGGCGGCGACGCCACCGGGGCGGAGATCTCCCGCGCGCTGGTCGCCGCGGTCCGCGCCGCGGGGCTGCGCAGCATCGAGAACGCGCTGGTCCTCGACCTCCTCACGGACGCCGAGGGCCGGACCGCCGGCGTCACCCTGCACGTCATGGGGGAGGGCCAGCACGACGGCGTCGGTGCAGTACACGCGCCGGCGGTGGTGCTCGCCACCGGGGGCATGGGCCAGGTGTTCTCCGCGACCACCAACCCGGCCGTGTCCACCGGCGACGGGGTGGCCCTGGCACTGCGCGCCGGTGCCGAGGTCTCGGACCTCGAATTCGTCCAGTTCCACCCGACCGTGCTCTATCTGGGACCGGAAGCGGAGGGCCAACAGCCGCTGATCTCCGAGGCGGTACGGGGCGAGGGCGCCTATCTGGTCGACGCCGACGGCACTCGCTTCATGGTCGGACAGCACGAACTCGCCGAGCTGGCCCCGCGCGACATCGTGGCCAAGGCGATCACGCGCCGAGCCCAGGAGCAGGGCGCCGAGCACATGTACCTGGACGCCCGCCACTTCGGCGCCGAGATGTGGGAGCACCGCTTCCCGACCATCCTGGCCGCCTGCCGCGCCCACGGCATCGACCCGGTCACCGAGCCGATCCCGGTCGCCCCGGCCGCCCACTACGCCTCCGGCGGCGTCCGCACCGACCTGTACGGCCGGACCACCGTGCCCGGCCTGTACGCGTGCGGCGAGGTGGCCTGCACCGGCGTGCACGGTGCCAACCGGCTGGCCTCCAACTCCCTGCTGGAGGGCCTGGTGTTCGCGGAGCGGATCGCCGCGGACATCGTCGCCAACGGGACGACGGCCCCGGCCGCCGCCCCCGTGGAGGCCCGCGCCCCGCTGCCCCTCCTGGTGCCCGAGGCCCGCACCGCCGTCCAGCGGATCATGACCGCCGGTGCCGGTGTGCTGCGCAGCGCGGCCAGCCTCGCCCGGGCCGCCGACGACCTCGACCACCTGCAACGGGAGGCCGCCGAGGCGGCCGTGGAGCCCGTCGCCGCCTCCGCCAAGGCCCCCGAGCCCGGTGTGGAGGCATGGGAGGTCACCAACCTGCTGTGCGTCGCCCGGGTCCTGGTCGCCGCCGCGCGGCGCCGCGAGGAGACCCGCGGCTGCCATTGGCGCGAGGACCACCCGGACCGCGACGATGCCTCCTGGCGCCGGCACTTCCGCATCACCCTCGGTGCCGACCGCACCCTGAGCATCCATACGACACAGACCGCCGGCTTCCCGTCGACCGTCGGTCCCACCCCTCAGTCCGCCCTCACTCCCGATACGGAGCCCACCCCGTGAGCAGCACCCCCGGCACCCCCGGTGACCTCCCCCTCCTCCAGATCGGTCGGCCCGGCGCCGCCCCCGCCGGCGGAGGCTGCGGCGACGCCTGCGGGTGCGCCGGCGGCGACGACGCCTACGAGCTGGACCCGCTGACCTGCGGGTTGGACCCGGACCTGGCCGCGCTCCTGGTGGACGCCGGGCTCGACCCCGTCCAGGTGGAGGACATCGCGCACATGGCCATCGAGGAGGACCTCGACCAGGGCGTGGACGTGACCACCGTGGCGACCGTCCCCGAAGACGCCGTCGCCACCGGGGACTTCACGGCCCGTGAGGACGGCACGATCGCCGGGCTGCGGATCGCCGAGGCGGTGCTGTCCGTCGTGTGCACCGACGAGTTCGCGGTCGAGCGGCACGTGGAGGACGGCGCGCGGGTCGTGGCCGGGCAGAAGCTGCTGTCCGTCACCACGCGGACCCGTGACCTGCTCACCGCCGAGCGCAGCGCGCTGAACCTGCTGGGCCGACTGTCCGGTATCGCCACCCTGACCCGCGCCTGGGCGGACGTCCTCGAAGGCACCGGGGCCAAGGTCCGCGACACCCGTAAGACGACGCCGGGCCTGCGCGCCCTGGAGAAGTACGCGGTGCGCTGCGGCGGTGGCGTCAACCACCGGATGTCGCTGTCCGACGCGGCGCTCATCAAGGACAACCACGTCGTGGCGGCGGGCGGCGTCGCGGAGGCGTTCACGGCCGTGCGGGACGAGTTCCCCGGGGTGCCGATCGAGGTGGAGGTCGACCGGCTCGACCAGATCCCGCCGATCCTCACCGAGGGCGCCGACCTGATCCTGCTGGACAACTTCACGCCGGAGCAGACCCGGGAGGCCGTGGAGCTGGTAGCCGGCCGCGCGATCCTGGAGTCCTCGGGCCGACTCACCCTCGACAACGCCCGCGGGTACGCGGAGACCGGCGTCGACTACCTGGCGGTGGGGGCGCTCACCCACTCCGCCCGGGTCCTCGACATCGGCCTGGACCTGCGTGAGGGCGACGACGCGACCGAGGCCGCGACCGCCGGTGCGCACGACGACGAGAGCCGCTGACCGCCATGCTGCTGACCATCGACGTGGGCAACACCCGCCCACCCGTCACCCCACCCACCACCCCAGGCGAGCCCTTCGTGCGTGACGTGAACCGGAGGCGGTGCGGACCATGCTGCTGACCATCGACGTGGGCAACACCCATACCGTGCTGGGCCTGTTCGACGGCGAGGAGATCGTCGAGCACTGGCGGATCTCCACCGACGCCCGGCGCACCGCCGATGAACTGGCGGTGCTCCTCCAGGGCCTGATGGGCATGCACCCGCTGCTCGGGGAAGACCTGGGCGACAACATCGAGGGCATCTCCATCTGCTCCACGGTCCCCTCGGTGCTCCACGAGCTGCGCGAGGTGACCCGCCGCTATTACGGGGACGTCCCCGCCGTCCTGGTGGAACCGGGCGTCAAGACGGGCGTGCCGATCCTCATGGACAACCCCAAGGAGGTCGGAGCCGACCGGATCATCAACGCGCTGGCGGCCGTTGAGCTCTACGGCGGCCCCGCGGTGGTCGTCGACTTCGGTACGGCCACCACCTTCGACGCGGTCAGTGCGCGCGGCGAGTACGTGGGCGGTGTGATCGCCCCCGGCATCGAGATCTCCGTGGACGCGCTGGGCGTCAAGGGCGCCCAGCTCCGCAAGATCGAGCTGGCCCGGCCGCGCAGCGTCATCGGGAAGAACACCGTCGAGGCGATGCAGTCCGGCATCCTCTACGGCTTCGCGGGCCAGGTGGACGGCGTGGTGCAGCGGATGGCCCGGGAGCTGGCCGACGACCCGGACGACGTGACGGTGATCGCCACCGGCGGGCTGGCACCGATGGTGCTCGGCGAGTCCTCGGTGATCGACGAGCACGAGCCCTGGCTGACCCTCATCGGCCTGCGGCTGGTGTACGAGCGCAACGTCGGGCGGCTGTAACGAGGGCGGCGGCAGGGGCGCGGCCGGTTCCGCGCTGGCGCGGCCGTGTGACGCGCGCGCCGCTGCCGCGCCACCGAATGCAAATTAAGAGGCTTTTGTCCGAATTAGTCGTAAAGTCGCGGCATGCCAATGCCATACGGATCCCGCGGCGGCATGGCCTTCGGCGCCGATGAGTTGCGTGTACTCCGTCGCGCCCTCGCCCATGCCCTCCAGACGACCTCTCCCGCCGTGCCCCTGGGCGCTCCCGGCCCGGACCGGTCACAGGACGTCCAGGAATACCTCCGGCTGGCCGAGGCGGTGGACGAAGCGGTCCGCGAAGGCGCCCGCCTGCGCGCCTTCCTGCTCGCCGACCTCGCCCGCTACCGCGACGCCCTGCCCGGTGCCGCCACCGGCTACCTCACGCGGCTCCAGGAGGTGCTGACGGCCGGCCATGTCCCCGGCCCCGACGACCTCGCCGCACTGCGCTCGCTGCTCGTCCGGCCCGCCGCCGAGGCCGAGCGCAAACGCCGCAGCGCCCTGCTCCGGCACTGCGAGCGGCTGGCCGAACAATCCGTACGGACGCGACTGCGCGCGCTGCCGGGCGGGCGCTCAGGCGCTTCCCCGGACGCCCTGCCGAGCGGTCGCACCGGCGGCCGTTCGCGCCCTTCCGGCCTGGTGTCCCGGAGCGGGGCGGCCTCCCGGCTGGACTCCGGGGCGGACCCGAAGCAGGACCCCCAACAGGAGCCGCGCCCGACACCCCGCCGGGAGCCGCCCCAGCCCGCACCGGGTCCCAAGGCGCCGCGGCCCGACCGCCCCATCCCGACTCCAGGTGAGGTGTTCCCGCCCCGCCGCAAGCCCGCCCCGCCCCCGGAGACCCGCACCGCTTGAGCGCTGCGTACTCTGGCTGGGTACTGTCGCGGGCTTACGCCTTGAAGGAGGCCCATGCCATGGATTACGTCGCTGCGCTGCTCCCGCCCGTAGTGATGGCCATCGCCTTCACCTGCCTGATCGTCACGATGATCAAGAGTCAGGGCGGTCAGAACAAGTCGAAGGAGGACGCGGCCGTCGACGAGGCGTTCGCCCGCGCCGAAGCCGCCGGGCAGGAGCCCAAGGCGTTCAGCGCCTGAACTGCCGCTATTTCCGGCGGACCGCTTGCTCAGTACGGCCCGGGATTGACCGTCCCGGGCCGTACTTCCTTTTTCCGGACCAAACGCAACGAGATCAACCGGCATTCGCGACATCTCCCACTATTCTTCTTGTGTGCCGAGACGCTTGGGTGATCTGGAAGACGCGGTGATGACGCGGGTCTGGGAGTGGAACCGCCCAGTCACCGTTCGAGAAGTTCTGGAGGATCTCCAGAAGGAACGGTCGATCGCCTACACCACCGTCATGACCGTATTGGACAACCTCCATCAGAAGGGCTGGGTGCGCCGCGAAGCCGAAGGCCGCGCCTATCGATATGAGGCGGTCTCCACTCGCGCCGCCTACTCGGCCGCACTGATGAACGAAGCGTGGTCCGCCAGTGACAACCCCGCGGCCGCACTAGTGGCCTTCTTCGGCATGATGTCGCCGGAACAACGGCACGCACTCCGCGATGCCGTACGGATGGTGCAGGTCGACGATCGACCGGTAGCCGAGGAAGAACAGGTGGCGGCCCCGGAACACTCGGGGGAACAGGCCCGGGAAGAAGAGCCGCAAGCCGCGGATGAAGCGCCGGCCGGCGAAGGAGATGAACCCGGAGCGGGGCCCGGCAGCAAGGGGCGATAGCGTCCGGGCATGCCAGCGCATTCAAAAGGGCTCACCGTCCGCCGTGCCCGGACCAGCGATGTACCGGCCGTACGCCGCCTCATCGACGCCTACTCGCGCGACGGGATCCTGCTCGACAAACCCACCGTCACGCTTTACGAGGACATCCAGGAGTTCTGGGTGGCCGAGCGGGACGAAGACGCCGAGGTCGTCGGCTGTGGCGCACTGCACGTCATGTGGGAGGACCTGGCAGAGGTCCGCACCCTGGCAGTGGACCGGACGCAGCGGGGTACCGGGGTCGGCCATCAAGTCCTGGACAAGTTGCTGGCTACCGCCCGGTGGCTGGGAGTGCGGCGAATTTTCTGCCTCACCTTCGAAGTCGACTTCTTCGTCAAGCACGGCTTCGTGGAGATCGGCGAGACTCCCGTAGACGGGGATGTCTACAGCGAACTGCTGCGTTCCTATGACGAAGGCGTTGCGGAGTTCCTCGGCCTCGAACGAGTGAAGCCCAACACCCTGGGCAACAGTCGCATGCTTCTGCACCTGTGATCAGCGTTCTATGTCCGAATCGCTCCCCTATCTCATGGCTACGGAAGCATGCGTTCCCCGGTCGGTGGGCAAGTGAACCCTACCCAAGGGTTTGTGTTTTTCCCGGAAAAGCGGTTTGCTTTCCGTCGTAATCCACATTCGATGAAAGGGAATCCTGGTGGCACAGAAGGTTCAGGTTCTTCTTGTCGACGACCTCGACGGTGGCGAAGCCAACGAGACCGTGACGTTCGCTCTCGACGGTAAGTCCTACGAGATCGACCTCTCCGACGCCAACGCGGACAAGCTGCGCGAGTCGCTTGCCGACTTCGTGAAGGCCGGCCGCAAGACCGGTGGCCGTTCTGGCGGTCGCGGCAAGGCCCGTGCGGCGGCTGCCGGCTCTCCGGACACCGCGAAGATCCGCGCCTGGGCGAAGGAGAACGGCTACAACGTGAATGACCGTGGCCGAGTCCCCGCCGACATTCGTGAGGCATTCGAGAAGGCCAACGGCTGATCGCCGTAAGGGCGATCCGATTGGCCATTACCAGCACGCACCAACCGGGCCCGGTGGCACTCCGTTGCCGCCGCGCTCACGAGCCGTACGAGGTCGGGGGCGCCCCCAACGTCCCCGATTCCTGTCCCGATCCCCGTGGTGGGCAGGGAATCCTCCGCCTCGTATCCGGGCCGGGGAGGCCGCACCCACCCCGCGGCCTCCCGCGCGCCGCAGCCGCCTGATGCGCGGCCCTGTGAGGGGAGCGCCGGTGCGGGCATCCGCCCCCCGGCCCCACGTGCGGTGAGATCCGCCGCGAGGGTGCCCCACTCCAGCCATTCCAGGATTCCCGGAAGCTCCTCCGCGCCGCCGGGCGCGATGAGCAGGAGCAGTTTCGGCCGATCCTGCGCTGTCTTCCCGCCCCGTCCGGGCCGCAGCAGCGCTACCGGGCCGGTGCGCGCCACCCGCTTCAATACGGCGCCGCCCGCATCGGCGGGCATTTCCAGGACGTCGAAGCGCAGTCCTGTGAGCAGCTCCAGCGGCTCCGTGCCGGTCGTCGGCCAGCCCAGTTCCTCCTCGTACCACCGGCGGACGGTGGAGCGGGGGGAGCGGGGTCGCGGAAGCGCGCGGGCCATGTCCGGTGCAACTGCCGGCATCGGCGAAGGTTACGTTGCGTATATGGGTAGTTGCGTTGCGTGTAATGCCGCGGGGGGCATGGAAGCGCTGTGGGGTGTGCGGGTGTTCGCCCGTAGCGGAGGGGAAACACCCGCGCCGCATGGAGTGTCAGTAGCAGCGGGTAAGAAAGTCTCAGTGGGAAGAGACGCTGTGACCGGCGGGCTCAGCAGTTTGTCGGCACCTTTGGCCGGCGGTGAACGGTGTGTCGGCGAGGGGCGCGTTCGCCACGGGCGTAGTGGCGGCATGCGTATATGCCTGGCCTGCGGGAACATCGTCTCGCACCATCGAGTTGGAGCAGATGTCAGCTGTTCGGCAGTAAATTTCCCCGTCGGAGCGGGGTGATCCGGACGGGTGTCGGCAGTTGGAATGAGCTGTCCCGCCCTGCGGGACTAGCATGCGGAAGGACAGGGAGGGGACCGACCCCTAACTGCCTGACCGCTCTGAGGAGCGATTAACGATGTTCGAGAGGTTCACCGACCGTGCGCGGCGGGTTGTCGTCCTGGCTCAGGAAGAAGCCCGGATGCTCAACCACAACTACATCGGCACCGAACACATCCTCCTGGGTCTGATCCACGAGGGTGAGGGTGTCGCCGCTAAGGCCCTGGAGAGCCTCGGCATTTCGCTCGAGGCGGTCCGCCAGCAGGTGGAGGAGATCATCGGTCAGGGCCAGCAGGCCCCGTCCGGCCACATCCCCTTCACGCCCCGTGCCAAGAAGGTCCTGGAGCTGTCGCTCCGCGAGGCCCTCCAGCTCGGCCACAACTACATCGGTACCGAGCACATCCTGCTCGGCCTGATCCGCGAGGGCGAGGGCGTCGCCGCCCAGGTCCTCGTGAAGCTGGGCGCCGACCTGAACCGAGTGCGGCAGCAGGTCATCCAGCTGCTCTCCGGTTACCAGGGCAAGGAGGCCGCCACCGCCGGCGGTCCCGCCGAGGGCACGCCCTCGACCTCCCTCGTCCTGGACCAGTTCGGCCGCAACCTCACGCAGGCCGCCCGGGAAACCAAGCTCGACCCGGTCATCGGGCGCGAGAAGGAAATCGAGCGGGTCATGCAGGTGCTGTCCCGCCGCACCAAGAACAACCCGGTCCTCATCGGCGAGCCCGGCGTCGGCAAGACGGCGGTCGTCGAGGGACTGGCGCAGGCCATCGTCAAGGGCGAGGTGCCCGAGACCCTCAAGGACAAGCACCTCTACACCCTCGACCTGGGTGCCCTGGTCGCCGGCTCCCGCTACCGCGGTGACTTCGAAGAGCGCCTGAAGAAGGTCCTCAAGGAGATCCGCACCCGCGGCGACATCATCCTGTTCATCGACGAGCTGCACACCCTGGTCGGCGCGGGCGCCGCCGAGGGCGCCATCGACGCCGCGAGCATCCTCAAGCCGATGCTGGCGCGTGGCGAGCTGCAGACCATCGGTGCGACGACCCTGGACGAGTACCGCAAGCACCTGGAGAAGGACGCGGCCCTGGAGCGCCGCTTCCAGCCCATCCAGGTCGCCGAGCCGTCGCTGCCGCACACCATCGAGATCCTCAAGGGCCTGCGGGACCGCTACGAGGCGCACCACCGCGTGTCCATCACGGACTCCGCGCTGGTCGCCGCGGCCACCCTCGCCGACCGCTACATCTCCGACCGCTTCCTGCCGGACAAGGCGATCGACCTGATCGACGAGGCCGGCTCCCGGATGCGGATCCGCCGGATGACCGCGCCGCCGGACCTGCGCGAGTTCGACGAGAAGATCGCCGACGTCCGTCGCGAGAAGGAGTCCGCGATCGACTCGCAGGACTTCGAGATGGCCGCCGGCCTGCGCGACAAGGAGAAGCAGCTCCTGGCCGCGAAGGCGAAGCGGGAGAAGGAGTGGAAGGCCGGCGACATGGATGTCGTCGCCGAGGTGGACGAGGACCTGATCGCCGAGGTCCTGGCCACGGCCACGGGCATCCCGGTCTTCAAGCTCACCGAGGAGGAGTCCTCGCGGCTCCTGCGGATGGAAGACGAGCTGCACAAGCGCGTCATCGGCCAGAAGGACGCCATCAAGGCGCTCTCCCAGGCCATCCGCCGTACCCGTGCCGGCCTGAAGGACCCCAAGCGTCCCGGTGGCTCGTTCATCTTCGCCGGCCCGTCCGGTGTCGGTAAGACCGAGCTGTCCAAGACGCTCGCCGAGTTCCTCTTCGGCGACGAGGACGCGCTGATCTCCCTCGACATGTCGGAGTTCAGCGAGAAGCACACGGTCTCGCGGCTCTTCGGTTCGCCCCCCGGCTACGTGGGCTACGAAGAGGGCGGCCAGCTGACCGAGAAGGTCCGTCGCAAGCCGTTCTCCGTCGTCCTCTTCGACGAGGTCGAGAAGGCCCACCCGGACATCTTCAACTCGCTGCTGCAGATCCTGGAGGACGGTCGCCTGACCGACTCCCAGGGCCGGGTCGTGGACTTCAAGAACACGGTCATCATCATGACCACCAACCTCGGCACCCGGGACATCTCCAAGGGCTTCAACCTGGGCTTCGCCGCCCAGGGCGACGTCAAGACCGGCTACGAGCGGATGAAGAACAAGGTCAACGAAGAGCTCAAGCAGCACTTCCGGCCCGAGTTCCTCAACCGTGTCGATGACACCGTCGTCTTCCACCAGCTCACCGAGGAAGACATCATCCAGATCGTCGACCTCATGATCGACAAGGTGGACGAGCGGCTGAAGGACCGCGACATGGGCATCGAGCTCAGTGGCGAGGCCAAGTCGCTGCTGGCCAAGCGCGGGTACGACCCGGTGCTCGGCGCCCGTCCGCTGCGCCGCACGATCCAGCGCGAGATCGAGGACGCCCTCTCGGAGAAGATCCTCTTCAACGAGCTGCGTCCGGGCCACATCGTGGTCGTCGACGTGGAGGGCGAGGGCGAGTCCGCCAAGTTCACCTTCCGCGGCGAGGAGAAGTCGGCGGTGCCGAGTGCTCCGCCGGTGGAGTCCGCGACGGGTGGCTCGGGTCCCAACCTGAGCAAGGACGCGTAGTCCGTACCTGAGATACGGAGCCGCGATATACGCAGCCGCCCCGGAACCGTTCGATCGACGGTTCCGGGGCGGTTTTGTGTTGCGGTCCGGCTCGCCGCGCGGCCGGTCAGTCGCGGGGGCGGGGGAAGAAGGTGACGTCGAGGTGGGGCGGGAGGGCGTAGGGAGGGGACGGAGTGACGTATGAGAGGTAGAGCTCTTGGAGGGCGGGGAGGGCCTCGATGGGGGAGAGGTCGAGTAGGCCGCCGACCAGGCTGTAGAGCCGGAGAGTGTGGACGCCCGGGAAGGCCGGGAGGGCGGCGGGCAGCAGGGCGCCGAATTCCGGGAGGGGGCGCTTCTCCGTATTGATGAGGCTGAGGGTCTTTACCTGGGGGAGGCGGACGTCCGGGGGAATGCGGAAGGAGGTTTCTCCTCCCGCCAGGCCGAAGGAAAAGTCCGCCAAGCTGTCGAGGCGGGAAAGCGCGCGCCACTGATCGGCGGTGAGGTCGCCCGGGAGCTGCCGTAGCTGGAGGTTCTTCAGGCCCGGCCAGGTGGTGAGGCGGGCGAGGTCGGGAATCCGCGCGCCGACGAGGAGATGGGCCAAGGCGGCATTCGACGGGAGGGCGTCGAGGCCCTCGGGTGGGAGCGGGGCCATGAGTGTCAGGGATTCCAGCCGGTCCAGGCGGTCGAGTCCTGACGGGGTGCGTGTCAGGTCGTCGTTGATGCTGCTTACTCCGAGGGAGCGCAGGGGCAGGTCGGCGAGCGGGGCGACGGATTCGATCGAGGGGCAGTCCTGGAGCGTCAGCGATTTCAGGGCCGGGAACTCCCTCAGGAATCCCAGGTCGCCGAGGACCGGATTGCTCATCAGCGCGAGATGTGTGACCTGCTGGGGGTGCAGGCCCGCCAGGAGTTCCGCGGCGGTGAATGCGCCGCTGACGGTTGCACGGGGGCGCCCGCCGAGGGAATTCAGCAGCTGCAGTTCCTCGTCGGAGGAAACGGTGACGAAGGTGTCTGTGCCGAGGTGCTGGATGACCTCTTCCGCATAGCTGGCGGTGTCGAACTGGTGCCAGCGTGAGCCGAGTTGGACGCGGATCGTGGATGACGGATGGTCCCGGAAGGGCTTGACGCATTCCACGGCCGCGTCGGTGCCTATGGCGGCGGCGGTGTAGATCACTTCCTGGGCCTCGTCGTCCTCCAGGCCGTTCGGGCCGGGTAGGAGTTCCAGGACCAGGGGGCCCGCATCGACGAGCAGGTTCGACTCCTCGCGGGTGCGCGGCGGCAGGATGGACCGCGCCCGCGCGTTGACCGCGTCGCGTACCGAAGGGTCCAGTTCCGTCGCGTGCTCCAGGCAGGCCATGGCGAGCAGGTCGACGCGGAGTTCGCCCCTGGCGAGCAGGCCGCGCAGGAGCTCGACGCGTTCGCGGGGCCGGGCGTGGGCGACGGCCATGCGGATCACGTCCTCCCATTGGGAGTCCGTGGCGTGTTGCAGCAGGAGGCCGAAGTCGCCCTCTTCCACGGCGGCCTTGGCGCCCAGGTAGTCCTGGAAGGTGCGGTGGACGAAGTCCACGGTGCCGGGGGCCGGTTCGCGGAGCAGGCCGCTGCGGTGGAGGAGGTGGCGGAAGACGGCCGGGGCGGGGCCCTGGGAGGCCGCGGCGGGGACGGCCGGGAGGATGTCGGCCAGGATGCGTTCGGCGCGGTCGTGGTCGAGTTCGGTGCGGCCGTTGCGGATCAGCCAGTAGGCGAGGCGCTGGAGGAGCTGGATCTGGGGCTCGTCGGCCAGCTCGATGCCGTCCGGGCCGCGCATGTCGCGTTCCCGGTCGCGGCGGGAGAGCAGCATGCTCAGGGCGGCGTCGTAGAGCTCCTTGCGGCCGTGCGGGAGGTAGCCGCGGCGGTCGCGGTGGAGGGCGCAGATCAGGCCGCACATCAGGGGGTTGGTGGCGAGGCGGCCGAGGTCGGGTTTGGTGCGGACGGCGGTCAGGAGCGACTGCTCGTAGGCGGCGAGGAGGTCGGGCGCATCGGGGTCGGGGGCGGAGGCGCGGTGCCAGCGGGCGATGAAGGCGGCGACCTCGTCGCGGCTCATGGGGGAGAGGGTCAGTTCGTCGAAGCCGTCGGGGGTGAGCCAGTCGTCGCGGACGGCGGACGGGCGGGTGGTGACCAGCCAGAGGTTGCCGGGGAAGGCGTCGAGGAGGTCGCGCAGCCAGCGGCGGGTGGCCTCGCGTTCGTCTTCGGGGATTTCGTCGAGGCCGTCGACGAGGAGGAGGGCGCGGCCGGAGGTGAGGGTGCGGTGGGCCCAGCCGTCGGGCTGGGCGCCGGACACCGGGCTGCCGACGGCGGCCAGGAAGCGGTCCGGGGTGGGGAGGGCGGCGCCGGCGCGGGTGAGGGTGCGGAGGGGGAGGACGAAGGGGACGCGGCCGTAGAGGTGGGGGAGGCCGCTTTCGCCGAGGGGTTTGGTGCAGGAGACGGCCAGCCACTGGACGAGGGTGCTCTTGCCGGAGCCGGCGACGCCGCGGAGCAGGACCCGGTCACGGCCGGTGAGGGCCTGGTCGGCGGGGACGGGGGCGCGGGGCGGCAGGTCCTCGAACGGGTCCTCGGCGCGGCTCGGCCCGGTCGTCTGGAGGCTCATGTACGCGGCGTCCAGGGGCCAGCGGTCCGGGGAGTTGTGCAGGTCGATGCCGTAGATGGTGAGGCGGCCGTGCTTGCGGGCGAGGTGGGAGAGGTACGTGCGCTCGAAGGCGGCGTCGGCGGTACGGGGTGACGGATGCCGCTCGATGAACTCGTCGACGATCGCGATCAGGGCGTCCAGGCTGCGGCTCTGCTGGACCAGTGTGCGGGCGATGAACGTCGAGCGCTGGGTGAAGAAGTGGACGATGTGCAGGCAGGCGGTGCCGGTGAGGGTCTGATGGAGGAGCTCGGCGTCCTGGGACAGCCCGCGGGCGGTCTGCGGGGCGGCGGCCGTCAGGCGCTCCGCCAGGGCGGTGGGGCCGAGGGCGACGGCCTGGACGTCGTCCATGTCGAGGGTGCCGAGGCCGGCGAGGGTTTTGGCCAGGGCGTCGGCGACGGCCGTCTCCTCGTCCTCGGGGATCGGGCGTTCGCCGGGGCCGGCGGACCGTACGGCCCGCCGCACCAGTTCCGCGGCCAGTTTGCGCAGGTCCTTGTCGCTGAGCGTGCGCCGCTCGCCCTTGAAGGAGACGAGGGCGGAGATGCGGACGGGGGCGTCGACGAGGCCGGCGCCCGGGCCCTCCTGGACGAAGAGCTTCTTGACGAGTGGTGCGACGACGCTGGACGCGAGCCGGGCGCCCAGTGCTGACGGGTCCATATGCGGTCCGTTCCCCCTGGCCGGCCCTGGCCCTGGCTGGCCGGTGCTGCCTGCCGGCTGCTGCCTGTGGTGTTGTCCGGATCAGGCTAGAGGGCCGGGTGGGGGCCGGTCAGGCGTTTCGGGATTTCCCTGCGCCCGGGGATGAGGAATTGCGTAACGCGGGTCACAGATTTTCCCGTAACGCGGGTCACATTCCCTTCCGGGATTGTGTAATGCGGGTCACGTGAAGGCTTTGGGATCTCGTGACATGGCGCACAGGGATTTGGGTCCTACTAGCGGGAGTAGGGGAATTCTGGGAGATGGGGGGAAGGGGGGCGGGGAAGGTGAATGCGCAGGTCAGGCCGTATTTTGCGGGCGGTCTGGGGTGTGCTCGCGGTCGTTCCTGGCCGTCCCGGCTATTACGGGTCCCGGTAGTAGGAAGGGGGCCTTGGCGTCAGGGCGGAGGCGGGTTACCAAGGAATGGCAATCCCGGACCGCAGCCGGGAAAACCATTCACTTCTCTCCGGAGGAAAAACCCGCATGTCGAAGTTTGCCGCGATACGTAATTCCAAGAAGTCCGCGAAGAACGGCAAGTTCGCGCTGCGGCATCGGGTGGCTGTCGTGGCCGCCGGTGCCGGTATCACCGCCGCGCTGGGCGCCGGTGTCGCCACCGCCGCCGACGCCGGGCTGCTGCACCTGACCGCGGGCGTCGGCAAGGCCGTCGCCGCGCAGGCCGACGCGCAGGCCAAGGCCGCCACGGACGCCAAGACGGCCGCGGCGAAGGCGAAGGTGGACGCGGCGAAGAAGGCCAACGCCTGGGTGAAGCCGGTCGAGAGCTACGTCCTCGGCGAGCCCTTCGGCATCCCCGGCAGCCACTGGGCGCACAAGCACAGCGGTCAGGACTTCGTCGTGCCGACCGGCACGCAGGTCCACGCCGTCCACGCGGGCACGGTCGTCAAGGCCGGTCCGAACGGTGGCGGCGACGGTCCGGCCTACGGCAACGCGATCGTGATCAAGCACGCCGACGGCATGTACACCCAGTACGCGCACCTGTCACAGATCCAGGTCCAGGTCGGGCAGCAGGTGTCCACGGACCAGCAGATCGGTCTGTCCGGCAGCACCGGCAACTCCACCGGTCCCCACCTGCACTTCGAGGTCCGCACCGGCCCCAACTACGGGTCGGGCATCGAGCCGACCGGATTCCTGCGGGCTCACGGCGACGCCGTCTGAGCTGAATCCGGCCGGGCTGGCCGGCGGCTCGGCGGGTTCGCCGCCGTGACCAGTTCTGTGGCGACCCTGAGGATGGCTTCGCGCTTCTCCTCGGGGTCGCCCGTCACGTTCTGCATCGCGAACATCCCCGCGTGCATCGCGAACAGCGCCGTGATGCAGCGCACCTGGTCGACCAGCTCGGCGTCGTCGTCCTTGAGCAGGTCGTAGAGGGTCAGCATCCGCTCCTTGAAGCGCAGGCCGATGGTCAGGTCCCGGACCGTGGCCTGGTTTTCCTGCATGAAGCGGAAGAGGTCCTCGGAGGAGCGCAGCGATTCGTGGTAGCGCCGGATCACTTCCTGCTTGGTCTCCAAGGTGCGCGGCTGCTCCTGCGCCCAGGTGATCAGCTCGTCGATGGGCCGGCACAGGTCCTCGAAGAGGCTGATGACGATGTCTTCTTTGGTCTTGAAGTGGTAGTAGAGCGCGGCCTTGGTGACGCCCAACCGCTCGGCGATCTCGCGCAGCGAGGTCTTCTCGTAGCCGTGTTCGGAGAACAGCTCCAGGGCGACGTCCTGGATGCGCTGGCGGGTGTTCCCGCGGCGCGGCTGTGATGCGCTGCTCATGCTGCTCTCCTGCGTGACGGCGGTGTCGGTGCGGGGTCCGGGCGCGGCCCGCTTCCCCAGCAATCATCTGCTGCCCCGCTGGTCACGGACGTACCCACCCCGGCATCAAAAAACTTACTTGACGCCCGGCTAGTAACCCTTCTACCTTCTGCACTGTACAGAACTAGCCGGGCGGCAAGTAAGTAAGAATCGATGGGGAAGTGATGGGGATGTCGCGAACAGCGACCCCGACGGGGGAAATACAGGAGCCGGCGCAGGGCACGGGCAAACAGCCCGCCAGCGTGCGCATGGTGGTCTTCGCACTCATGATCGCGATGCTCCTCGCGATGCTCGACAACATGATCGTCGGCACCGCGATGCCGACCATCGTCGGTGAACTGGGCGGGCTGTCGCACCTGTCCTGGGTCGTCACGGCCTACACGCTGGCCACCGCGGCGTCCACGCCGATCTGGGGCAAGCTCGGCGACATGTACGGCCGGAAGGGCGTCTTCCTGACGTCCATCGTGATCTTCCTGGTCGGCTCCGCGCTGTCCGGCATGGCGCAGGACATGGGCCAGCTGATCGGCTTCCGCGCCGTGCAGGGCCTGGGCGCGGGCGGTCTGATGGTGGGCGTCATGGCCATCATCGGCGACCTGGTCCCGCCGCGGGAGCGGGGCAAGTTCCAGGGCATGATGGCCGGCGTCATGGCCGTCGCGATGATCGGCGGACCGCTGGTCGGCGGCACCATCACCGACCACCTCGGCTGGCGCTGGAGCTTCTACATCAACCTGCCGCTCGGCGCGATCGCCCTGATCATGGTCACCGCCGTGCTGCACCTGCCGAAGAAGCGGTCGCAGACCCGGATCGACTACGCGGGCGCGGCCCTGCTGACCATCGGCATCACCTCGCTGGTGCTGCTCACCACCTGGGGCGGCACCGAGTACGACTGGCTGTCGAAGCAGATCGTGGGCCTGGGCGTCCTGGCCGTCGTCGCGCTCGCCGCCTTCGTCGTCGTCGAGACCAAGGTCAGCGACCCGATCATCCCGCTGCGGATCTTCCGGAACGCCAACTTCTCGCTCGTCACGGTCGTCGGCTTCCTGGTCGGCTTCGTGATGTTCGGCTCGATGACCTTCCTGCCGCTGTTCCAGCAGACCGTGCAGGGTGCCTCGGCGACCAACTCCGGTCTGCTGCTCCTGCCGATGCTGCTGGCGATGATGGCGGTCTCGCTGATCGCGGGCCGGGTCACCACCCAGTCCGGCAAGTACAAGATCTTCGTCACCGGCGGCGCCGCGCTGATCACCATCGGCATGGCCCTGCTGTCCCTGATGGACGTCGGCACCACGCGCTTCACGTCCGGCCTCTACATGGCCGTGCTCGGCGCCGGTATGGGCTTCCTGATGCAGACCACGATGCTGATCGCGCAGAACAGCGTCGAGATGAAGGACATGGGCGTCGGCTCCTCGTCCGCGACCCTGTTCCGGACGATCGGCGGCTCGTTCGGCGTCGCGATCCTGGGCGCGCTCTTCACCAACCAGGTGACGTCGACGATGACCACCCGGCTGGGTGCCGCGGCCGGGAAGATGAGCGGCGGCGCGCAGATGGACCCGAAGAAGCTGCCGTCGCTCCCGCCGGTCGTGAAGGACGCGTACGCGCACGCGGTGGCGTCCGGCGCGCACCAGGTGTTCCTGTGGGGCGCGATCGTCAGCGTCATCGGTTTCGTCGCGGCATGGTTCCTCAAGGAGGTCCCGCTGCGGGGCGGCCCGTCGACGAAGTCGGCTGACGCTGACGCCGACGCCGCTGTCGAGCGGCCGATGGTCGTCGAGGCCGTCTGACGGTCTGACCGCCCGCGGACAGCGAACGGCCCCTGGCGTACGTGCGGTTACGTACGCCAGGGGCCGTTTTCCGTTCAGGCGCCGGGCAGTTGGAGCTGGCCGCTCTTGACGGCCGCGACGAACGCCGACCATCCGGCGGCCGGGAACACGAGCGCCGGGCCGTACGGGGTCTTGCTGTCGCGGACGGGGACGAGGCCGGGGAGGGTGTCCGAGACCTCGATGCATTCGCCGCCGTCACCGTTGCTGTAGGTGCTCTTGCGCCAAGTGGCAGTGTTCAGGTCATTCCCGTTGCTGCGCTTCATCTCGATAGCCCCTTGCCGCTTCCTCGATCATGGCCAGGGACGCCTTAGGCGACAGTGCGGCGGCCCTGAGCAGATCGTACGACCTCCGATAGCTCGTCACGAGCGTTGGATAGTCGATGGATTGGCCGGTGAACTCGCCCTCGACGTAGATGAGTGGCGGTGCATCGGGGAACGTCATGACTTTGGCCAGGCCGTGCATCAGGGGATGTGTGGCGGTCGATTCCGGAACGATCTGCAAGACGCTCTGCGTGGACCGGATCACGTTGAGGATGTGTTCCAGTTGCTCGGCCATCCCTGCGGGTGGGAGTACCGACCTACGGATCAAGTCCTCGCGGAGGATCGCCCAGTAGTAGGGGCGTTCCTTTCGCTTCCAGATCTCCGCGCGCTTCAGTCGGGCGCTGACCTTCTCCTCGGCGCTCTCGGGCTCCTCCCACGGCTTGGCTGTTTCGCAGAGCTTCCGCATGTATGCCTCTGTCTGCAACAGGCCAGGGATGACGAACGGCGCCCAGTCCTCGATCGTCGTCGCGGACTTCTCCATGTCGGGGATATCCGCGAAGTACGGTGCATGACCCGCCCGGCGGGCCTTCTGCACCTCGTCGCAGTGGCGCTGGAAAAAGCCGCCGGTCTTGAGCCTCTTGTCGATGTGGATGGCAAGGTCCATCGGCATGCCGAGCTCGCCACGCTCGATTCGGCTGAGCAGCGGTGCGCCGCGGAAACTGCCCTCGACTAACTGGTCGAGCGTGAGGCCCGCACTCTCCCGCAAGAAGCGCAACTCGGCGCCGTAGAAGGACGGGACACTCGCCGCCGGGTCGGTATCCTTGCGCGGGGACATGACTCACCACCACCACTTGTTGGTTGGGCGTGAAAGCCCAATTCCCTTCCAAAGTACGGCGCCCGACGCCAGTCTGTGAGCGATTCGTCACAATGCGCACAGGAAGGTGAATGACCATGGACGACGTGCAGGAATGCGCCGAAGGGCTGCGGTCCGCGTTGAAGGCCAACGGGATCACGCTGCCCTCGCTCGGCGTCGATCTCCCCTCGTTCGCGGGGGCCTACCCGCCCCCGCTCGTCGCGCTCGGTAACTGCAACATGGCCACGGCGCGGAAGTTGGCCGAGGTGCTGCACAAGGCGGCGGCGCGGTGATGACGGTGCGGCTGCTGGCCGTACCGAAGGAGGTGCCGCTGCTGCGGCGGGCGGTGCGGGATCATCTCGGTACGTCGGCATCCTGCGAAGTGGAGTTGTGCGTCAGCGAGTTGGTCGGGAACGTGATCCGGCACGTGGGGGAGGGTACGCCCGTCACCGTGTACGTCGGCAGGACCGCGGACGGGCGGACGCGCGTCGAGGTGACCGATCCGGATCCGCGTGCCCTGCCCGTGCTGCTCCGGGCCGCCGTGGACGACGAGGGCGGGCGCGGGATAGCGCTGCTGGACGCCGTCGCGCTGCGGTGGGGCGTGCGGCAGGAGGAGGCGAGCAAGACCGTGTGGTGCGAGGTCGGGCCCGGTCCGTGTCCGGGTCAGCGGGTGTAGTGGTAGCCCTGGCCCTCGGAGGGGTCGTCGAGGTGGTAGATGCCGCCCTCCGCGGCCACGTAGAGGATGGACGCCTTGCCCGCTTGGCAGCTGCCCTTGGAGTGGGTGGTGTCCACGGCGGCGGAGGTGAGTTCGATGCGGCTGCCGCCGTTCTTGACCCCGTCGAGGCGGGCCACCGTCTCGCAGTGGCCGACGTACGGCACGTCGTAGACGAACCGGGCGGCCTGTTGGCCGACGGCGGCCCGGTAGACGGTGATCTTCTGCGGCTGGTTGCTTATCGCCGGGTAGGACCAGTTGCCGAGGAAGTACGACGGGACCGCGCCGCCGCCGGAGGTGCCGCCGCCGCTGGTGGAACCGGAGCCGCCGGAGCTGCCGGAACCGCCGGACGTACTGCCGCCGCTGCCGCCGCTGCTGCCCGAGGAGCCGGAGCCGCCGCCGGTGGTCGTTCCGCCGGAAGTGTCGGAGGCGCCGCCGGGGCCACCGGCGGGGCTGCCGCCCGGGCCGCCGTTTTGGGGCGCACCGCCGCCGCCGTTCGGCCCTCCGCTGGGCGAGGGGGACGGGCTCTTCGCGCTCGGGGGCGGTGAAGTGGCGGGTGGCGTGGGGGAGTTGGGGTTCTTGTGCGGCGTGTTGTCGCTGCTGCTCGCGCTCGGTGGTGAGGCGTCCGCCCGGTGTCCGCCGTCGCCGGGCAGCAGCATGACCGCGGTGCCGCCGCCGATCGTCACGACGGCGACCATGGGCACCACGATGGGCCAGGGGCGCCTGCGGGCGCGTCGCTCCTGTCCGGGGTCCTCGGCCTTGCCCATTCCCTTGCGCTTGCCCTTGGCCGGGTCCGGCTGCGGGGTGGGGCCGGGGTCGGGGCCGCCCTTCGGCCGGATGTCGACCGTGGCCAGGTCGGTGGGCTGTTCCCGTAGGGGGGCCGCGTCCACGTCGAGGAGGTGGGCCGCGCGTTCGGCGAGGTGGGCGACGATCTCCGGGGGGAGCCAGGAGCCGACGGCGGGCGCGGGGCGGGCGCGGTCCGGGTCGTCCAGCAGGGCGTCCACGTCCGGGCGGTCGGCCACGTCCTTGGTGAGGCAGCGGGCGATCAGGGCCCGCAGGGACGCGTCCGGCACCTGGTCCAGGTCCGGTTCGCTCTCCACGCAGTGGTAGTTGATCGCGTGCGGGTTGGTCACGCCGTTGCCGAAGGCCAGTTGGCCCGTCGCCGCGTACGCCAGGACGCAGCCGAGTGCGAAGACGTCGCTGCGCGGGCCCAGGTCGCGGCCCAGGACCTGTTCGGGCGACATGAAGCCGGGGGAGCCGACGATCAGGCCGGTGCTGGTCAGCAGCGACTCGACGGAGGTCTCCAGGGCGCGGGCGATGCCGAAGTCGATGACGCGGGGGCCCTTGACGGTGAGCATGACGTTGGAGGGCTTGAGGTCGCGGTGGATGATGCCCGCCGTGTGGATGTCCTTCAGCGCCCGCAGCAGGCCGTCGGCGAGGGCGGTGACGGAGGCTACGGGGAGCGGGCCGTAGTGGCGGACGACCTGTTCGAGGGAGAGGCCGGGAACGTAGCCGGTGGCGACCCAGGGGTGGTCGGCGTCCGGGTCCGCGTCGAGTACGGGCGCGGTGTGGCGTTCGCCGACCCGCCGAGCGGCGTCGATCTCCCGCCGGAAGCGGGCGCGGAACTGCGCGTCCGCGACGTGTTCTTCGTGGACGACCTTGACGGCCACGGTGCGTCCGCCCTCGGAGCGGGCGAGGTAGACGCGGCCCATACCGCCGGCGCCGAGCCTGCCGAGCAGCAGATACGGGCCGATCCGCGGCGGGTCGTTCGCCTTGAGGGGTTGGACGCCCTCGATGTCGTCGCCCTGGTCGTCGGCGCTTCCGCTGCTCATGGTGGTGTGGTCCCCCGGAACTACCGCCTACGTGTCTGCCGAAGGGGAGGACGTGTAGTGAGGGGGGATGGTTCTGTCCAACTGGGCAGTAGGAGCGGGGAGATGGGCCGGACCCGCACCCACCGTAGGGCGAGCGCTCAGCGGTCCGGCAGCTGGATCACCGGGAAGCTGCCGGTGGCGGTCGGGGCGTTCTCCGGGAGCCAGAGGACCGAGATCGCGCCCGTCGAACCGTCCGTCAGCTCGTCGGCGTTGCGGAAGGTGAGGCGGGCGCCCAGGACGCGGGCCTGGCCGACGGCGATGGTCAGGCCCAGGCCGTGGCCGACGCCGGCCCGGTCGCTGCTGCCGGTGCGGAAGCGGCTCGGGCCCTCGCGGAGCAGGGCTTCGGGGAAGCCGGTGCCGTGGTCGCGGACCCGGATGACGCGGCCCTCGACGGTGACCTCGATGGGCGGCTTGCCGTGCCGGGAGGCGTTGGCGATCAGGTTGCCCAGGATGCGTTCGAGGCGGCGGGGGTCGGTGGAGACCTCGGCGTCGCGGAGCACCTCGACGGTGACGCCGGAGTCGAGGGCGCGGACCCGTCGGGTGACGAACTCGCCCAGGGCGACGTCCTGGAGCTCGGCGCGCTCGGCGTGGCCGTCCAGGCGGGCCACCTCCAGCACGTCCTCGACGAGGGTGCGCATGGCCTGCGCCCGGTCGCGGACCAGCTCCGAGGGGCGGCCGGGGGGCAGGAGTTCGGCGGCGGTCAGCAGGCCCGTCACCGGGGTGCGCAGCTCGTGGGCGATGTCGGCGGTCACCCGGCGCTCGGCCTCGATGCGCTGCTGGAGCGCGTCGGACATGGCGTCCACGGCCCAGGCCAGGTCGTCCGTCTCGTCGCGGACCCGGCCGCCGCCCACCTCGTCCCGGATCCGGACGGAGGTGTCGCCGTCGGCGAGCTTCCCGGCGGCCGCGGCCGCCTTCCGGAGCCGCTTGGAGAGCCGGCCGCCCACCAGGACGCCCAGCGCGCAGCCGCCGACCACCACGGCCGTGGAGCCGATCAGCAGCGCCTGGTCGAGGTCGTCGAGGACGGCGAAGCGGTCGGGGAAACGGTCGTGGAGGGACAGGATGCGGCCGTTGCCGAGGGGGGAGGCGGCCCAGACCTCAGGGGCGGTCTGGCCGGTGTCCTCCAGGTAGGTGGCCCGTTCGCCCTCGGTGACCTCCTTGCGGAGGGCCTTGGGCAGCGCCGGGTCGTCGATCTTCGCGCCGAACTGGAGGCGGTTGGTGGACTCGAAGATCTTCTGCGTGAAGTTGAGGCGTTCTATCTGGACGTCGCGGCTGTTGTCGAGCATGGAGACCCGCGCGGCGTTGTGCACGACAAGGCTCAACGCCACCGCGACCAGCGCCCCGACGAGCGCGATCGCGGCGCTGAGTTTCCATCTCAGGCCCGTTCGCAGGGCCAGCCTGACCACCGGAGGTGTCAGCCTCTCAGCTTGTATCCGAAGCCGCGGACCGTCTCGATCCGGTCCTGGCCGATCTTGCCGCGCAGCCGCTGGACGTGGACGTCCACGACCCGGGTGTCACCGCCCCAGCCGTAGTCCCACACCCGCTCCAGCAGCCGGTCGCGGGAGAGGACGGTGTTCGGTGCGGAGGAGAACTCCAGCAGCAGCCGCATCTCGGTCGGCGTCAGCGCGACCGTCTCGCCGCCCTTGCGGACCTCCATGCCCTCGGTGTCGATCTCCAGGTCACCGAAGCGCAGCACGGTCTCGACGACGAGGCCGTCCGGCTCGTTGCCGCCCCCCGCACGGTCGTCCGGGCCGCTGGCGTGGCCGAAGCGGCGGAGCACGGCGCGGATCCGGGCGACCAGCACCGCGCCGTCGAACGGCTTGGTGACGTAGTCGTCGGCGCCGGCCTCCAGGCCGAGCACCACATCGATCGAGTCGGCGCGGGCGGACAGCATGATCACGGGGACCGTGGACTCGTCGCGGATGCGCCGGCACAGGCTGACGCCGTCGAGTCCGGGGACCATGACGTCGAGCAGGGCGATATCGGGACGATTGGCGCGGAACGCCTCCAGGCCCGCGAGCCCGTCGGGCATGGCGGTGACGACGAAGCCGTCGCGCTCCAGCGCGAGTTGGGTGGCTTCGCGGATGACGTCGTCGTCCTCGACGAAAAGAACGTGGGTGTCGGCCATGCGGTGTCTCAGCCCTCCGATCCCGTGGTGCCGACGGCGGTGCCGGCGATGCCGTCCGGGGTGTCGTCGACGGCGGTCTTGCTGTAGTCGGTGTGATAGCGGTCGTACTCGGTGAAGTGGTTGTTCGCCCAGTGGTACGTCATCACATCTTCCCCCGAGGGGCAGCACACCTTGTCACCCGAGGCGTAGGTCTGCCGGGAAACCTCCAGCTCACCCTTGTCCACACCGGCGTAGACCGACGGCTGCTCGTTCGCATACACGTTGTCATACCCATCGGGGGAGCCGGCCTGCTCGCGGTAGACGAACGAGCCGAGACCGACGGAATCCGCGCAGGTCATGACGTTGACGATGACGTCTGGGGACTTGCTGCCGGTCAGCGAGGCGTAGGTGACCTCTATGGGGTACTCGTCCGCCGCGCACGGTTTGGCGACCGCCCGCTTCACGTCCGCGCTGACCTTCGGGTCGGCGGCGAGCAGCTTGACCGCGTTGACCTTCTTGTAGTTCGTGCTGGGCGTGGGCGACGGCGAGGAGCTCACCGCGCCCCGGGGCGCGGGAGTGTTGCCGGCGGAGCCCTCCTTGCGGATCCCCTCGCCCCCGGGATTGCAGCCGGCAAGCAAAAGGCCGACGGCGGCCACACCTGCTGTGGCCGCGCCGCCCTTGGTCAAGCCGCTTCTGGTCAGGCTCCTGGTCAGCCTGTATCTGGACAATCCGCTCCTGCTTACCGTGCCGCTCGCACAGCCGCCGATCTTGTTGCCGCCGGGTGCCCGGCCGCTGCTCTTCATGAGATTGTCGCGCGCCAAGCTGTGAGCCGAGCTGTGGGCTTGGTTACGTCACCGGCCGGGCCGCGGTCCGCGATCCCCATCGTGCCGGGTGACGTGGTCCCCGTCGTGCCGGGTGACGTGGTCCCCGTCGTGCCGTGTGACGCGTTCCGAGCCGTGTCGTGTGACGCGTTCCCCGTCGTGCCGACCGACGCCTTCCGCGGCGTGTCGTCGGCGGTGTTTCCCGTCGTGCCGGCGGTCAGGCCGCGCAACGCTCCCGCTCCTGCTCCCCGCGCTCCAGGATCCGAGCGTCTATGTCGCGGCTCTCCAGCTCCTGGCGGAGCCGGGCGAGGGCCCGGTGCAGGGTGCTCTTGACGGTGCCGGTGGACATGCCGAGCGCGGCCGCCGTCTCCTCGGTGCTCATCTGCTCCCAGTGGCGCAGCACGACGACGCTGCGCTGCTTGGGGGCGAGCACGCCGAGGATGTCCATCAGCAGGGCCCGGTCGGCGCGCTGCTCGGTGCCGTCGTCGACGCTGGCGTCCGGGAGCTGCTCGGTGGGCACCTCCTCCAGCTTGCGGGCGCGCCACCACTCGGTGCGGGTGTTGATCATGACGCGGCGGAGGTATGCGTCCGCCAGCGACTTGTCCGCGATGCCGTCCCAGCGGCCGTAGGTACGCACGAGGGCCGTCTGCAGGAGGTCCTGGGCGTCGACGGGGTCCGGCACCAGGCGCCGGGCGCTGCGCAGCAGGGCATCCTGCCGGGTCCGCACGTACTCTTCGAAGTCCAGTACCTTGCCGCCGCTGGTCGCCATACCGACGCCTCCGATCCGCTTTCGTTTCCCCGCGTTGTCCGTGCCGGCGGTCATCTCCAGCACGGGGATGACGCTACGGAGGGGGTGTTGCGACGTAATGTGCGTCGGACCCTCAGCGAGTGCACGGAAAACCCTCGGTTGTGTAACAGCCCGCTGGGGGTCATACCTCGGACGTACAGGGGCTCCGGCGGCGTCATACTCGCGACGGATGAGAGGCCCCCAACAAGAGGGACGAAAGTCCCACGGGGGCCGCGTGGGGCGCCCGTGACGGCCGACGAGGGGCAAAACGCGCCTTATCGGGGCGCTTTTCAGCCGCTTCCTCGGGCGGTCGGTTTCGGGCGGCGGCCCGGTTGTCGACGGTGTGTCCCGGTCTTCCGGTTTCCTGTGCCGCGGCTTCCGGTCGCCCGGTTGTCGTTGCTCGGCTTCGGGTCGCCCCGTTTCCTGTCTCGCGGCTTCCTGTCTCGCGGTTTCCGGTGTCCCGGTGGACGTACGTCGACGGGCGCGGCCCCGAGGAGGGACCGCGCCCGTATAAGACGTGGCGAACGGCGGTGGCGTTACATGACGGGCTCGTGACGTAGACGACGCCGGCTGGTCGGATCCTCGGGGCCGTCGGGGCCGTCGGGTCGGTCAGGTCTGCCGGGTCTGCCGGGGCCGTCGGTCAGGAGTGCGGCAACCGGTAGCGGCCGCCGCCCAGCGGCTCCACCAGGCCGTCCGACACCAGACCGTCCAGCGCGCGGGCCCGCTGCACCGGCTCGTCCCACACCGCGTCCAGAACGCCCTGCGGCACCGGCGTGACCGCCTCGCGCAGAACGGCGAGCAGCTTGCCGCGCACCTGGCGGTCGGTCCCGGCGTACGCCTGGGTGCGGCGTGGTGGACCCTCGTGGGCCGGCGATCCGGCCTGCTGCCAGGCGCACTGCGCGGCGATCGGGCAGCGGTGGCACTCCGGGCCGCGCGCCGTGCACACCAGGGCGCCCAGCTCCATCGTGCCCGCCGCCCAGCGCGCCGCGAGGTTCTCGTCCTCGGGGAGCAGGGCGCGGGCGAGCTTGCGTTCGGCGGCGGTGGTGGCGTTCGGCGGGTACTGGCGGCCGGTGACGGCGCGGGCGAAGACCCGCCGCACGTTGGTGTCCAGCACCGCGTGCCGCTGCCCGTAGGCGAAGGACGCGACGGCCGCCGCGGTGTACTCGCCGACGCCGGGCAGCGCCAGCAGTTGGGCGTGTTCACGGGGGACGTCGCCGCCGTGGCGCTCCTGTATGGCGGAGGCCGCGGCGTGCAGCCGTAGCGCGCGCCGCGGATAGCCGAGCCGGCCCCAGGCGCGCACCGCCTCGCCGGGCGGCTCCGCGGCGAGGTCGGCCGGCCGCGGCCAGCGGGCCAGCCACTGCTCGTACACCGGCAGCACGCGACTGACCGGCGTCTGCTGCAGCATGAACTCGCTCACCATCACGCCCCAGGCACCCGCCTCGGGGCGGCGCCAGGGCAGGTCGCGGGCGTGCTCGGCGAACCAGTCGGTGACCGGGCCGTGCAGCCCGGTCCCGTCCGTGGCCTCCGCGGCCGAAGCGGCGGCGGAGGCGTTCTCGGCGGCGGAAGTCAGGGCACTGGGAATGGCATGCGTGGAAGTCATGGCACTGCCGATCCTGGCACGCCCGCCCGCCCCCGAGAAACGCACCGGCCCCGCCCCGCCGCGCGCCCACCCACTCGCAGGAAGGGCGGCCGACGGCGGGCGAGGGCCACCGGGGTCGCACCGGCCACCGGGCCGCGGGCCGGTGCGCGTGGGGCGGCGGGGGCGTACGAGGATGCAGATATGGAGGAGAAGAGCGGTACGAGCGGTACACGGGGCGTCGAAGGCCGGGCGGAAGCGGTCGGGGCAGCGGCAGGGGGAGCGGCGGGGGATGCCGTCCGGGAAGCGGCCGGGGAAACGCCCGGGGAAGCAGTCGGGGAAGCAGTCGGTGGAGCGGCGTGTCCGGCCGGTATCCGGCGGGCGCTGGCCGGGCACACCACGGTGACGCTGGCGTACGCGGACGAGGACGGGCCGCAGGCGTGCGCGGTGCTCTACGCGGCCGGGGCCGCCGCCGACGGGGCGCCGGTGCTGTACTTCGTCACCGCGGCACGCACCCGGCACGGCCGGGCCCTGGGCGAGCCCGGTGCGCGGGTGGCGTTCACGGTGCAGCGGGACGGCCAGGAGTGGAGCGGGCTGACCGGCATTCAGGGGCGCGGTGGCTGCCGCCCGTTGAGCGGGGCCGAACGGGACGCCGGATGGCACGCCTACACCGCGCGCTTCCCCTTCGTCGAGGCCGACGACCGGCTGCGCGCGGCCCTGGAGCGGACCGCGCTGTGGGAACTGCGTCCCGACTGGCTGCGCCTGATCGACAACGCGCAGGGTTTTGGCCACAAGGAGGAGTGGCGGGCGTAGCGGCCCTCCGGGACGGGTGCCGGCTACGCCGCCTCCGGGACGGGGTGCCGGTTACGCCTCTCCGGGACAGATACCGGTTACGCCGCCTCCGGGACGGGCGTCGGTTATGCCGCTACCAGGACGCGCCAGCGGCCGTCCCGTAGTCGGAGGACCAGGCCGGTCACCGGACCGGTGAGGAGCGCCGCGCTCAGGGCCGCGACCAGGGTGCCCAGGCCGAGGCCGACCAGGACGTCGTGCGGGTAGTGGACGCCGACGAAGATCCGGGAGAAGCCGGTGAGCAGGGCGACCGGCAGGGCCAGCCAGAGGGCGGTCCGCCAGGCCAGGACGATGCCGATGGCCAGCGCCGCGGCGAGCGTCGAGTGGTTGCTGGGGAAGGACCAGTCGCCGTGCGGCGGGCAGGGCACGATCGGGGCGGGCGCGCCGGCCACCGCGCGGCACGGCCGTTCCTCGGTCACCAGGCTCTTGACGACCTCACTCAGGACGTAGGCGAGCAGGGTGGCCACCGGCACCAGCAGCGCCCGGGCGACCCGGTGCGCGTCGATGCCGCGGGCCCGCCACCACGCCAGCACGGCGACGGCCATCAGGAGCAGCAGCCCACCGGAGGTACCGATATCGGCCAACGAGCGGAGCCAGTCCGGGGACCGGTGGGCGAGCCCGGTCACGTCGAGATAGAGAGCGGTGCTGTTCATGGCCGACGACGGTACGGAATTCCGAGGGCGGTGCGGAATCGAGGGCCGGGCTCCGTATCTGACGAATGGTCAGGAAGGCCGGAAAGTGCCGGTGCGGGCGACTGCGGACCGTCACCGGGCTGATGATGAGAAAAGTTGCAGCCCGATGCGGCGGGTACTGGCCGGTGCCGGTCCGGATCTCTCGTAGAGTTTTCGCGTGGGATCACTGCGCAATCCGATCGGGCCGCTTCCCTCCTCCATCTACTGGCGGCGGAGGGCCGTTGCGCTGGCCGTCGTCGTCCTCCTCGCCGTCCTGGTGGTGTGGGTGCTCACCATGGGTGGGAGCGACGAGAAGACGGCCAACGAGGGCAAGGGCCCGCAGGGATCCGGACCCGCGGCCTCCATCACGCCCGGGCCCGCGCCCAGTGGCCCGGCGATCAGCCAAAAGCCCGGTGGCCGCGATGAGTCGGGTGCCGGCGGGGCGTCGGGATCGAGTGGCGGTTCAGGGTCCGGATCCGGGGGCGGCGCCGGCTCGGACGGCGGCAGCGGGGGTTCCGGCGGCGGTTCCGGGGCGGGCGGTGCCGGCTCCGGCGGGACGCCGATCGGCCGGGCCGCGGGCGGCGACACGGTCGCGGCGGGCCCGTCGCTCCCCAACTGCGGTGCCGACACGGTCAAGTTGACGCTCAAGAGCGGCAAGAACTCCTACGCGCCCAATGACAAGCCGAAGTTCGAGCTGACCGTGCAGAACTCCGGTGGTGCGGCGTGCAAGGTGGACCTCGGGCGCAAGGCGGCGGTGCTCACCATCACCGACACCGCCGGCGACGACCGGGTGTGGGCCTCCGACGACTGCTCGACCGGCGCCGGCCCGGCGCTGCTCCAGGTCCCCGCCAAGGGCGCGGTGACCCGCACCGTCGAGTGGGACCGGCGGGCCAGCGGTCCCCAGTGCGCCACGCCGAGCGCGGCGGCGGTGCCGGCCGGCACGTATCTGATCGAGGCGAAGGTGCCGGGGCTGACGGCGGTCCACACGTCGTTCGTGCTGGCCAAGGACTGAGGCCGGCCGGGGCGGTGACCCGGCTGTGGTGACGGTGCTCGGGTGTGACGGCGCTTTGGTGGTGACGGTGCTCGGGTGTGATGGTGCTCCGGTGGTGACGGCGCTTCGGAAGAGTCGCCTCCGGAAGATGTGCCTCCGGAAGTTCCGCCCGTAGGGGATCCGCTCAGAGCGTGCACCGGTGTTGGCGGCCGGGCCGCTCGGGCACAGTCCCCGCCATGAAGCTTCTGATTCTGGGCGGTACGGAGTTCGTAGGACGGGCGGTGGCCGAGGCGGCGCTGGCCCGGGACTGGGACGTCACGGTCTTCCACCGGGGACGGCACGCGGCACCCGAGGGGGTCACCGTGCTCCACGGCGACCGGCTGGCGGCGGGCGGACTGGCCGCCCTGGAGGACGGCGCGTGGGACGCCGTCGTGGACACCTGGAGCACCGCGCCGGTCGCGGTCGGGGACGCGGCCCGACTGCTGGCCGACCGGGTGGGGACCTACGCGTACGTCTCCACCGCCTCGGTGTACGCCTACCCGCCCACCCAGCGGATCAGCGAGACGGCGCCACTGGTGACGGGCGCCGACCCGGCCGCCACCGACGCCGACGACTACGCGCGGGCCAAACGGGGCGGCGAACTCGCCGCGCTCGACGCGTTCGGGGACGACCGGACGCTGCTGGTCCGCGCCGGGCTGATCCTCGGCCCGTACGAGAACATCGGGCGGCTGCCGTGGTGGCTGACCCGGATCGCCCGCGGCGGACCGGTCCTCGCGCCGGGGCCGCGCGACCTGCCGTTGCAGTACATCGACGCCCGCGACCTCGCGGAGTGGACCCTGGACGCCGTACGGGACGGCCGGTCCGGCGCGTACAACCTGGTGAGCGAGCCGGGGCACACCACGATGGGCGAGCTGCTGGAGAGCTGCGTGCGGGTCACCGGTTCGTCGGCGGAACTGCGGTGGACGGAGCCGGCGGACGTGCTCGCGGCGGACATCGAGCCGTGGATGGAGCTGCCGATCTGGCTGCCGCCGGGTGAGGTCCACGACGTGATGCACGGCGGCGACGTCGCCAAGGCGGTGGCGGCCGGGCTGCGCTGCCGGCCGGTCGGCGAGACGGTGGCGGACACCTGGGAGTGGCTCGGCCGCATCGGCGGGGCGGCCCCGCAGCGCCCGGACCGGCCGGCGCTGGGGCTGCCGGCGGAGAAGGAGGCGGCGGTGTTGCAGCGGTAGGCGGCCTGGCGGTGGGTGGCCCTGGGGTGGGGCCGGCGGTGCGGCGGGGTATGGCGGTGCGGGACGGCCGCGGGTGGGGGCGTTGGGCCCTAAGGGGGGTGCGAACAGATCCCGTAGGGGATGCGAGCGCCCCCTGCGGGGCCTCAACGGGCCGGCGAGGAACGGTATTCCCACGGCTCAACCGAACCCGCCCCTGGGCGCACCACCTCCGGGCGCACCACCCGCAGACGCACCACCCGCAGACGCGCCGCCTGCTGACGCACCACCCCCGGGCGCACCACCCGCAGACGTAAGCCCCGCAGACGTAAGCCCCCAGACCACGCCCCCCAGACGCGCTTCCCTCAGACGTACCGTTCCAAGATCGACGACTCCGCCAGGCGGGAGAGGCCCTCGCGGACCGAGCGGGCGCGGGTCTCGCCGACGCCCTCGACGGCCTGGAGGTCGTCGACACTGGCGGCGAGGAGCTTCTGGAGGCCGCCGAAGTGGTCGACCAGGCGGTCGATGACCGCGCCGGGGAGGCGGGGGACCTTGGCCAGCAGGCGGAAGCCGCGCGGCGAGACCGCCGAGTCCAGTGTCTCGGGAGCGCCGCTGTAGCCCAACGCGCGGGCCACTATGGGGAGTTCGAGCAGCTCGGTATGGCTGAGGGCGTCCAGCTCGGCCAGCGCCTCGGCGACCGTGCGGGAGCGCTTGGCGGTGGGCTCGGGGACGTAGTCCCGGGCGACCAGCTCGCGCTCCGGCTCCACACCGGCGATCAGCTCCTCCAACTGGAGGGCCAGCAGGCGGCCGTCGGTGCCCAGTTCGACGACGTACTCGGCGATCTCGGTGGCGATCCGGCGGACCATCTCCAGGCGCTGGGCGACCGCGGACACATCGCGGACCGTGACCAGGTCCTCGATCTCCAGGGCGGAGAGGGTGCCGGCGACCTCGTCGAGGCGGAGCTTGTAGCGCTCCAGGGTGGCCAGCGCCTGGTTGGCGCGGGAGAGGATCGCCGCGGACTCCTCCAGCACGCGCCGCTCGCCGTCCACGTAGAGCGCGATCAGGTGCATGGACTGGCTGACCGAGACCACCGGGAAGTTGGTCTGGATGGAGACCCGCTGGGCGGTGCGGTGGCGGGTGCCGGTCTCCTCGGTGGGGATGGAGGCGTCCGGCACCAGCTGGACTCCGGCCCGCAGGATCTTGGTGATGTCCTTGTCGAGGACCAGCGCGCCGTCGAGCTTGCACAGCTCGCGCAGGCGGGTGGCGGTGAACTCGACGTCCAGCACGAAGCCGCCGGTGCACATCGACTCGACGGTCTTGTCGAAGCCGAGGACGATCAGGCCGCCCGTGTTGCCCCGAAGGATGCGCTCCAGACCGTCGCGCAGGGCCGTACCGGGCGCGACGGCGCTCAGCGTGGCACGCATCAGGCTCTCGGTGCCGGAACTTCCTCCGGACCTGCCGGGAGACGACGCCCGGTCGTTCGCTGCCACTGCACTCCTCCGTCGCATGGTCGGTCGGTCCGGGCCGCCCGGCCGGTGCCGCGGTGCGTACCGGAGGAGGGTATCCGGGAGCTACGCAGCCGGCGGTGGGACGGCGGTGACGGGCGAGACCGGGGCAAAGTCTACCGGCGCGCTTCCTCCTCCCGCGGGGCCTCCCGGCGGACCCGCTTGGGCAGCACGGAGAGTGCCTGGCCGACGTCGGCGACCTCCAGGACCCGCATCCCGTCGGGGATCTTGCCGGGGTCGGACGGGACCAGGGCATGCGTGAAGCCGAGCCGGGCGGCCTCCGACAGGCGGCGCTGGACGCCGGTGACCCGCCGGACCTCGCCGGCCAGCCCGACCTCGCCGATGGCGACGAGGTTCTTGGGCAACGGGGTGTCGCTGGCGGCACTGGCCAGGGCGAGGGCGACCGCGAGGTCGGCGGCCGGCTCGCTGAGCTTCACCCCGCCGACCGTGGCGCTGTAGATGTCGCGCTTGCCGAGGGCGCTGATCCGGCCGCGCTGCTCCAGGACGGCGAGCATCATCGAGACCCGGGAGGTCTCCAGGCCGGAGGTGGTGCGCCGGGGGGAGGGGATCTGGGAGTCGACGGTCAGCGCCTGGACCTCGGCGACCAGGGGGCGGCGGCCCTCCAGGGTGACCGTCAGGCACGTCCCGGGCACCGGCTCGGCGCGGCGGGTCAGGAAGAGGCCGGAGGGGTCGGCGAGGCCGGTGATGCCCTCGTCGTGCAGCTCGAAGCAGCCGACCTCGTCGGTGGTGCCGTAGCGGTTCTTCACGCCGCGGACCAGGCGGAGGCGGGCGTGCCGGTCGCCCTCGAAGTGGAGGACGACGTCGACCAGGTGCTCCAGCAGGCGGGGGCCGGCGATGGCGCCGTCCTTGGTGACGTGGCCGACCAGGAGGGTGGACATGCCGCGCTCCTTGGAGGCCCGGATCAGGGCGCCGGCGACCTCGCGGACCTGGGCCATGCCGCCGGGCGCACCGTCGATCTCGGGGGAGGCGACGGTCTGCACGGAGTCCAGGATCAGCAGCGAGGGCTTGACGCTGTCCAGATGGCCGAGGACGGCGGACAGATCGGTCTCGGCGGCCAGATAGAGGTCCTCGTCGAGGGCGCCGATGCGGTCGGCGCGCAGCCGGACCTGGCTGGCGGACTCCTCACCGGTCACGTAGAGCGTGCGGTGCTCGGCGGAGGCGGCCTTGGCGGCGACGTCCAGGAGGAGGGTGGACTTGCCGACGCCGGGCTCGCCGGCCAGCAGCACCACCGCGCCGGGGACCAGCCCGCCGCCCAGGACGCGGTCCAACTCGGGCACGCCGGTGGTGCGGGCGGTGGCCTGCCTGCCGTCGACCTGGCCGATGGGCACGGCGGCGGTGGTGACCCGGCCGGGCGCGGTGGTGCGCACCGCGGGGGTGCCGCCGAACTCCTCGACCGTGCCCCACGCCTGGCACTCCGGGCAGCGGCCGAGCCACTTGGCGGTGGTCCAGCCGCACTCCGTGCAGCGGTATGAGGGGCGCTCCTTGGCCGACGTTTTACGAGTTGCCATGACGCCACCGTAGCGGCGGGGTGTGACAGTCGGGCGTCCCGCGGGTTCTCGACGAGCGGGGGACCCCGCGGGCGGTGGTTGCGCCGACCGGGTGGCGTGCGCCGCGCGCAGATGCCGGGCATTTAGCAGATTTGTGTCCCCTTTTGAGGGAGATGGTCACCCGTACGGGTTAAAAGTGACCCTGCTGCACAGGAGCGGCTGCATCATCCGCCTACCGTCGCCGGGGTGATGAGCAGCAGGCCCGAGCACCCTAGGCACACCACCGGCGCACTCCGGTCGCGCACCGCCGCGCCGCGTGGGCACCGGCCGCAGACCGACGGGCGGCCCGCCCGCCCCGACCACCAGGACCGCTACGAGCCCCATCTGGACGGGTTGTTCACCTACTGCCTGTCCGTGCTGTGCGAGCACGACGCGGCGGCCGTGGTCCTCGGCGAGACCCTCGCGCTCGCCGAGCGCCAGCACGGCCGCCGCCCCGGCGACCCCGACCTCTTCCGCCCCTGGCTCTACGCCCTGGTCCGCTGGGCGTGCCTGCGCCGGCTGGCCGAGCAGGCCGCCCCGGACGCCGTCGGCCCGCCCGACTCCGGGCGGACGCCGGCCCGGCAGCAGGAACTGGCCGCGCTGGCCTGGCCGGAGGCGGCCGGCACCACTCCCGAACAGCGCGAGGTGCTGGAGCTGTCGGTGCGCCACCGGCTCGCGCCGGAGGAGATCGCCGCGGTGACCGGCGCCGAGCCGGCCGCCACCCGCACGCTGCTGGCCGTCGCGTGCTGCGAGGTGGAGCGGACCCGGGCGGCGCTGGCGGTGGTCGAGTTCGGGCGATGTCCGGACGTCGCCCGGCTGGCCGGGGACAGCCAGATGCTGCTGGGTGCGGCACTCCGCCGGGAGCTGGTGCGGCACGTCGACGACTGCGCGGAGTGCCGGCGGACCGCCGAGCGGGCCACCGCCGCGGGCCCGTGGCCGGGCACCGCACCCGCCGACCAGGGCGCACTGCCGCTGGTCGCCGCGGACCGGACGGCGGTGTGCGCGGCGCTGGCGGCGGCCCGGACATCCCGGTCGGGGCGGGCTGTGGGGATGCCGGGGGCCACTCTCGCTCCGGCCGGCCGGAGCGGTGGAGCAAACGGTTCTCCACGCTATGACCGCAGGGGATTCCCGGTCGCCCCCACCGACCGGTCCGCGCGCCGCCGGCGGCGGCGCCACCGGGCGCTGACCACCACCGTCGTGGCGACCGTGCTGGCGGCCCCGGTGTTCGCCCTGTGGGCGGCGTACCGCAGCGCCCCGGAGACCAGCGAGACCGACGTCCTGCCGACGGTGGCGGCCCACGAGGCCGAGGGGGCGCTGACCGGCGACCGGCTCGACGGCCGCCCGTACGAGAACGCGGGCAACGCCCGACCGACGTCCCCCCGCCCCTACACCCCGATCGGTGACGGAGCGTCAGACGTCTCGGTCGCGGTGCAGGGCCCGGAGGCCGGCCCGACGCCGCCCGGCGGCCGGGAGGAGAAGGGGCCGGGCCGGCTGACGGTCGACGCGCAGCCGGCCGAGGACACCACGGTCATCACGATCCGCGCCTCCGGCGGCACGCCGGTGCGCTGGCGGGCGTCGGCCGGCGCGCCCTGGCTCCAGATGAGCCACACCGCGGGCGAGCTGCAACCAGGCCAGACCGCGCGGATCACGGTCTACGTGGACCACGACCGGGAGCCCGAGGGCCGCTGGCGGTCCAAGATCGCCATTGAGCCCGGCGGCACCGTCGTCGCCCTGAAGGGGCACGGGGCGACCGCGCCCGCTCCGGGGCCGGGCGTCCCGTCGTCCGACCGCCCGAGCCCGGCGCCCACGCACCCGTCACCGCACCCGTCACCGCACCCGTCACCGCGCCCGACCAGGCCCGCCCCGACGCATCCGGCGCCGTCCCCGGCACCCACTCCCCCCAGCCCCACCGGGAGCCCGGCGCCGACCACGGAGCCCACCCCGCCGCCGACGCCGTCACACACCACCCGCCCGTCACACACCACCCGCCCGCCGCACTGAGCCGCCGGGCCGGGCCGCCGCCGGCTACTTCGTGCCGGCGGCCGGCGGCTTCGGGTCGGCCGGGTGCGGCGCCAACGGCAGCAGTGACGCCAGCCGCTGCTCGCACAGCTCGACGAGCTTGGCGTAGCCGGCCTTGCCCATCAGCTCGGTCAGCTCCGGCCGGTACGTCACGTAGACCGGGTCACCGGAGCCGTGCGCGGAGGTCGCGGAGGTGCACCACCAGTGCAGGTCGTGACCGCCGGAGCCCCAGCCGCGGCGGTCGTACTCACCGATGGTGACCTGGAGGATCTGGGTGTCGTCCGGCCGGTCGATCCAGTCGTAGGTGCGCCGGACCGGCAGCTGCCAGCAGACGTCCGGCTTGGTCTCCAGCGGCTCGCGGCCCTCGCGGAGCGCGAGGATGTGCAGCGAGCAGCCGGCGCCGCCCTTGAAGCCGGGGCGGTTCTGGAAGATGCAGGAGCCCTGCCAACGGCGGGTCTGCCGATCGCCGTCCTCGTCCTCCTCGATCCACCCGGTGTTGGTGCCGACGTCGTGGAACTGCCACAGGTCGGGGGTGAGCCGCTCCACGTGCTCGGCGACCCGCTCCTCGTCCTCCTCGTCGGAGAAGTGCGCGCCGAGCGTGCAGCAGCCGTCGTCCGCGCGGCCGGCCTGGATGCCCTGGCAGCCGCTGCCGAAGATGCACGTCCAACGGGAGGTCAGCCAGGTCAGGTCGCAGCGGAAGAGCTGCTCGTCGTCGCCGGGGTCGGGGAAGGTGACCCAGGCGCGGGCGAAGTCGAGGCCGACCTCGTCGGCCGTGGCCCCGTCGCCGGACCGCGCGCCGGACTGCGTCGCCGCAGCGGTCTTGGCGCGCCGCTTTTCTTCCTTCTTCAGGGCTTTTTCGTGCTTCGCCTGTTTCGTCTTTGCCACGGGTCCAGCGTACGGCCGGCACCGAGTGTCTCCCGTCGCGGCAGTAGGTTTCCACGTATGAGACTCGGTGTCCTCGATGTGGGTTCGAATACTGTCCACCTCCTGGTGGTGGACGCACACCCCGGCGCGCGCCCGCTGCCCGCCTACTCGCACAAGGCGGAACTGCGCCTGGCCGAACTCCTCGACGACGACGGCGCCATAAGCGAGGCCGGTGTCCACCGCCTGGTGGTCACCATCCAGGAAGCGATGCAGGTCGCCGAGGACAAGGGCGTCGAGGACGTGCTCCCGTTCGCCACCTCCGCGATCCGCGAGGCCACCAACGGCGAGGAGGTGCTGCGCCACCTCACCGAGGAGACCGGGGTCACCCTCCAGGTGCTCTCCGGTGAGGACGAGGCGCGGCTGACGTTCCTCGCCGCCCGCCGCTGGCTGGGCTGGTCGGCCGGCCGGCTGCTGGTCCTGGACATCGGCGGCGGCTCGCTGGAGATCGCCTACGGCCTGGACGAGGACCCGGACGTGGCGGTCTCGCTGCCGTACGGCGCGGGCCGGCTGACCGGCGCCGACCTGCGGAGCGATCCGCCGGACCCGGAGGACGTCCGGGCGCTGCGCCGCCGGGTGCGTGCCGGGATCGCCCGCGTGGTGAGCGAATTCGCCCGCTACGGCACCCCCGACCAGATCGTCGGGACGTCCAAGACCTTCAAGGCGCTGGCCCGGATCGCGGGCGCGGCGCGCTCCGCGGAGGGGCTGTACGTCCAGCGCGAGCTGGACCGCAAGAAGCTGGAGGAGTGGGTGCCGCGGCTGGCCCAGATGACCTCCCGGGAGCGGGCCGCGCTGCCCGGGGTGTCCGAGGGGCGCTCGCGGCAGCTACTGGCCGGGGCGCTGGTGGCCGAGGCGGCGATGGACCTGTTCGGGGTGGAGGCCCTGGAGATCTGCCCGTGGGCGCTGCGCGAGGGCGTCATCCTGCGGCGGCTGGACCACCTGCCGGTACGGGAGGGCGGCGGCGCCGCGTAGGCCCGGTCACGGGGCGGGCCACGGCCGGAGCCCGGGCCGGCGCCCGGCCCGGTGGCCCGCATCGCGGCCCGCAACGTGACCCGCACCGCGGCCCCCTCCCGGAATGCGGTGGAGATCACACCGCGCCCCCGGGAACGGCCGCACCCCACAGGTCCTGGCGGTCCTCCCCCGTCACAGCCATCCCACCGGGCGGCCGCGGCGCCCCCGATCTCCTGCCCCGTGCGGTGCCCCGGCCCGTACGCTGTCCCTCGTGACAGAGCCAGTGGTGCGCATCCCCGATGCGAAGGTCGCGCTGTCCACGGCTTCGGTGTATCCGGAGTCGACGGCGACGGCCTTCGAGATCGCCGCGCGCCTGGGCTACGACGGCGTCGAGGTCATGGTGTGGACCGACCCGGTCAGCCAGGACATAGAGGGGCTGCGCCGGCTCTCCGACTACCACGGCGTGCCGGTGCTGGCCATCCACGCGCCCTGCCTCCTGATCACCCAGCGGGTCTGGTCCACCGACCCGTGGGTCAAGCTCCAGCGCGCCCGCACCGCGGCAGAGAAGCTGGGCGCCTCGACGGTCGTGGTCCACCCGCCGTTCCGCTGGCAGCGCAGCTACGCCCGGGAGTTCGTCCGCGGCATCTGGCGGATGGAGAGCGAGACCGACGTCCGGTTCGCGGTGGAGAACATGTACCCCTGGCGCTACCGCGACCGCGAGATGCTCGCCTACGCCCCCGACTGGGACCCCACCAACGACGACTACCGGCACTTCACCGTCGACCTCTCGCACACCGCCACCGCCCGCCACGACGCCATGGCGATGGTCGGGCGGATGGGCGACCGCCTGGCCCACATCCACCTCGCCGACGGCAACGGCTCCGCCAAGGACGAGCACCTGGTGCCGGGCCGCGGCAGCCAGCCCTGCGGTGAGCTGCTGGAGCGGCTGGCCGCCACCGGCTTCGACGGTCACGTGGTCGTCGAGGTCAACACCCGCCGGGCGATGTCCGCCGCCGAACGCGAGGCCGACCTGGCCGAGGCGCTGGCCTTCACCCGCCTCCACCTGGCGTCCCCGACCTGGGTCCCCGGCAAGTAGCCGACCAGGCACCCGCGGCACCCCGCTCCCGCGCCGGGCCCGGCCCGTCCGCACTCCGGTCAGTCATCTCACATACCGGAGACAGTGTCCGGATCTTGGATCAAGAGCGTAATCTCGGGATCAGCTGCTGTATGGCCCGCCGTACCGCTGTACGGCGCCGCGCCGTACGTCCGTTTCCCGAGGGAGTGACCATCGTGCCCGAGCTGAGGTCCCGCACCGTTACCCATGGCCGCAACATGGCGGGCGCCCGCGCCCTTATGCGGGCCTCGGGCGTAGCGAGCGAGGACATCGGTAAGCCGATCATCGCGGTCGCCAACTCCTTCACCGAGTTCGTGCCCGGCCACACCCACCTCGCCCCGGTCGGCCGGATCGTCTCCGACGCCATCCGCGCCGCCGGCGCCGTCCCCCGCGAGTTCAACACCATCGCCGTCGACGACGGCATCGCGATGGGCCACGGCGGCATGCTGTACTCCCTCCCGTCCCGCGACCTGATCGCGGACTCGGTCGAGTACATGGTCGAGGCGCACTGCGCCGACGCGCTGATCTGCATCTCCAACTGCGACAAGATCACCCCCGGCATGCTGATGGCCGCGATGCGCCTCAACATCCCGGTGGTCTTCGTCTCCGGCGGCCCCATGGAGGCCGGCCAGGCCACCCTCGTCGACGGCACGGTCCGCAAGCTCGACCTGATCGACGCGATGGTGGATGCCGCCAACGAGAGCGTCTCCGACGCGGACGTGCTGCGGATCGAGGAGAACGCCTGCCCCACCTGCGGTTCCTGTTCGGGCATGTTCACCGCCAACTCCATGAACTGCCTGACCGAGGCGATCGGCCTCTCCCTGCCGGGCAACGGCACGGTGCTCGCCACCCACACCGCCCGCCGCGCCCTCTACGAGGACGCCGGCCGCACGGTCGTCGAGATCACCAAGCGCTACTACGAGGACGGCGACGAGTCCGTCCTGCCGCGCAACATCGCCACCCGCGCCGCCTTCGAGAACGCCATGGCCCTCGACATCGCCATGGGCGGCTCGACCAACACGATCCTGCACCTGCTGGCCGCCGCCCAGGAAGCCGACCTCGACTACGACCTCAAGGACATCGACGCGGTCTCCCGCCGCGTCCCGTGCCTCGCCAAGGTCGCCCCGAACGTCGCCCCCGGCGGCACGTACTACATGGAGGACGTGCACCGCGCCGGCGGCATCCCCGCCATCCTCGGCGAGCTGTACCGCGGCGGCATGCTCAACGAGGACGTCCACTCGGTCCACTCCGCCACCCTCGCCGAGTGGATCAAGACCTGGGACGTGCGCGGAGGTTCACCGTCCGCCGAGGCCGTCGAGATGTGGCACGCCGCCCCCGGCTGCAAGCGCTCGGCCAGCGCCTTCTCCCAGTCCGAGCGCTGGGAGACCCTGGACGTGGACGCCGAGGGCGGCTGCATCCGCTCCACCGAACACGCCTACTCCAAGGACGGCGGCCTGGCCGTCCTCAAGGGCAACCTGGCCGTCGACGGCTGCGTCGTGAAGACCGCCGGCGTCGACGAGTCCATCTGGACCTTCGAGGGCCCCGCCGTCGTCTGCGAATCGCAGGACGAGGCCGTCGACAAGATCCTCGCCAAGCAGATCAAGGAAGGCGACGTCGTCGTCATCCGCTACGAGGGCCCCAAGGGCGGCCCCGGCATGCAGGAAATGCTCTACCCGACGTCGTTCCTGAAGGGCCGCGGCCTGGGCAAGGCATGCGCCCTGGTCACCGACGGCCGCTTCTCCGGCGGCACCTCGGGCCTCTCCATCGGCCACGCCTCCCCCGAGGCGGCCTCCGGTGGCGCCATCGCCCTCGTCGAGGACGGCGACCGCATCCGCATCGACATCCCCAACCGCACGATCGAACTCCTCGTCAGCGACGAGGAGTTGGCCGCCCGCCGAGAGGCCCTGGGCGGCGCCTACGCCCCGAAGCAGCGCGAACGGAAGGTCTCGGCCGCGCTGCGCGCCTACGCCGCGATGGCGACCAGCGCGGACAAGGGCGCGGTGCGCGACGTTTCCAAGCTGGGCTGAGCCCCCGCCACAACCAACTGGCCGCTCCCGCGCTCGCGTCGGGGGCGGCCAGTGCGTTGCGCCGTCCGGCGGTCAGGCGCCGGGCAGTTGCTCGTTCTTTACGGCGGCGACGAACGTGCCCCAGGCGGCTGCCTCGAAGACGAGGGCGGGGCCGTGGGGGGTCTTGCTGTCGCGGACGGGGATGAGGGCGGGGACGTTGTCGGCGATCTCGATGCACTGGCCGCCGTCCGAGTTGCTGTAGCTGGACTTGCGCCAGGTGGCGTGGCTCAGGTCGATGGGTCGCACGGCACTTCCTCCAACATCTGCCCGATGAACTTCCGCGACTCGGCTGGGGACAGCGCGAGGTCGCGAATAGCATCGTACGTGCGTTGCAATCGCTCAACTGCTCCCGATGCTTCGACCAGTTCACCGTGCAGAGCGCTCTCGGTGTAGGCGACGGTTCGGCCATCCAGCAGCCGGAGAAACATCACGTCCGTGCTTGCCAGAGCGTGTAACCAAGGGCCGTGAGGCAGTACCTGAAGTGACATGTTCGGTTGCTCGCCAGCCTCAGACAGGTGTTGAAGCTGTTCTCGCCACTCTTGTGAGTTGCGCAGCGGTGTGCGGAGCACAGTCTCCGAAAGGATCGTGCGAAATTGCGGTGGGTCCTCGCCCGCCAACAAGTCGCGACGACCTATGCGGGCTTCGACCTGCTGTGTCAGCTCAGCCCCTTTGATGCCGCCAGCTGCGAGGACCTCGCGGGCGTACGCCTTGGTCTGTAGCAGACCCGGCAGTACGCCTACGGCATGGTGCCAGAGGCTGACCGCTTCCTGTTCCAACGCCATGTAGCGCCGGTACTGCTCGCGGAATTGAGTGGGATCGGCGAGTGCCAACTCCCAGAGGGTCAGCAGGAGCGGCCCCGTTCCGTAGTGGTCGTCCAATGCCTGGACGACTTCCGGGCTCCCGAGGGTCTGCCCACTCTCCATCTTGCCGAACAGTGACGAGTCCCATCCCAGCACGTGACCGAGCTGTCGCAGGCTGAGCCCGTTCTCCGTTCTGAGTGAGCGCAGCTCTTCCGCGAACCGTTTGCGTGGCTCCTGACTTCGTCCGGTGACGACCCTTCTCGGCGGCACAGCGCCCTCCTCCGTGGAAGGTGTGGAACTAACAGGATCGGGTGGCGAAGTACGGCCTGCGAACGGCCCGTGCGCCCCACCCCCAGGCCATTCTCGTAACGGCCGGAACACTCACCGTAATCGCGTTCCGGTGTGTCAGGTACGGAAACGGCAGAAGGAGCACCCATGACGAGGGAGAAGGTCGCCGACGCCGAAGCGGCGCTCGACGTGTTGGTCGCCGCGTTGGAGCGGAACGGCATCGTGTTGCCGTCGCTCGGGCTCGACCTGGTGACGTACTGCGGTCAAGCGCAGCGCCCGCTCATCGAGTTGGGGCGCTGCAACCCGCAGACCGCGCGGGAGTTGGCCGCCGTCATCGGGGGCGGGGACGGGGGCGTGCGGTCATGAGCGGCTACGCGCCGGCAAAGGGCGAGATCGTGCGGGATCGGCTGCGGGACCGGGTGGGGCGGGTCATGGACCACGAGGGGGCGTGTTTCCAACTCCGGCCGCTGGGTGGTGGGGTGGAGTGGGACGTGGCTCCCGAGGACGTCGAGCCGGTCGCGGTGTCCGCCGCCCTGAGCGACCACGTCGCGGAACTCAACCGGCACAGCGCGCGGCCCGTCTGACCGCGCCCGGGGCGCGGTGTCCTCACCACCGGCGCGGGTCGGTGGTCGCCACGCCGAAGACCGTGCCGTCGGGGGAGGCGGCGTAGATGCGGCCGTGGGTGGTGTCCAGGGTGGGGGCGGGGATGGCCTGGAGGAAGCCGTTGTGGCGGGTGGCGGCCAGGCGGGGCGGGGTCTGGCCGAGGAGGGCGCCGGTGGTGGTGTCGACGGCGATGAGGCGGCCGTCGGCGGCGGTGAAGTAGAGGCGGTTGCCGCTGACGACGGGGGCCGAGCCGCGGCTGACCGAGGTCTCGGTGTCCCACGTGCGTTCGCCGACGGCCTGGAGGGCGCCGCCCTCGGCCAACAGATACACCGTCTCGCCCTGGACGGCGGCGGCCACTCCGGGCAGCGGTGCGGCCAGGGGGAGTTTCCGGGTCCGGTGGGTGGCCGGGTCGTAACGGAGCACGGCGGAGACGAAGCCGTCGTAGGTGGGTTCGCCGACGGTGAGGAAGAGGGCGCCGGACGTGGTGGGGCCGGCCAGGGTGAGCGTGCCGGGGAGCTGGTGGGACCAGTGGACCGAGCCGTCGGCCGGGTTGATGGCGGTGAGTTGGGTGGTGGGGGTGGGGCCGGCGGTGAGGGTTTCGGCGGCGTAGGCGGTGTGCGGGTCGCCGTAGGTGGTGAAGCGGGGGAGGCGGTGGCCGGGGAAGCGCTTGCGCCAGCGCTGTTGGTGCGTGGTGGTGTCCAGGGCGGTGACCGTGCCGTCGGCGGCGGTGAGGAGGACGCGGTCGGCGAGCACGGCGGCGCCGCCCTCGTAGGAGGAGACGTCCAGGCTCCAGCGGAGGGCGCCGTTGCCGTGCGGCGACGGGTCGAGGGCCTGCAAGCGCTTGCCGTCGGCGGTGAAGACGTAGAGGAGGCCGCCGGAGAGGACGGGGGCGGTGGGGGAGACGGCCTCGCGGCCGGCGGGGGCGCCCTTGTGACGCCATGCCACCTTGCCGGTGTCGGAGGTGAGGCGGGCGGCCGGGAGGCCGGACTGGCCGCAGAAGACGGCATCGGCACCGGCCGTGCAGTACGGCATCTCGGCGTCGTGGCCGGCGGGGCGCTCGATGATCGTGGTGCGCCAGGGGTGGAAGGTGACATGCGGGGTGGGCGAGGCGTGGGTCTGGAGGGCCGGGGCGTCGGAGTCCCGGGTGAGGGCCCAGGTGCCGCCGACGGCACCGGCGGTCACGGCGAGGGCAGCGGCGGCCCAGAGGAGACGGCGGCGGCCCCTTCGAGGCGCGGGGGCGGTTCCGGGGGCGTCCTCGGGAGCGGACGGCGGGGCCGGCGGGTCGGCGGAGGAGCGGGACGCGTCCGGAGTACGGGGCACGTCCGGAGTACGGGGCACGTCCGGAGTACGGGACACGTTCGGGGTGCGGGCGCGGACGTGGGTGGTCTCGGCGCGCGGCGGCGTGGGCTCGGTGCGGATCGGCTGCCGTTGGGCGGGTATCCGGGCGCCGGGGACCGTCTCCGGCAGCGCCTCGCCGCGGGCCGGACGCGCGGCGGGCAGCGTCATCGGCGCGTCCGTGTGCAGCAGTTGCCGCAGCCGGTCCGGCGTCGGGCGGTCCGCCGGATCCTTGGCCAGGCAGCCCTCGATGAGCGGTGCGAGCTCGTCCGGCACGCCCGACAGGTCCGCGTCGTCGTGCACCACCTGGTACGCGACGAGGTACGGGCTCTCGGAGTCGAACGGGCCGCGGCCGGTGGCGGCGTGCACCAGCACCGACCCCAGGGCGAAGACGTCCGCCGCCGGGCCGACCTCACGCGGCCGCTGGAACTGCTCGGGGGCCATGAACGGCGGCGTGCCGATCAACTTCCCGGTCTCGGTGCGCATCTCGCTGTCGGACGGCCGGGAGATGCCGAAGTCGATGACCTTCGGGCCGTCGGCGGCGAGCAGCACGTTGCTGGGCTTGAGGTCGCGGTGCACCACGCCGGCCCGGTGGATGTCGCGCAGCGCCTCGGCGAGGCCCGCGCCCAGCTGACGCACCTCGGCGGGGGTCAGCGGGCCGTTCCGCTTCACATGCTCGGAAAGGGTCGGACCGGCGATGTGGAGCGTCGCCATCCAGGGCCGCTCGGCGTCCGGATCGGCATCGACGACGGGGGCCGTGAAGGCGCCGCTGACCCGCCGGGCGGCGGCCACCTCCTGCCGGAACCGCCCCCGGAACTCCGGGTCCTGGGCGAATTCGGCGTGGATGACCTTGACCGCGAGCACCAGCCCGGAGGAGGACCGGGCCAGATGGACCACGCCCATTCCCCCGGAGCCCAGCCGCGCTTCCAAGCGGTACTGCCCGGCGTACTCCGGACGCTCCGCTTCCGAGCCGAGCCCGGAATCGCGCAGCGGCGGCATCGTTCCACCCCCGTGTCTTCCCCGTGTCTTCCCCGTGCGAGGCGCCCTGCCATTCGGTCACAGGTGCGACGCGCGGAGCCTAGTCCATGGCACGTCCGGGACGGGTGAGGCTTGCTAGCGTGCGCGTCGTGGGCGTCGAACGCACGCCCGGAGTTCGCACTGCCCGCCAACGGCGGGCAACCATCGGGTACGTCCAGTAGTACGGCTGGTACGTCCAGTAAACGGGGGGACACGAAAATGACCACGCAGGAATTTCAGGGGAGCGCCGGGCCGGACGCCGGAGCGGAGCCGGACCCGAGCGGGGCGGCGGACGCGCTGACCGACGCCGCGCCGGCAGCGCTCGGCGCGGCCCTCGCCGGCCGGACGGCCTACCCCATCGCACCCGGCTACCGCGTCAACGTCCGCCAGGGCGCCGGCACCAACACCCCGCTGGTCCGCCAGCTGCCGGCGGGCGCCCAGGTGCAGATCCGCTGCCAGACGCGCGGCCAGTGGGTGGTCGGCCCCTACGGCACCTCCAACCTCTGGGACAACATCGCGCCCGGTGAGTACGTCTCCGACTCCTACGTCCACACGGGCAGTAGCGACATGGTCGCGCCCAGCTGCATGAGCTGACGCGGCGGCCGGCCGCACGGCACGGCCGGCGGGCCCCCGGGGATAATCGACGCCATGAGCGACGCGCAGCGAACGGTGGCCCCGAGCGGCCCGGCGCCGGAGGAGATCCGATTCTTCGGCACCACCTGGGTCGAGCACGACGGCGGCTACGCGCTGCGCCGGGCCGGTGTCGCGGTGGGCTCACTGGTGCTCGCCGCGGCCGGTGCGCTGGTCATGCGGTTCGCCGTCCAGGGGCTGGAGATCGCCGCGGTCGGCTCGTTGGTCAACGTCCTGGTGGTGGCCGGCTTTGCGGTCTGTAGCGCGCTGGCCTTCCGCCGTACCTGGGACGGCTTCGTGCGCCGTCCGGGCCCGGTCGCCGACAGCGGCGCCGAGCGGTCGATGCAGAGCCTGATGCTCATCGGCTTCATCGGCTCGCTGCTCGCCTACTTCTGCCGCAGCCTGGTCGAGGCGCCCGGGGAGGCGCTCCGCCGCGCCGAGTACGACGCGGCGCTCGACCGCCACGCCCGCCGCCGGGGATCCCGTGCCGGGAACCCGGCGGAGCGCAAGCCGAAGCCGAAGCCGAACTCGAAGCCGAACGGGTCGGGGCCAGGGTCGGGGTCGGGGTCGGGGAAGAAGCGCCGCTAGGCGGTTCCCCGGTCCACCACGCCCCGGCCCCCGCGCCCTGGTCAGTCCCGGCCGGCGGCACGGCTGGTGGCACTACCGGTGGCACGGCCGGTGCCCCCGCCGGCGGCATATCGCTCGGCCATCGCCCGGAACACCTCCCGCGGCTCCCAGTGCGCCTCCGCGTCGGTCATCCGCACCACTCCGTACGAGGAGAGGTCCGCGTCCCGGGTCACCCGTCCGAAGCCGGCGAAGGTGAACCACAGCGCGGTGTCCACCCCCTCCGCCTCGAAGGCGTCGAGGAGTTCGGTGAAGTACCGCACCTGCTCGCCCTCGTCCGGAACCGCGCCGGCCGGCGGCTGCCAGGCCAGGCCGCCCAGCTCGCCCGCGCCCTCGTAGGGGCAGGTGCCGAACTCGGTCACCGCGACCGGCTTGCCATGCGCGGCGTGCCCGCGCAGCTCCTCCCGGAAGGTGTCGGCGTTGTACGCGGCCCGGTAGGCGTCCACCCCGACCAGGTCGAACGGCGTCCAGTCGATCGCCTCCCAGGGCCCGGAGGCGTAGGTGACCCGGCCCCCGAAGTGGGCCCGGACGACCGCGGCCACCTCGGCGAGGAAGGCGTTCAGCCGCTCCGCCACCGGGCCGAGCGACATCCACCAGTCCAGGTCGGCGGTGGCCATCGCCCGGAGCCGCTCGCCGTAGCCCTCCCCGGGGATGAAGCCCTTGCAGAACGCGCTGAGCTCGCACCCGGCGACGAAGACCACCTCGGCCCCGGACCGCCGGACCTCCTCCGCCCGCTGCGCGCACTCCGCGAAGAACGGCAGCAGCTCGTCGGGCGTGAGATCCACGGGGAACGGCGCGAACCACACCTCCAGTCCGGCCTCCACCGCGCACCGTGCCGCGGTGCTCAGCCGCTCCGGCCGCCCGCCGGAGATCCGCACCGCGTCGCAGTGCAGCTCCCGGGCGATCACGCCCATGTCCCGGCGCACCACCGGCTCGTTGAAGTCCTTCCGCGAGATCTCGTCCCCGGGCAGGAACCCGGTGTCGTAGTTGATGCCGCGTGCGCGCATGGTGTCCTCTCTTCCCCCGTCGTCCGGCCGTTGCCCTGGTCGGGGCGGCTCCGGCCGTGCGGTCGGCTCCGCGCCGACTGCCGGGCCATTCTTGTCGGCCGTCGGGCCGTTCTTTCCGGCCGTCGGGCCATTCTTCAGGAGGAGGCCGCGGTTCCGGTGGGCCCGGGGCAGGATGCCTGCCATGACGTCACCGCAGTCATCGCAGCCGTCGCAGCAACCCCGGTCATCGCAGCAACCCCGGTCATCGCAGCCACCTCGGTCACCGCAGCCACCCGAGTCGTTGGAGTCATCGGTGCCCTCCGAGTCACCGCAGGCACCGGACCACAGCACCCTCGCCCGGGCCTTCGACGCGGTCGCCGCCCAGTACGCGGCCGCCCGCCCCGGCTATCCACCGGCGCTGTTCGACGCCGTCGAGGAGCTGGCCGGACGGCCGCTGGCCGGGGCACGGGTGCTGGACGTCGGCGCCGGGACCGGCATCGCCAGCGGGCTGCTGCGGGCGCGCGGCGCGCAGGTCACGGCCGTGGAGCCGGGCGCGACGATGGCCGCCCGACTCCGCGCCGGACACCCCGACATCCCGCCCCCTGAGGACCCGTCACCCCGCATCCGGCCCGGTCACCTTCCACTCACCTTCCACCCCGTAGCGTCGTCCCTGTCCCGGTGACCGCCGGTGAACGCACCGAGGCCGGGACCAGGGAGGCGGGAGCACACGATGCCGGAGCGGGGACACGGGGCGGCGGACGGGCAGGTCCGGGCCGAACGGCTGGCGCAGTTCGAGGAGTTGCGGGGCCGGCTGTGGGGCGTGGCGTACCGGATCATGGGGACGGTCAGCGACGCCGATGACGCGGTGCAGGAGAGCTGGCTGCGCTGGCAGGCGCTCCCCGACGAGCCGCCGGTGGAGAGCCCGCGCGCCTTCCTCACCACCGTGGTCAGCCGGATCTGCTACGACCTGCTGGGGTCGGCCCGGGCCCGGCGCGAGACGTACGTGGGGCCGTGGCTGCCGGAGCCGTTGCTCGACGCCGCCACCGGCGGGCCCGTCGGCGTCGCCCGCACCGGCGTCCCGGACGGCCCCGAGGACCGGGTGACCCTGGACGAGTCGGTGGGCATGGCGCTGCTCACCGTCCTGGAGCGGCTCACTCCGGCCGAGCGCACCGCGTTCGTCCTCTACGAGGTCTTCGCGGTGCCGTTCCCGGAGATCGCCGAGGCGGTCGGCCGCACCCCGGAATCGGTGCGGCAGTTGGCCTCGCGCGCCCGGCGCCGGGTCCGGGCCGAGGCGCCGCGCCGGACCGTCGACCGGGTCGAGCACCGGCGCACCGTCGAGGCGTTCCTGGCGGCCGTCATGGGCGGGGACTTCGAGGCGCTGCTGACCGTGCTCGACCCCGAGGTGGTGTGGCGCTCGGACGGCGGCGGCAAGGTCTCCGCGGCCCGCCGGCCGGTGCTGGGCCGGGAGAAGGTCGCCCGCTACGTCTGGGGCCTGGTCACCCGCAACTTCGCCCCGGCGACCATGCGGCTGGCGGTCCGGGACGTCAACGGCGCCCAGGGGCTGGTCTTCGCCGACGCGTCGGGGGAGTACCCGTCCGGGGTCTTCGCCTTCACGGTGCACGACGGGCTGATCACCGAAGTGGACGCGGTGCTCAACCCCGACAAGCTCGGGCACCTGGACCTCGCGGACCTGTGAACGCCGTGAGCCCGGCGGGCGCCCGTCCCGCCGGGCTCAGGCGGCGTCGTACTCCCAGTCCGGCTGCCCCTCCCCGTACAGCCAGTCGTCGAACAGGTCGGTCAGGTCCTCGTCCGTGCGGTCCTGGCAGAAGGAGATGAAGTCCTCGGTGTCGGCGTTGGCGTGCCGGAACTTCGCGGGCCACTCCTTGAGGATCGAGAAGAACGTCTTGTCGCCGACCGCGTTCCGCAGCTGCTGGAGCACCATCGCACCGCGCTCGTAGACGGGCGTCCCGGTCACGTCCGCCGCGGTCGGCGGCTCGCCGGGCGGGAAGTCCCAGCGCGCGTGGTCCTCGTCCCCGTCGTAGAGCGCGTCGAACTGCTCCTGCGGGGTCCGGCCGCCCTCGCGCTCCTCCCACAGCCACTCGGCGTAGGTCGCGAAGCCCTCGTTGAGCCAGGTGTCCTGCCAGGTCTTCGGCGTCACCGAGTCGCCGAACCACTGGTGGGCGGTCTCGTGCACCACCGTCGAGGTGTCCGGCGCCCCGGCGTAGACCGGCTTGGTCTGGGTCTCCAGCGCTCCCCAGTCGACCCGGCCCGGCGTGTGGTCCACTATCGCGCCCGCCGACGCGAACGGGTACGGGCCGAACAGCTCGGCCCCCCACGCCAGGATCTCCGGCAGCCGGGACAACGGCTTCCGGCTGGCCGCGGCCTCCCGCGGGTCCACCGCGACGTAGACCGGCAGGCCCTGCGGCGTACGGGACTCCTGGACGTCGAACGTCCCGATCGTGGCGGTCGCGAGGTAACTGGCCATCGGCTCCGCGCTGTGCCACTCGTAGGTGGTCCGCCCGCCGGCTGTCCGCTTCGACTTCAGCTCCCCGTTGGCGACCGCGGTGTAGCGCTGCGGCACGGTGATCCGGAAGTCGTAACTGGCCTTGTCGCTGGGGTGGTTGTTGCCGGGGAACCACGTCATCGACCCGGCCGGCTCGCCGGCCACGAACGCGCCGTCGGCGGTCTTGACCCAGCCCTCCGTCGCCCCGTCCGCGTCCCGCATCTCCTGTGGCGTCCCGCGGTAGCGGACGGTCGTCCGGAACGTGTCGCCCTTGACTATTCCGGCGGCCGGCCGGACCACCAGCTTGTGCCCCTTACGGCTGAACTCCGCGTCCCGACCGTCGACCCGCACGCCGGTCACCGTCATCCCCTGGAGGTCGAGCTGGAAGGACCGCAGGTCCGCGCCGGCCTCGGCGGTGATCGCGGCGGTGCCGTCCAGATGCCGCTTTGCCACGTCGTAGCCGAGGTCGAGCCCGTAGTGGCTGACGCGGTAGCCGCCGTTGCCGAGCGCCGGGAAGAGCGGATCGCCCAGCCCGCCGCCGCCCGCGGCCCCCCTGACGGCCGTACCCCCGGACGTACAGGAGGACAGCAGCAGGGCGACGGACAGTGCGGCGACGGCACCGCATCTACGGAGGGGGCGGCGTGGCACGGCACTCCTCGGACCGGGGACGGATGGTGAACACAAGTTCCCCGACCATACGGGCATTTCTGCCACTTCGACCGTCCCGTTCCGATTACGACTGCACTGCACTCTGCGCACTCTGCGGTGCACTCTGTTCCGCGCCCGCCCTGGAAAACGGGGCCCCGTCGTCCGTCATCTGCCGTCCGTCGCCCGCCGCCGCCCACTGCCCGCTCCGTGGACACCGGGGCACTCCGCCGCCCACCGGTGCGAGGATGGCACCGACCCGACCACGCACCACCGGCGAGGTGAACGCATGACCCAGAAGGTCGCCGTACTCGGCACCGGAAAAATCGGCGAGGCCCTGCTCAGCGGCATGATCCGCGGCGGTTGGGCGCCCTCCGACCTGCTGGTCACCGCCCGCCGCCCGGAGCGCGCCGAACAACTCCGCACCCGCTACGGCGTCGAAGCGGTCAGCAACGCCGAGGCCGCCAAGGCCGCCGACACGCTGATCCTCACCGTCAAGCCCCAGGACATGGGCACCCTGCTCACCGAGCTGGCTCCGCACGTCCCCGCCGACCGCCTGGTGATCAGCGGCGCCGCCGGCATCCCGACCTCCTACTTCGAGGAGCGGCTGGCACCCGACACCCCGGTCGTCCGGGTCATGACGAACACCCCGGCCCTCGTCGACGAGGCGATGTCCGTCATCTCCGCAGGCACCCACGCCACCGCCGCCCACCTCACCCTCACCGAGGAGATCTTCTCCACGGTCGGCAAGACCCTGCGCGTCCCGGAGTCCCAGCAGGACGCCGCCACCGCCCTCTCCGGCTCCGGCCCGGCCTACTTCTACTTCCTCGTCGAGGCGATGACCGACGCCGGCATCCTGCTCGGGCTGCCCCGCGACAAGGCCCACGACCTGATCGTCCAGGCCGCCATCGGCGCCGCGGTGATGCTCCGCGACAGCGGCGAACACCCCGTCAAGCTCCGCGAGAACGTCACCTCCCCCGCGGGCACCACCATCAACGCCATCCGCGAACTGGAGAACCACGGCGTCCGCGCCGCCCTGATCGCCGCCCTGGAAGCCGCCCGCGACCGCAGCCGCGAACTGGCCACCGGCAACAGCAACTGACACCCCCCCACAACCCGCCGGGAATACCACCCCACCCCACACCGTTGTGGATCCCGCAGGGGGCCCTCCCACCCCCTACGGGATCTGTTCCCCTTCCCCCTACGGGCCTCCGGGCTACCGACCTGCGGGGAGCCTCCGGGCTACCGACCTGCGGGCAACAGCCCCACCGCCTCATACGCCGCGTCCACCCGCGGCCTGGCCATCGCCCGCGCCCGCTCCGCCCCGGCCCGCAGCACGCCGTCCACGTAGCCCGGATCGGCCGCCAGCTCCGCGTGCCGCTCCCGCACCGGCCGCAACAGCTCCACCACGGCCTCCGCGACGTCCCGCTTCAGCACCCCGTACGACCCGTACGCCGCCGCCAGCCCGGCCGGATCGGCATCCTCCCGGCAGGCCGCCAGCACCTCCAGCAGATTCGCCACCCCCGGCCGCTCGTCCCGGTCGTACACCACGTCCGTCCCACCGTCCGTCACGGCCCGCAGCACCTTCCGCCGCACCACGTCCGGCTCGTCCAACAGATGGATCACCCCGGCGCCGCCGTTCCGCCCGGCCGCCCCCTTGCCCATCTTCGACCGCGGATCCTGAAGGTCCATCACCCGCGCCGCCACCGCCGGAAGCGACGCCCGCGGCACCACGAACACCCGCCCGTACCGCCGGTTGAACCGCACCGCCAGATCCCGGGTCAGCTCCACATGCTGCGTCTGGTCCTCACCCACGGGCACCTCATCCGTCCCGTACGCCAGGATGTCCGCCGCCATCAGCGTCGGATACGTCAGCAACGACACCCGTACCCCGGCCGCCTCCTCCCGCGCGGCCTTCTCCTTGAACTGCACCATCCGCTGCATCTCACCGACGCCGGCGGTGCACTCCATCAGATACGCCAGCCGCGCATGCTCATCCACATGGCTCTGCACGAACACCGTGCACCGCTCCGGATCCAGCCCCGCCGCCAACAACAAGGTCGCCGCCTGCCGACTGAGCCTGCGCACCCGCGCCGGATCGTGCTCCACGGTCAGCGCGTGCAGATCCACCACACAGAACAGTGCATCCGCCCGGTGCTGGTCCTCCACGACCCACCGCCGCACCGCCCCGAGGTAGTTCCCCAGCGTCAGGTGCCCCGTCGGCTGCACCCCGCTGAACACCCGCGCCGCGGTCTCCGCCGTCCCGACCTTCTCGCTCATCCGTCCCTCACTCTCACCGGGACCGCCGCTGCACCGGCCGGTGACGAAGGGAAACGCGAACGGCCGCCGAAGCGGCGGCCGTGGTCATGCATGCGCTGCTGATGCGGCCGCCGTCAGGCGGGCCACCACAGCTGTACGAGCACATGCGCGGTCATGCCCCTCAAAGTACCCGTCGGGCCCTGCCCCCGCACGGGTTTGAAGCACCCCATCCGCTCGTGTAATGTTCTCCGAGTTGTCACGGAGCCGACGGCCCCGGACAGCCATCCCGCCGCTTCGCGGCAACTCACTACTGCACGGCCCCTCAACGGGATTGAATTCCGCATGTCGAAATTCGTTCCGGGCGTCTGATTAGGCGTCACCGAGGAATTCCGCTAACGTAGTGAACACCCCGCCGACGGGGAATCGGATCGAAATTCGAACCGACCGCAACTCACCGAGATGCGGGCCGGAACGGAAAACAGATCTGATAAAGTCGGAAAGGCCGAAAAGCGAAAGCGAAGCGGCCGGACCCCGCTCCAGCAGGGGGCCAGAGACGGAAACGGATCTGGTAAGGTT
>NZ_JBHVQS010000037.1:0-60597 GCF_042886435.1 Streptomyces sp. NPDC058000
GGGGGGGGCGCCGGTGCGCGGGCCCCCCGGTTGCTAATCCGCCGCGCCCCCCTCGCCTAAAACCGGCGGGGGGGCGGGGTTACCCCCCCCCCGCCCACGCCGGTGCGGTGCGGCCAACCGGCCGCGGTGCGCTGCTGGTTGACGCTGTGCGTCGTTGCCAGGTGTTACTTGACGTTGACGCCGGCCCAGGCCGACTCGACGCCCTTGACCTCGGCGCCGCCCGCGCCGTAGAGGTCGGTGGCCGCCTTGACGGTCGCCTCGCGGGCCGCCTTGTAGTCGGTGGTCGAGGTCATGTACGTGGTCAGCGCCTTGAACCAGATCTTCTCGGCCTTGTCCCGGCCGATGCCGGTGACCTTGGAGCCGTCCGCGGTCGGGCTGTCGTAGTGGTCGCCGTTGGCGTCCTTCGGGCCGCTGCCCTCGGACAGCAGGTAGAAGAAGTGGTTGGCGATGCCGGAGGAGTAGTGGACGTCGACGTTGCCGGCGTCGGCGCTCCAGTTGTCCAGGGACTGGCCGTCCTTGCTGGGCTTGTCCATGTAGCGCAGCGGCTTGCCGTCGCCGTTGATGTCGATCTTCTTGCCGATGAAGTAGCTGCCCGGCTCGGTGGGGTTCTTGGCGTAGAACGCGACGGAGGCGCCGAAGATGTCCGAGGTGGCCTCGTTCAGACCACCGGACTCACCGCTGTACTCCAGGCCCGCGGTGGCGGCGGTGACGCCGTGCGACATCTCGTGGCCCGCGACGTCGAGGGCGGTCAGCGGCTTGTTGTTGCCCTGGCCGTCGCCGTACGTCATGCAGAAGCAGCTGTCGTCCCAGAACGCGTTGACGTAGTTCTGGCCGTAGTGGACGCGCGAGGTGGCACCCTTGCCGTCGCCCTTGATGCCGCTGCGGCCGTGCACGTTCTTGTAGTAGTCCCAGGTCTCCTGGGCGCCGTAGGCGGCGTCCACGGCGGCGGTCTGCGCGTTGCTGGGCTTGCCGTCGCCCCACGTGTCGGTGGAGTTGGTGAACAGCTTGCCGTTGCCGCTCTCGCTGCCGCCCAGGTCGAACGTCTGGTGGCCGCCGCGGGAGTCGTCGGTCAGCTCGTAGCCGTTGGCGCCCTTCTTGGTCGTGAGGTCGACCTTGCCGGCGTACTCGCTGTTGCCGACGCCGTTCTCGATGCCCTGGTACTGGTAGAGCTTCTTGCCGGTGTTGGCGTCGGTGATGACGTGCAGCTGGTTGGGCGTGCCGTCCTTCTGGACGCCGCCGACCACGGTCTCGTACGCCAGCACCGGGGTGCCCTTGGCGGCCCAGATCACCTTGTGGGGCGCGGGCGCGTCGACCTTCTGGGCGCCGATGCTCTTGGTCGCGGTCGACTCGGCGGCCAGCGCGGCGGCCTTCGGGGCGATCTTCGCGGTGGTGGAAGCGACCGCGACCGGCGCCTTGGTGGCCTTGGTGACGCCCTTGACGGCGCCGCCCTTGGCGGTGTGCACGACCAGGTCGCCGCCGAACACCGGGAGGCCGGCGAAGGTGCGGTCGTAGCGGGTGTGCGTGGTGCCGTCGGCGTCCTTGATGACGTCCTTGACGACCAGCTTCTCCTGCGAGCCCAGGCCCAGCGTCCTGGCGGTCTGCGCCGTCGCGGCCTGCGCGTCGTGCACCAACTCCGCGTGGTGCGAGGTGCTGAGCGCGAGCGGCGCGCCGTCACGGGCGGCGGTGGGGGCGGGAGTGGCGCCGGCGGTACCGGCGGCGGTGATGCCGGCGACGAGCAGGGCCGCGGCGGCGGCGACCGAACCGGTCACACGGGTCTTACGAGATATGTGGGGGGTCACGCGTGCTCCTTCAACTTTGCCAAGTGGTGGGGGTGCAAAGCGATGCGGGTGTGACATGCGTCGGGAAGACTGCCATTCGAACGCGTGCATGTCAGCGGGGTGGTGGGAGGTTGGCTAAAAATCGTCCGTAGAGAGGTGATCGATGTCCGAATAACGGAGCGGGGCGCCGCCCCCGGGGATCCGGGAACGACGCCCAACTCGTAGGTGCAGTCGATCAGTTGTCGCGATCGACGGGATTTGTCCGGCGGACTGCCTGCCTTGTCACATCAGGGTGACGGGAGTATTACCGGTTGCTGTCAGAACGTCAGCTTCCAGCCGTTGAGGGTGCCGGAGTCGCCCGCGTAGACGTCCTGGACGCGCAGCTTCCAGGTGCCGCTCGCGGCCTTCGCCGAGGCGTTGACGGTGTACGTGGCCTTCACGTCGGCCGCCGAGTCCGAGATGCTGGAGTTCTTCAGCCGGTACGCGGTGCCGTCCGGGGCCAGCAGGTCGATGACCAGGTCACCGCGCCAGCTGTGGGTGATGTCCACCGTCACCTTGAGGCCGCTGGGGGCGTTGCCGCTGCGGCTGACGGGGATCGGCGAGGTGATCGCCGCACCGGCGTCCGGGATGGCCACCTTGGTGTTGTTCTCGAAGACGTTGCCGCCGCCGACCGGATTGACGGTCCAGGTGAAGGACGTGGTCCCGGTCTTCTTCGCCGCGTCGGTGACCGTCACGGTGACCGTGGCGCTGCCGGCGGTGGTCGGCGTACCGGAGATCAGGCCGGTGGCGGCGTCGAGGGACAGCCCGGCGGGCAGCCCGGTCGCCGCGTACGTCAGCGCGCCGGTGGTGCCGCTGCTGGCCTTGATCTGGAGGCTGGCAGCCTGGCCGACGGTGCTGGTCTGGTTGCCCGGGTTGGTGACGGTGACCCCGCCGTCCGGGACGCGGGCGCCGACGTTCACCGCCGCCCAGGTGTTGGCGACCGTGTTGTACGTGGCGCTGCCCTGGCCGAAGAGGTCGGCGGCGGCCTGGAGGGTGGCGGTGCGGGCGCCCGCGTAGTTGGTGTTGGCGCTCATGTACTGGCTGAGCGCCTTGAACCACACCTTCTCGGCGTTGGCCCGGCCTATGCCCGGCACCGGCAGGTTGTCGAAGGTCGGGCTGTCGTAGTGGACGCCGTTGATGTCCTTGGCGCCACTGCCCTCGGACAGCAGGTAGAAGTAGTGGTTGGCGACGCCGGAGGAGTAGTGCACGTCCTTGTTGCCGACGGTGCTCGACCAGTAGTCGGCCGAGGCGCCGTCCTTGGACGGCTTGTCCATGTAGCGCAGCGGGGTGCCGTCGCCGTTGATGTTGATCTTCTCGCCGATGAGGTAGTCGCCCGGGTCGGCCGGGTTGTTGGCGTAGAACTCCACGGCGGTGCCGAAGATGTCCGAGGTGGCCTCGTTGAGGCCGCCGGACTCGCCGCTGTAGGTGAGGTTGGCGGTGGCGGCGGTGACGCCGTGCGACATCTCGTGGCCGGCCACGTCCAGCGCGGTCAGCGGGGCGGCGTTGTTGCTGCCGTCGCCGTACGTCATGCAGAAGCAGCCGTCGTCCCAGAAGGCGTTGACGTAGCTGTTGCCGTAGTGCACGCGGGAGTAGGCGCCGACGCCGTCCCCGCGGATGCCCGTGCGGCCGTGCACGTTCTTGTAGTAGTCCCAGGTCTCCTGGGCGCCGTAGGCGGCGTCCACGGCGGCGGTCTGCGGGTTGCCGGCGGTGCCGTCGCCCCAGGTGTCGTCGGCGTCGGTGAACAGCGAACCGGTGCCGGACGAGCCGTGGTTGAGGTCGTAGGTCTTGTGGCCGCCGCGGGTGCCGTCGGTCATCGTGAAGTTCGGCGCCGAACCGGAGGTCCCGATGGTGACCTTGCCGCTGTACTCGCTGTTGCCGATGCCGTTCTCGATGCCCTGGTACTGGAAGATCTTCGCGCCGGTGGTGGCGTCGGTGATGACGTGCAACTGGTTGGGCGTGCCGTCGTCCTGGACCCCGCCGACCACCGTCTCCCAGGCCAGCCGCGGGGTGCCGTCGGCGGCCCAGATGACCTTGCGCGGGGCCTGGTCGGCCGCGGTCTTCGTGGAGCCGAGGGACTTGGCGGCGGAGACCGCCTTGGTCGCGGCGGTGGCCGGGGCGACCTCGGCGGTGGTGGACGCCACCGTGAGGGCCGTCTTCAGGGCCTTGGTGGTGCTCTTGACCGCACCGGTCTTCGCGGTGTGCACGACGAGGTCGCCGCCGAGCACCGGCAGTCCCTCGTAGGTGCGCTCGTACCGGGTGTGCGTGGTGCCGTCGGCGTCCTTCTCGACGTCCTTGACGACCAGCTTCTCCTTGGCGCCGAGTTGCAGCCGCTGGGCGGTCGCGGCGGTGGTGGCGTTCGCCGTGCGGATCAGCTCGGCCCGCTGGGACGGGGTGAGCTTGGCGGGCAGCGCACCGGCGACGGGTGCCGCGTGCGGGCCCGGGCGGGCGGCGGGGGTGCCGTGCGGGCTGGCGGCCGCGCCGGTACCGGCCTGGACGCCGACGGCCAGGAGGGCGGTGACCGCTACCAGCGCGCCGGTCGCCACGGCGCGTCGCTGCGGGGTGGGTCTATGGGGGGTGCTTCTCACACTGACTCCTTCTGCGGGGCCGCGACATGAGGGGGGCGGCCAAGGGGGACCGGGCGGCGGAGCGGCCGTCCGGGCAGAGCGAGGCAGAACCATGGAGCGTGTGGGGGGCTGCGGTGCTGGTGGCGCTGGGGTCGCGGCCGCCCGGGGCGGTGCTGTGGGGGTCCGGGTGGCGGCTGCCGGGAAGAGTGCCACCACTGGCGAGTGGTTGTCAGGTGCCCATCAATGAAATGGCCGGAAAACGTCCGTTGGGCGAAATCCACGTCCGGAAACCGGACGGCCGGCCGGGAATCCCGGCCGGCCCGGCGGACCCGCGAACGCCGCCCGATCAGGAGCGCCAGGAGCGCCAGAGCGCCGCGTAGACACCGTCGGCCGCCACCAACTCCTCATGCGTGCCCAGTTCGGTCAGGCGGCCGGCCTCCAGCACCGCCACCCGGTCCGCGTCGTGCGCGGTGTGCAGCCGGTGCGCGATGGCAATGACCGTACGGCCTTCGAGAACGGCGGCCAGCGCACGCTCCGCGCGGCGGGCGGTCCGCGGGTCCAGCAGCGCCGTCGCCTCGTCGAGGACCACCGTGTGGGGATCGGCCAGCACCACGCGGGCCAGCGCCAGTTGCTGGGCCTGCGAACCGTCCGGGCGGTACCCGCCGGTGCCCAGCGCGGTGTCCAGACCGTCCGGGAGTTCCCGCACCCAGTCGGCCCCGACCGCGGCCAGTGCGGCCCGCAGCGCGGTGTCCCCGGCGTCCGGTGCGGCGATCCGCAGGTTGTCCCGGACGGTGCCCAGGAACACGTGGTGCTCCTGGGTGACCAGCACGACCTGCCGGCGCAGCACCGCGGGATCCATACCGGCCACCGGCACCCCGCCGACCGTGACCGCACCCCGGCGCGGGGCGTCGACCCCCGCCAACAGCCGCCCCAGCGTGGACTTCCCGGCCCCCGACGGGCCGACCAGGGCCAGCCGCTCACCGGGGCGGACGGTGAGCGTCACTCCGCGCAGGACATCGGCCGCGTCGGTCGCGCTGTCGCTTGCTGCCCGGTCGTCGTCCCCGCCGCCGCCGTCGGCTGCGCCGGTGCCGTTCGTGCGGGCGTTCGTGCCGGCGTTCGTGCCGCCGTCTGTGCGGTCGGCCGTGTCGCCGTTCGTGCCGGCGTCCGTACTGCCGTCCGTGCCGCCGTCCGCGTCCGCTGCCCCGTAGGCGAAGTGCACGTCGGTGACGTCGATGCGGCCGCCGTCGGGCGCGGGGGAACGGCCCGGCTCCCGCGGCCCCGTGGGCGCCGCCGACAGCCCCTCCACCCGGGCGAACGCCGCCCCGCTGCTCTGGAGTTGCTCCACCCGCAACAGGATCGCGTCCAACGGCCCCGACACCTGCCACAGGTACATCGCCGCGGAGACCACCGACCCCAGACCGACCGCGCCCCGCGCCTGGAGCCACCCGCCCACCAGCAGCACCGCCACCACCGGCAGGACGTACGAGACGTCCACCGCCGGGAAGAACACCGTGCGCAGCGCCAGGGTGCGGAGCCGACTGCGGCGAAAACCCGCGACCGCCGCCTCCGCCGCGGCATGCCGGACCCCCTGGAGCCCCAACGCCTCGACCGTCCGGGCACCCCCCGCGGTGGCCGCCAACTGCTCGGCCAACGCCGAATTGGCCGCCCCCTCCGCCAGATAGGCGTCCCGCGCCCGGCGCAGATACCAACGCGTCGCCACCAGCACGCCCAGCAGCCCCACCCCGCACAGCCCGAGCCGGACGTCCAGCACCAGCGCCGCGCCCAGCGAGAACACCACCTGCACCGAGGCGATCAGCACCTCCGGCACCACGTCCCGCAGCGTCCGCCCGACCGTGGCGGTGTCGGTCGTCCCGCGCGTCGTCAGATCGCCCGCCCCGGCCCGCTCCACGACCGCCGGGGGCAGCGCCAACACCCGCGCGACGAAGCGCCCGCGCACCCGCTCCACGGTCCGCTCACCGAACCGGTGCCCGGCGTACCGGGCGGACCGCGCCAGCAGCAACTCCGCCAGCGCGCACACCAGGATCACCTGGGCCAGCCGGTCCACCGCGGCCACCCCGCCGCCACCGCGCACCGCGTCCACGATCCGGCCGAGCAGCCACGGCGCGATCAGACCGGCGCCCGCGGCCAGCGCGTTCAGCGCCAGCACCAGGGCGAAGGCGCGGCCGTCCCGGCGGATCAGCGCGAGCGCGGCCCGGCGGGTGCCGGCCCGGTCGGCCACCGGCAGCGCACCGGACGGGAGCGGGCCTCCAACGGACCGCCCGGTCCGGGCCACCGCAGGACACTCCTCGGTCACCGTCATGCCCCCGCCTCCGCTTCCTCGCCCGTGCCGCGCGTCACCAACCACCGGTACCCCGGCTCCGTTTCGAGGAGTTCCCGGTGGCTGCCGACCGCCGCCACCCGCCCCCCGGCCAGGTAGTACACCGTGTCCGCGCGGTCCAACAGCAGCGGTGAGGTGGTGGTCAGCACCGTCGTCCGCCGGCCGGCGCGGGCCGCGTGCAGCCGCGCCGCCATCGCCGCCTCGGTGTGCGCGTCCACCGCCGAGGTCGGCTCGGCCGCCAACAGCACCTCCGGATCGGCCAGCAACGCCCGGACCAGCCGCAGCCGTTGCCGCTGGCCGCCGGAGAGGTCCCGGCCCTGCGCCGCCACCGGGCTGTCCAGCCCCGCCGGCAGCCCGCGGACGATGTCCTCGGCCGCCGCGGTGTACAAGGCCCCCTCGATCGCCTCCCGACTCCGGTCCCGCCGCCCGCTGACCACCTCGCGCAGGGTGCCGGCGAACAGGTCCGCCTCGTTGTCCGCCACCAGCACCCGGGCCCGTAGCCGCGCCGGGTCGATGGCGTCGAGGCGCACCGCCCCCCAGGTCGCCGCCGACTCCGCGAAGCCGCCGAGCCGGTCCAGCACCGCCGCCGACTCCTCCGGGCGCTCACCGGCCAGCGCGGTCAACGACCCCGGCACCACCTCGACGCCGGACGCCGGGTCGCGGAGCACCGCCGGCACCGGGGGCGGCTCCCCGAACGCCGGGCCATCCGGCTCCCCTGCCCGGCCATCCGGCTCCCCAGCCCGGCCGTCCGGCTCCCCAGCCCGGCCGTCCGGCTCCCCAGCCCGGCCGTCCGGCTCCCCAGCCCGGCCGTCCGGCCTCAGACTCAGGAACCGCACCACCCGTCGCGCCGCCACCCGGCCCCGGGTGAAGTCGTAGCCGAACTCGATGAAGAACGAGACCGGTGCCACCAGCGCCGCCGCATAGCCGTACACCGCCACCAACTGGCCTACGGTGAGGGCGCCCTGGGCCGCCATCCGGGCCGCGAGCCAGGTCACCGCGGCCACGAACAGCGTCGGCAGCCCGACCCCCAGCGCCTGCACCCAACTGGTCACCGCGCCGACCCGATAGCCCTCGCCGCGCAACGCCCGCGCCTCCTGCCCGTACCGCTGGGCGAACGCCTCCTTGCCGCCGAGCCCGTTGAGCACCCGCAGCCCGCCGGCGAGGTCCGTCAGCCGGGCCGCCAGCCCGCCCTCCCGCTCGCGGTACCGCGCCTCGACGCCCTCCAGCCGCCCCAGCAGCGGCCCGACCAGCACCGCCAGTACCGGCACCCCCAGCAGCAACACCGCCGCCAGCAGCGGGGAGATGTCCAGCAGCAACACCGCGACCACCGCATAGGCCAGCGCCGAGCCGACGCCAGGACCGATCACCGTCAGCGACTGGCTGATCACCGCGACGTCGCCGATCCCGATCGTGACGACCTCGCCGGCGCTCACCTGCCGGGGCAGCGCGGCACCCAGCCGCAGGGTGTGCGCCACCAGGGCCCGCACCGTCCGGATGCTCGCGTCCATCCGGATCTTGGTCATCGTCCGGTGCCGCCACGTCCCCAGGACGGAGTTGGTCATGCCCAGGCCGAACAGCACCGCCGCCCACGCCACCAGCGCGCCCCAGCGCCCGGGGGCCAGCCCGTCGTCGATCGCCCGGGACAGCACGTACGGCGGCAGCATCTGCCCCACCATCGACAGGGTGCCCAGCACCGAGCCGGCCACCGCCCGCCGCCGCTGGCTGGCCACCAGCCACCACAGATAGCCCACCGGACCGCGGTGCTCCGCAACGCTGCCGGCGGTCATGTCACGCTCTCCCGCCAGGCCCGGTGCAGCGCCGCGTACCGGCCGTGGCCGGCGATCAGCGCGGCCGGGGCGCCGTCCTCCACGATCCGGCCGTCGGCCATCACCAGCACCCGGTCGGCGGACTCCACCGTGGACAGCCGGTGCGCGATCACCAGCGCCGTACGGCCGCGCAGCACCGCGCCCATGGCCCGTTGCACCGCCCGCTCGCCGGGTATGTCCAGCGAACTGGTCGCCTCGTCCAGGATGAGCACCGCCGGATCGGCCAGCAACGCCCGGGCGAAGCCGACCAGTTGCCGCTGGCCCGCGGAGAGTCGGCCACCGCGCTTGCGAACGTCGGTGTCGTAGCCGTCCGGGAGGGCGGTGATGAAGTCATGGGCGCCGATCGCCCGCGCGGCCCGCTCGATCTCCGCGCGGTCGGCGTCCGGGCGGCCCAGCGCGATGTTGTCGGCGACCGAGCCGGAGAACAGGAACGCCTCCTGGGTGACCATCACCACCGCGCGGCGCAGCTCGGCGCCGGACAGCTCGCGCAGCTCGACCCCGTCCAGCACCACCCGGCCCTGGGTGGGGTCGTGGAACCGGGCCAGCAACCGGGCGAGGGTGGACTTGCCGGCCCCGGTGGCGCCGACCACCGCGACCGTGGTGCCGGCCGCCAGCGTGAGGTCGAAGCGCGGCAGCACCTCGCCGCCCGTGCGGTACCCGAAGCGGACGCCGCAGAACGCCACTTCGCGGCCGGGCCGGCCGGGGGTGGCGGGCGGCAGCGCCCGCGGTGCGGCGGGCTCGGCCACCGACGGCCGCTGGGCCAGCAGCCCGGCGATCTTCTCCAGCGAGGCGGCCGCGGACTCGTAGGAATTGAGGAACATGCCCAGCCGGTCGATGGGGTCGTACAGCCGGCGTAGGTAGAGGGTCGCGGCGGCCAGCACGCCCAGGGCGAGCGAGTCGGCGGCGACGCGGTAGGCGCCCCACAGGACGATGGCGGCCATCGCGACGTTGGCCACCATGCGGGAGCCGACGACATAGCGCGCCATCTCCAGGATCGCGTCGCCGTTGGCCTGCCGGTGCCGGGAGTTGAGCCCGGCGAAGGCCGCGTCGTTGGCCGGCTCGCGGCGGAACGCCTGCACCGGGCGGATGCCGCCCAGGGTCTCGGCGAACCGCACGATGACCGACGCGATCGCGGTGGACTTGGCGCGGTACGCCCGCTGCGAGCGGCGCCGGAAGGACCGGACGAGGAGCGTCAGCGGCACCGCGGAGAGGAGTGCCGCGGCGCCCAGGCCCAGGTCCAGCCAGAGCAGGGTCGCCGTGATGTAGAGCGTCGAGAGGACGACCGAGACCAACTCCTGGAGGCCCTCGTCGAGGAGTTCGCGCAGCGCCTCCATGTCCGTGGTGGCGCGGGAGATCAACCGGCCGGAGGTGTACCGCTCGTGGAAGTCCAGGCCGAGCGCCTGGGCGTGCCGGAAGATCCGGCCGCGCAGGTCCAGCAGCACGTCCTGGCCGGCCCGGGTGGAGAGCCGGATGAAGACCCACTGGAGACCGCCGGCGACCACCGCGCACAGCACGGCCGCCACCGCCAGGAGGAGCAGCGGTCCGCGGTCGCCCGCCCGCAGGGCCGGCACCACCCGGTCGAGGGCGTAGGCGACCAGCAGCGGGCTGGTCTGCGCGGCGGCCTGCTGGAGCAGCAGGGCGGCGGTGGCGGCCGCCACCCGGCCGCGGTGCGGGGCGAGCAGCGCGCCCAGGAGGGCGCGGGAGGCGCCCTTCGGGGTGGGCAGCAGATCCGCCTCGAAGGCGTCCGGGGCGCCGTCCGGCGGGGCCTGCCACCCGTCCGCGGCGGGCGGCCCGGTGCGGAGGTCGGCGCCGGGGCCGTCACCCCCGGGGCCGTCGACCGGTCGGCCGGTCTCCGTCGTCGTCATCGCGCGCCCTCCCCCTCCTGTCGCCCGGCGCCGTCGCGCTCCGGGCCGCCCGACATCAGCGCCGCGTACTCCGCGTTCTCCCGCAGGAGTTGGTGGTGGGTGCCGACGGCGGTGATCCGGCCGTCGGACAGCAGCGCCACCCGGTCGGCGAGCAGCACCGTGGACGGGCGGTGGGCGACCACCAGCGCGGTGGTGGTCGCCAGCACGTCCCGCAGCGCCGCCTCCACCCGGGCCTCGGTGTGCACGTCGAGCGCGGAGAGCGGGTCGTCGAGGATCAGGAAGCGGGGGCGGCCGACCACCGCGCGGGCCAGCGCCAGCCGCTGCCGCTGCCCGCCCGACAGGCTCATCCCCTGCTCGCCGACCCCGGTGCCGGTGCCCTGCGGGAGGGCGTTCACGAACTCCTCGGCCTGTGCCACCCGCAGCGCCCGCCGCAGATCCGCCGCCCGGTCCGGCTCCGGCCCGTCCGCCGCGCCCATCAGGACGTTCTCCGCCACCGTCGTGGAGAACAGGGTCGGCTCCTCGAAGGCCACCGCGACCTGCGTCCGTGCCTCCTCGCGGGTGAGCGTGGCCAGGTCCCGCCCGTCCAGGGTGATCCGGCCCGCGGTCGGGTCGTACAGCCGCGGCACCAGCGCCGTCAGGGTGGTCTTGCCGCTGCCGGTCGCGCCGACCAGCGCCATCGTCTCCCCGGGCCGGATGTGGAGATCGACGCCCCGGAGGGTCGGCGGGGAGCCGGGGGCCGCGTCGGGATACCGGAACTCCACGCCCTCGAAGAGCAGTCCGCCGCCGACCCGTGCACCGTCGGTGGCCCTCGCTCGCGGGCCGGTGCCGTCCTCCGTCACCGGCGGCTCGTCCAGCACCTCGAAGTACCGGTCGGCCGCCGTCGCCGCGGCGCTGCTCATCGCCAGCAGGAAGCCGATCGAGTCGACCGGCCAGCGCAGGGCCAGCGCCGTCGACAGGAACGCGACGAGGGTGCCCGCGGAGAGCTGTCCATCGGCCACCTGGACGGTGCCGAGCACCAGCGCGGCGCCCAGCGCCAACTCCGGGAGGAGGGTGTTGACGCCCCAGATGGCGGCCAGTAGACGGGCCTTGCGGAGTTCGGTGGCGCGGACCGTGCGGGCCAGCTCGCGGAACGCGCGGGCCTGGCTGCGGTGCCGCCCGAACCCCTTGATGATCCGGATGCCGAGCACCGACTCCTCGACGACCGTGGTCAGATCGCCGACCTGGTCCTGGGCCTGGCGGGCGGCCTGTCCGTACTTGGCCTGGAAGGCCGAGCACACCGCCATCAGCGGCAGCACCGGTGCGATCAGCAGCAGCCCCAGCGACCACTGCTGGGCCATCAGGAGCACCCCGCCCACCGCGATCGTCGCGCCGTTGACCAGCAGGAACGTCAAGGGGAAGACCAGGAACAGGCGCAGCAGCTGGAGGTCGGTGGTGGCCCGGGAGAGCAACTGCCCCGAGGCCCAGCGGTCGTGGAAGGCCACCGGCAGCCGCTGCACATGGTGGTAGAGCGCGTCGCGCATCGCCGCCTCCACCGCGGCGGTGGGACGCGCCACCAGCCACCGCCGCAGCCCGAAGAGGAGCGCCTCGGCGATCCCGAGCAGCAGCAGGTACCCGCCGCCCAGCCACACCCCGCCGGTGTCCTGGTGGGACACCGGCCCGTCCACCAGCCACTTCAGCACCAGCGGAATGACCACCGAGAGACAGGACGCCACCACCGCCACGGCCGCCGCGGTGAACAGCCGCGCCCGCACCGGCCGCACGAACGGCCACAGGCGGAGCAGCGAGCGGACCGCGGAGCGCCGTACCGCTCCGGTCCGCTCGTCGGGGGACGTCGAACGCATGGTTGTGGCCATCACCCGCGAGCGTAAGGCGCGCCACTGACAATGCTCATGCGGTTTTCGCCCGGGCGTCCGGAACGGGGCCCGGCCGGGCCGGTAACCACTCCTCCGCCGAAGTGGCCGTGACGTGAGGTCAGTTCACGGTCCCTGCCCGGCGGCGGTCATTCCGGCACGGCCCGGAACAGCAGCACCGTCCGTCCCGGCACGGTGAGTTCGCCACCCGCCGCGAACGGCCCGCGCTCCGGCGGCCGTTCGACCGGTCCGCCAGGTCCGCCAGGTCCGTCCGGTGGCGGCTCGGCCGAGGTGTCCACCAGGAGCTCGTACGCGCCGGCCCAGGGGAGGCCGGGCAGGACCACCGTCCGGGGTGCGGCGTCGGCGTGCAGGACGGCGAGGAAACTGTCGTCGGTGACGCGGACGCCGCGGGCGTCGCGCTGCGGGATGTCGTTGCCGGAGAGGTACATGGCCAGGGTGGCGCCGGGGGCGTACCAGTCCTGTGCGGTCATCTCCGTACCGTCCGCGCCGAACCACGCCAGGTCGCGCAGGCCGCCGCGGCGTTGCGGACGGCCGGAGAAGAACGCCCGGCGGCGCAGCACGGGGTGGGCGCGGCGCAGCGCGATCAGACGGGCGGTGAGCGTGGCCAGGGCCCGCCAATGGGGGTCGGCCAGCAGCGACCAGTCGAGCCAGCCGGTGGGGTTGTCCTGGCAGTAGGCGTTGTTGTTGCCGTCCTGGGTGCGGCCCATCTCGTCGCCGGCCACCAGCATCGGCACGCCGGTGGACAGCAGCAGGGTGGTCAGCAGGTTGCGGAGCTGGCGGCGGCGCAGCGCGGTGACGTCCGCATCGTCGGTCTCGCCCTCGGCGCCGCAGTTCCAGGACCGGTTGTCGTGGGTGCCGTCCTGGTTGTCCTCGCCGTTGGCCTCGTTGTGCTTGTGGTCGTAACTGACCAGGTCGCGCAGGGTGAAACCGTCGTGCGCGGTGATGAAGTTGACCGAGGCGTACGGGCGGCGGCCGCCCCAGGCGTAGAGGTCGCTCGACCCGGAGAGCCGGTAGCCCAGGTCGCGGACGTCCCCGGTGGCGCCGCGCCAGAAGTCCCGGACGGTGTCCCGGTAGCGGTCGTTCCACTCGGTCCACAGGGGTGGGAAGGCGCCGACCTGGTAGCCGCCGGAGCCGATGTCCCACGGCTCGGCGATCAGCTTGACCCGGCGCAGGACGGGGTCCTGGGCGATCACCGCGAGGAACGGGGAGAGCATGTCCACGTCGTGCAGGGAACGGGCCAGCGCGGCCGCCAGGTCGAAGCGGAAGCCGTCCACGCCCATTTCGGTGACCCAGTAGCGCAGCGAATCGGTGATCAGCCGCAGGACGTGGGGCTGGACGACGTGCAGGGTGTTGCCGCACCCGGTGTAGTCGGCGTAGCGGCGCGGGTCCCCTTGGAGGCGGTAGTAGCCACGGTTGTCGATACCGCGGAGGGAGAGGGTCGGGCCCCGTTCACCGGCCTCCGCGGTGTGGTTGTAGACGACGTCCAGGATCACCTCGATACCGGCGTCGTGCAGCGCCCGGACCATCCGCTTGAACTCGCCGACCTGCTGGCCGCGGGTCCCGGTGGCGGCGTAGCCGGCATGCGGCGCGAAGTAGCCGATGGAGTTGTAGCCCCAGTAGTTGCGCAGCCCCCGGCGCACCAGGTGGTCCTCGTGCGCGAACTGGTGGACCGGCAGCAGTTCGACGGCGGTCACCCCCAGCCGGGTCAGGTGCGCCAGCGCGGCCGGGTGCGCCAGCCCGGCGTAGGTGCCGCGCAGCGGCTCCGGGATGCCCGGATGGCGCATGGTGAACCCCCGGACGTGCAGCTCGTAGAGGACGGAATCCGGCCAGGGCGTCTTGGGCCGCCGGTCGTCCTGCCACTCGTCGGCCCCGCCGGCCCCGTCGTCTTCCTCTCCGACCACCACCCCCTTGGGGACGTACGGCGCCGAGTCGCGGTCGTCCCGCACGGTGTCGGCGATGTGCTGCTCGGGCCAGTCCCGGACGTGCCCGTATAACGGGGCGGGCAGCGCCGGACCGGCGGGCGCGGTCTCGGTGCGGGCGCCGAAGTCGCCGTCCACGGCCCGGGCGTACGGGTCCAGCAGCAGCTTCGCCGGGTTCCAGCGGGCGCCGGTCCAGGGGTCCCAGCGACCGTGCACCCGGTAGCCGTAGCGCTGCCCGGGGCGGATGCCGGGCAGGAAGCCGTGCCAGATCTCGTGGGTCAGCTCGGTGAGGAGGTGGCGCGTCTCCTGTCCCTCGTCGTCGAAGAGGCACAGTTCGACGGCCTCGGCGCCGCCCGCCCACAGGGCGAAGTTGGTGCCCGCGTCACCGTCCGGCCCGGTGCGGTAGCGGGCCCCCAGGGGTGTCGGGCTGCCGGGGCGGACGTCCGCGGGCGGGGCGAGCGGTTCGTCCGCCACCGCCTCCTGCTCGGGTGCGCTGGACACGTGCCGGCCTCCTGCGGCTGAAGGGCTCGGTCGGGCGGCGGCGGTGTCCCGGTCGGGGGTACCTCCCAGCGTGAGCCGGGGGAGCGTCCCGGCCGGGTGCGGGGCCGTCGCCCGCGGTGCGGTGCACGGGGGTGCACTGTTGTTCTGCCCGCAACCGGGCGTTGCCTCACGCTTTCCGCCCCCGCGCACTCCCGTTGCCGGACTCCGCGCGGCACGGCCCGCCGGACGCCCCGCGCGCCCGCCCCCGCCCACGGGGAGACGCGTCCATGACATTCCCTTTCGCGGCATACCGCCCAACTTGCGAATCATCCGTCACAATCCGGCATATGAGCGGCCATCACTCTCACCGACCAGGGGACGGCACCGGCGGCCGTGCCGCGGACCGCGCACCGGCGGACGGCCCGGCGGCCCGCCGCGCACTGCGCGCGCCCCGCGGGACGGCGACGCCCCGGCCGCCCCGCCTCCGCCGCGCCGCCCGCGCGCTGCTGGTCGCGCTCACCGGCGCGGCGGCGCTGACCGGCTGCGGCGACCGGGACGTCTTCCTCGGCGGCGCACCGCCCGCCCCGGAGGAGGCGATCCGGATCCTCCCGGGCGACGGCGCCCGCGGCGTACGGTCCAACGGGCGGCTGGAGGTCCGGGTCCCGGAGGGCCGACTGGAGCGGGTCGAGGTCAGCCGGACCGGCGGCGGCAGTCGGCAGTCGGTCGCCGGCCGGATCTCCCGGGACGGCACCATCTGGCGGCCGGTGACCGACTCCCTCGAACTCGCCTCCCGGTACAGCGTCGACGCCACCGCACTGGACGGCTCCGGTCACCGCACCACCCGGCACACCACCTTCAGCACCTTCGCGCCCCCGCACCGCGTCATCGGCTCCTACTCGCCGGAGAGCGGCACCACCGTCGGCACCGGCCTGATCTTCTCGCTGGTCTTCAACCGGTCGATCCTGGACCGCGCCGCCGTGGAGCGCGCGGTCACCGTCAGCGCCCGACCCGCCGTCGAGATCGCACCCCACTGGTTCGGCCGCCGGAGGCTGGACTTCCGGCCCCGTAACCGCTGGCGGCCGGGCACCCGCCTCACCGTCCACCTGCGGCTGCGCGAGGTGCGGACCGGCCCGGGCGCCTACGGGATCCAGTACAAGACCCTCCACTACCAGGTGGGCCGCGACCAGATCAGTACCGTCGACGCGGCCGGGCACACGCTGACCGTCCGCCGCGACGGCCGGGTGGTGGCCACCCTCCCGGTCACCGCGGGCAACGCCGAGAACCCCACCTACAACGGGACGATGGTGATCCTGGAGCGGCACGCGGTGACCCGGATGGACGGCGACACCGTCGGCTTCGGCACCGAGTACGACATCCCGGACGTGCCGCACGCCATGCGGCTGACCCGGTCCGGGACCTTCCTGCACGGCAACTACTGGGCGCCGCCCGGGGTCTTCGGCGGTCTCAACACCAGCCACGGCTGCGTCGGGTTGAAGGACGTCCGGGGCGGCGGCCCGGACACCCCGGCCGGCTGGCTCTACCGGAACTCGATCGTCGGCGACACCGTGGAGGTCCGCAACTCCCCGGACCGCACCGTCGCCCCCGACAACGGCCTGGGCGGCTGGAACCTGCCGTGGGCGGCCTGGCGGGCGGGTAGCGCACCGCGCTGACCGGCTCCCGCCCGCGCGCCCGCGGGGCACCCCCGGGCGCTCGTACGCATGCCCGCGCCGCCACCCGCCGTTCGCGACTAAACGGTGACCTCCAGGGGGAGTTCACTGTCGGTGCGGTGTGGTTGTCTAGCGGCACGCACGCGGCCGACGGCGTCCGGGTGCGGGGGACCGCGGGCCGTGCGAGGGGGAAGGGGCAGACGTGGACGTCCAGCCGATGGCGGGGGAGTCGGTGCACCGGCGGCGGGCGCGCCGCCCGGGTGCGCCACTCGCCCTGCTGCTCGCTCCGCTGCTGCTGTTGGTCTCCGCCTGCGGCGGCGACGAGGGCGGCAAGCCGTCCGGGCGGACGGGGGCGGACACCGCCGCCTCACGGGCCGCCGTGGTGATAGCCCCCCAGGACGGCACCCGGGACGTGGCCACCAGCGGCGCCCTGAAGGTGACCGCCCAGAAGGGGAAGCTGCGGTCCGTCAAGGTCACCGACGGCAAGGGCAACGCGATCGACGGGCGGATATCCGGCGACGGCGCCCGGTGGCAGCCCAGCAGCCACCTCGGCGCCTCGACGCGGTACACCGTCGACGCGGTGGCGGTGGACGCCCGGGGCCGACAGGCCGCCGAGCACGCCACGTTCACCACGCTCGTCCCGAAGAACACCTTCATCGGCCAGTACACCCCGGAGAACGGCGAACGGGTCGGCGTCGGGATGCCGGTCTCGATCCGCTTCACCCGCGGCATCACCAACCCCCGGGCCGTCGAGAAGGCCATCAGCGTCATCGCGCGGCCCGCCGTCCCGGTCGCCGGCCACTGGTTCGGCAACGACCGCCTCGACTTCCGCCCCGAGAAGTACTGGGCGCCGGGCACCAAGGTCACCCTCCGGCTCGACCTCGACGGCGTCGAGGGCCGCCCGGGCGTCTACGGCACCCAGGCCAAGGAGGTCTCGTTCACCATCGGCCGCAGCCAGGTCAGCACCGTCGACGCCCGGTCGAAGCAGATGACGGTGGTCCGCGACGGCAAGACCCTGCGGACCGTGCCGATCACCGCGGGCGCCCCGGGCACCGAGACCTACAACGGCCAGATGGTGATCAGCGAGAAGCACCCGGTGACGCGGATGAACGGCCAGACCGTCGGCTACGGCGGCGAGTACGACATCAAGGACGTCCCGCACGCCATGCGACTGAGCACCTCCGGCACCTTCATCCACGGCAACTACTGGTCGGGCCGGGCGGCGTTCGGCACCCGCAACGCCAGCCACGGCTGCGTCGGCCTCTACGACCAGCGCGGCGGCGGCGACCCCGACACCCCGGCGGCCTGGTTCTACCGGAATTCGCTCATCGGCGACGTGGTCATCGTCAAGAACTCCCACGACCACACCATCCAGCCCGACAACGGCTTCGGCGACTGGAACCTCTCCTGGGAGAAGTGGCGGGCCAAGTAGGGCCGCGGCCCGGGGGATGAGACGGCCGAGGGCGGGGCGGCGCGCCGCGTTAACGCGTACTAACCTGCCCGCATGACTGTGCATCTTGAGGTCGCCGACGGCGTCGGCACCATCCGCCTGGACCGCCCGCCGATGAACGCCCTGGACGTCGCCACCCAGGACCGGCTCCGCGAACTTGCCGAGGAGGCCGGCCGGCGCGACGACGTCCGCGCCGTCGTGCTCTGGGGCGGCGAGAAGGTGTTCGCGGCCGGTGCGGACATCAAGGAAATGCAGGCCATGGACCACGCCGCCATGGTCCTGCGGTCCAAGGCCCTCCAGGACTCCTTCACCGCGGTGGCCCGGATCCCCAAGCCGGTGGTCGCCGCACTCACCGGCTACGCCCTCGGCGGCGGCTGCGAACTGGCGCTCTGCGCCGACTTCCGGATCGCCGCCGAGAACGCCAAGCTCGGCCAGCCCGAGATCCTGCTCGGCCTGATCCCCGGCGCCGGCGGCACCCAGCGGCTGGCCCGCCTGGTGGGCCCGTCCAAGGCCAAGGACCTGATCTTCACCGGCCGGCACGTGAAGGCCGAGGAGGCGCTGGCCATCGGCCTGGTGGACCGGGTGGTGCCCGCCGACGAGGTCTACGCGCAGGCGCACGCCTGGGCGGCGCGACTGGCGGCCGGGCCGGCGCTGGCGCTGCGGTCCGCCAAGGAATCCGTCGACGCGGGCCTGGAGACCGACATCGACACCGGGCTGACGATCGAACGCAACTGGTTCGCCGGGCTGTTCGCCACCGAGGACCGGCAGATCGGCATGCGCAGCTTCGTCGAGGAGGGACCGGGCAAGGCCAAGTTCCTCTGAGACCAGTGGTGTTGACGGGGTGCATGGGGTTTGGCCGGTACGCCATGCCTCGTGTGGGCGAATTGCGGAAAACTTAATTGCGCCTTAAAGGGGCCGTGTTGGCGGCTCCCGGCGGTCCGTCGCGCACACGAGGTTCCCGCAGGTCAGCGCGGTACGGTCGAACCCCGGCTGCCGTTGGCATATGTCCTGGGGTGGCACGGAGGCGACGATTCCGGACAACGGATTCCGCAGGTTTCGCCACCCGAGGCGCCACCGAGCGGCCATCATGGGGGGCATGGCGGGCCTCGAAGGAATGGAGCAGCCGCGGCCGCGGGCCGGTACGGCTGCCGCAGGCTGGGAGACCCCCGATGGGGACGGGGCGGCGACCCCGGCTCCGGTCGGTCCGGTGCCCGTCGGGCTCGACCTGGTCGGGGACCCGACCCTGGGCGAGGTCAGACTCCCCTCGCGCCCCCAGTCCGCGCGGACCGCGCGCCGGCTGACCGCCGCCATCCTCCTCAAGCAGTGGTCCCTCTCGCCCCAACTCGCCGAGCACTCCGTGCTGCTGGTCTCCGAATTGGTCGGCAACGCCGTACGGCACACCGGGGCCCGGACGTTCGGGCTGCGGATACTGCGCCGACGTGGCTGGATCCGGGTGGAGGTGCGCGACCCCTCGCGCGGACTGCCGTGCCTGATGCCCGTCCAGGCGATGGACGTCAGCGGCCGGGGGCTCTTCCTCGTCGACAAGCTCTCGGACCGCTGGGGCGTGGATCTGCTGCCGCGCGGCAAGACGACCTGGTTCGAGGTCCGGGTCAACGACCGCTGACCCCGCCGGCCCGCACGCCGTCCCCGTGAAACGGGACTGGGGCCCTCCCGCGGGGTGTCGCGGGGTGGGCCCCCAGTGCCCGGCCGCCCGCGGGCGGAAGGGGTGGGCCCGCGCGGCCGGAGGCGACCGGCCCGCGCCGCGGGGGTCGCCGCGACCGACTATGGCAGGCCCGACCGCCGTCGACCAAAGCCGACAAACCGGATACATGCGGATGTCGCGTCATCAAAGGAGAGGTGCGACGGGGTGAGCTATGCCACCACGGGCGCCCGGTGCCGACGGTCCGTAGGATGGGAGGTTCCCGACGACACGGACCGAGAGCGAGGGGGAGGGACCATGCACCGGCTGCGCCGCTCGGCGACGCTGACCCTGCTGCTCCTCCTGGCGGTCGCCTTCGGGCCACTGCTCTGCCGGATCGGCGGCGACCAGGCGTGGCTTGCCGGCCGCGCGGCCGCTGCCGCCGAGATCTGGCGGACCGGCCCCGCGGGCCCGGCCGTGGCGTCCGCCGGGCGGCCCGCCGCCACCGCCCCGATAGCGGTGGCCGACTCCGTCAAGAACTGCTCCGGCCGCCATGCGCCGAGCCAGGGCGAGGCCGCGCCGCTGCCCGCCCCGCACCGCGCCGAGCTGCTCGCCCCGGACGCCTCCGCTCCCGGGCCGCTCGCCGCCGACCTGCCCCACCGATTCGCCCTGGCCCGCCCGCCCACCGGCGCCGCCCCCGCCACGGACCACACCGCGCTCCTGCCCGTACTGCGGATATAGGCCGCCCGGCCGCCTTCTCCGGCTGCCCCTCTTCCGCACACCCCTTCCGTACGTCAGGAGCTTTCGCATGCCCACGTCCGCCTCACCCACCCGTAAATTCGCCGCCGTCGGCGCGGTCCTCGCGCTCGTGGTGGCGGTGATCGCCATCGCCGTCGCGGTCGGCAAGGCCGTCGAGAACGGCCGGGACACCGCCGCCTCGCCCACCTCCCCGGGTGCCGCCTCCGTCGCGCCCCAGGAGGACGCCGGACAGCAGAAGATGTACGACGACTTCGCGGCCCGCACCAGCCGGCGCACCCCCGGCGACCCGCTCGCCGTCGGCAAGCCGGACGCCCCGGTCGTCCTCGTCGAGTACGCCGACTACCAGTGCTCGTTCTGCGGCCGCTTCACCCGGGAGACCCAGCCCGCGCTGGTCAAGAAGTTCGTGGACGCCGGCACCCTGCGCATCGAGTTCCGCAACTTCCCGGTCTTCGGCGCCGACTCCGAGCGGGCCGCCCGCGCCTCCTGGGCCGCCGGCCAGCAGGGGAAGTTCTGGCAGCTGCACGACGTGCTCTACGCCGAGACCCGCAAGGGCGACGCGCTCGCCGAGGACAAGCTGGTCGAGCTGGCCCGCACCGCCGGCGTACCGGACCTGACGAAGTTCCGCGCCGACCTGGGCGGCCCGGCGGCCGCCCAGGCCCTGAAGAAGGACCAGGACGAGGGCTACCAGCTCGGGGTGCAGTCCACCCCGTCCTTCCTGGTAAACGGCCGGCCGATCGCCGGAGCGCAGGAGACGCAGGTCTTCGAGCAGGCGATCCGGCAGGCCGCCGCGGCGGCCGGCAAGCACGGCGGCGCGGGGGCCGGGAAGTGACCACCGACATCGGCTACCTCGCCGCGTTCCTGGGCGGCACACTGGCGCTGGTCAGCCCGTGCAGCGCCCTGCTGCTCCCGGCGTTCTTCGCGTACTCGCTGGCCAGCCCGGGCCGGCTGCTGGCCCGCACCGGGGTGTTCTACCTGGGGCTGGCCACGACGCTGGTGCCGCTGGGCGCGGCCAGCACGGCCGCCAGCCGGCTCTTCAACGGCCACCGCGACCTGCTGATCGCCCTCGGCGGCTGGGTCGTCATCGCGCTCGGCGTGGCCCAGATCCTCGGCCTGGGCTTCGCCTCCCGGCGGGCCCAGGCCGCGGCCGCCCGGATCACCCCGCGCACCGCGCTCTCGACCTTCCTGCTCGGCTGCGTCTACGGACTGGCCGGCTTCTGCGCCGGGCCGATCCTCGGCGCGGTGCTGACCGTGACGGCGGTCAGCGGCTCCCCGGTCCACGGCGCCTCGATGCTCGCCGTCTACGCGCTGGGCATGGCGCTGCCGCTGTTCCTGCTGGCCCTGCTGTGGGACCGCTTCCGGCTCGGCACCCGGGGTTGGCTGCGCGGCCGCGAGCTGACCCTCGGCCGGCTGCGGCTGCACACCACGTCGCTGATCTCCGGGGTGTTCTTCATCGGCATCGGCGTGCTGTTCCTGAGCTTCAACGGGACCAGCGCACTGCCCGGGATCCTGGACGCGGACGCCGAGGCCAACCTGGAGGGCTGGGCGGCCCGGCTGGGGAACGGCGTACCGGACGCGGTGCTGCTCGCGCTGGCCGCGCTGGCCGTCGCCGCGGTGCTGGGCCGGATCGCCCTGCGGCCGGAACGGAAGCGCGACGCCGCGGCGGAACGCCGGGCCACCGAGCCCGAAGGCTCGGAGGGGCCCTAAGCGCTCAGCCGGCGGTGCCAGCCGGGGTGCGGTCGGGGGCGCGGGCGGGCGTGCGGGCGGACGTGCGGATGCTGCGCGTCCGCCCGGCGGCGCCGGTCGTTGCACAGCAGGCATTTGCCGTAGCCCGCCGGAAGGGGATCTTCCGGGTCGCCGTAGAGCGGGTCCACCGCGCCGTTGGGGTGCAGTGTGCAGCCCGTCGGGCCGGTGGTCGGGGCGCCCAGCGAGCTGGCGGCGGTCAGCGCCCGGCGGAGGACGTCGACGAGTTGGTCGGCGTCCCGCCGGGTCGGTGCCGAGCGGAGCGCGGAGGCGAGGTCGGAGGCAGTGGTCAGCGCGGTCTGGAGTTCGTGCAGGCGTGCGTCACCCATGCCGTGGAGAGTAAGCGGCCCCACTGACAGTTGATCTTCCGATCGCACTTCGTGGCTTCCCATGGCGGCATGCATGCCCGCTGCGGCCCACGGTTTAGCACCGGGCCGGTGACCGCTCCCTTGCCGGAGTATGACCGGACGGTGCGGCCGTCCGCGCTCGCGCCAGGCCGCACCCGCCCGCCTCAGGGCGCGGTCGGCAGCGCCCGCTTGTGGGCGGTGAGGCGGTAGCGCCGGTCGATCGCCCGGAAGGCGGCGTCCTCGACCGGCCGGCCCTCCAGGAAGTCGTCGATCTGGTCGTAGCTGACGCCGAGCGCGTCCTCGTCGGGCTTGCCCGGGTCGAGGGTCTCCAGGTCGGCCGTCGGGACCTTGTGGACGAGTTCGGCGGGGGCGCCCAGCGCCTCGGCGACGGCCCGCACCCGGCGCTTGGTCAGCCCGGTCAGCGGGACCACGTCGGCCGCGCCGTCGCCGAACTTGGTGAAGAATCCGGAGACCGCCTCGGCGGCGTGGTCGGTGCCCACGACCAGACCGTTCTCCGCACCGGCCACCGCGTACTGGGCGATCATGCGCTGCCGGGCCTTGATGTTGCCGTGCACGAAGTCCTGGTGGTGCGCATCGCGGAAGGCGACGCCGCCGGCCACGGCCGCGGCCAGCGCCGCGTCACTGGCCGGGCGGACGTCGACGGTCAGCAGCCGGTCGGCGCGGAGGAACTCCACCGCCCGCTGCGCGTCCTTCTCGTCCGCCTGCTCGCCGTAGGGCAGCCGCATCGCGTAGAACGTCGCGTCGTGGCCCTCGGCGCGGGCCCGCTCCACCGCGAGCTGGCAGAGCCGGCCCGCGGTGGTGGAGTCGACCCCGCCGCTGATGCCCAGCACCAGGGAGCGCAGGCCCGTGGTGGTCAGCTGCGCTGTGAGGAAGGACACCCGGCGCTCGATCTCCCGCGCGGCGTCGAACTCCGCGGGCACCTGGAGTTCGCGGGCTATCTCCTGCTGCCGGGCCTTGGCCGCCGGGTCCGTCACGGGTGCTCCTTACGCTTTTCGTCACGCACTGTTCGCCAGCCGCGCGATCGTGTCACGCGGAGTGTCCGCCAGGCGTATCCGGATACTGCCGGAGAAGTTTATGCGGGATGCGCCCACTTCTTGAGCTCGGCCTTGCTGGCGAAAGTCGCGACGTCCTTGTCCAGCGGCGAATCGGTGTACTGGTGGATACGCCACTTCGCCTTGATCCGGGGTTGTCCGGCGGCGACGTAGTCGGCGATCCACAGTCCGTCCGCGGCATACGACGTGGTGTCCCGGTTCAACCAGAAATCCCGGTTGCAGTAGAGCAGTACGCGGTGGGTGGGACGCAGTTTCTTGACCTCCAGGAGGAACTGGTCCTTCTGCGCATTGCTGGCGTAACTGCCGTCGCCGGTGGTCTCCCAGTCGGCGGCCAGGAGATCGCCCTGGACCGATGCGCATTTCTCCACGAAATAGCGTGCCTGGGCGGCGATATTCCCCGGCCACAGAAAGTGGTAGAAACCGACCACGGCACCCGCTTCCCGGGCCCGGGCCGCCTGGGCCGACTGGTGCGGATTGACGTAGGAGCGGCCTTCGGTGGCCTTGATGAACACGAAGTCCAGCCCATTGGCGGAATAACCGGTGTTGTAGGAGCTGACATCGACACCGTGCAGCATGAGCGGCCTCCTGCCCATCGGACCTGCGGAATGCGAAGCGTCATCTGCTCGAAGTGGCAGCCGCCCCTGAGCAGTTCAGCATGTTCACGACCGGAGACGCCAGATTGCCGCGCCGAAGTTCCCTACGGCGAGGGCGAGTTGGGTGACGCACGGCGCGGATGGGGCGGGTGGTGCAGGAGGGGCGGGTGCCCGGTGCAGCGGCAGGCGTTCGGTGCGGTGCGGGGTGTCCGGCGCGGTGCGGGGCGTCCGGCCGTTTCAGGCTCGCGCGTTCCCCTGGGCCAGCGCCCGCGCCCGGATCCGGGCTCCGCCGAGCGCGCGGCGTACGGCTCGGGACCGTCGGGTGGCCCGCAACTCCTCGAAGAGCAGCCGGTAGTGCTCGGCGACCGGCCCGGGGCCGTGCCGGCGGGCGCTCTCCAGCGCGGCCGCCCCCAACGCCCGCCGGCGCGCCGGGTCCCCGACCAGGTCCAGCAGTGCCCCGGCCAACGCCCGCCCGTCGTCGCGCGGCCCCAGCACCCCGCCCCCGCCGGCGTGGATCAGCTCGGTGGGGCCCGGTGGGCGGCCGGTGCCGACGACCGGGACACCGCGCCGCATCGCCTCGACCAGGGCCGGGCCGGACGCCTCGGTGTCCGAGGCCGAGGCGGCGATCGACGCCCCGGCGAACTCCGCCCCGTCCGGTGAGCGCGGTCCGGCCAGTTCGGCCCGGCCGGCCAGTCCCAGCCCGTCGATCAGGCTCCGCAACCGGGCGCGTTCGGGGCCCTCGCCGTGGATCCGCAGCCGCCAGCCGGGGTGCTTGGCGCAGACCGCGGAGAACGCCTCGACCAGCAGCTCGAAGCGCTCGCCGGGGATCAGCCGGCCGGCCGCCACGATGGTGGGCGGGTCGGCGTCCGGGGCGGTGGCGGCTGCTTGCGCGTCGGCTGCCGGGTGCGCGGCGGTCCCGGCGTCGGCGTCGGCGTCGGTAGCCGGTGCGGCGGGCGCGGGGACGACGGCCGGCACCGCCAGCACCCGCACCCCGGGCAGCGGCAGCCGCGACCGCCAGCGGGCCGCCGTCCCCTCGGTGGTGGTGACCAATGCGTCCAACGCCCGGTAAGGGCCGGCGAGTTCGGCGTGCAGTAGCGCGCTGTGCGCGTCGTACGGCAGCGGCTCCTGGGCGATCCGCAGTGCCCGGCGGGGGCCGAAGCGGGCCAGGTAGACGTTGACCCCGGACCGGGTTCCGATGAGGACGTCGGCGTCGGTGCCGCGGAGGAACTCCGCGGCCCGTAGATCGACCAGCCGGCTGTACTGGTGGTGGTGCCGGTCGGCGGCCGGGAAGTCCAGCGCGGGCTCGCCGAACAGCGGGTGCGCCATGTCGTCACTGCCCACCCGGGTGTCCACCAGCGGCACCAGGCGCAGCCGGGGGTCCACCGCGCACCGCGGGACCTCGCGGTGCCGCAGCATCGAGACCAGCTCGACGTCGTGGTGGTCGGCGAGCGCGGTGGCGAACGCGAGCGTGCCGCGCAGGGCGGCGCCGACGGCGTAGGCGTTGTGCAACAGCAGCGTGATCTTCATGCGGTGTCTTCCGGGTGTCGCGCCCGAGGGGCCCGTACCGTCCCCCGGGCGCCGGGTCGTCGGTACTGCCGGCCGGGCCGGGCCCGCGGCCGGTCCCCGCGGGCGGCCCGTCAGGCACCGGCCACCGTTGCGGGACCGGGTAAGCCGCGGGCGTGGCCCGGGTGAGAGACCGGTAAGAAAGCACCGGCGACCCGGCCGCCTGTCGGCTCCCCGAAGGGGCCTTGGCACACTGGCCGGGTGACTCACTCCGTGCTGCTCGCCGAGGACGACCGCCCCATCCGCGCCGCGCTGGAACGTGCCCTGACCCTGGAGGGGTACCAGGTCACCGCCGTCGCCGACGGCATCCAGGCGCTGGCCGCCGCCCACCGGGAGCGGCCGGACGTGATCCTGCTGGACGTGATGATGCCGGGGATCGACGGGCTCCAGGTCTGCCAGGTGCTGCGCGCCGAACAGGACCGCACCCCGATCCTGATGCTGACTGCCCGGGTCGAGACCGCGGACCGGATCGCCGGCCTGGACGCCGGGGCCGACGACTACGTGGTCAAACCGTTCGAGGTCGAGGAGGTCTTCGCGCGGCTGCGGGCGCTGCTGCGGCGTACCGCGCCGGGAGCCGGCGACGGGCCCGGCGAGTCCGGTGAGGGGTACGACGCCCGGGCCGCGGAGAGCGGCGTCGTCGAGGCGGCCGACCTGCGGATCGACGGCCCCTCGCGGCGCGCCTGGCGCGGGGCGCGCGAACTGGAGCTGACCCGCACCGAGTTCGAGCTGCTGGAGCTACTGGCCCGCAATGCCGGAATCGTCCTGGACCATTCCACGATCTACGACCGGATATGGGGCTACGACTTTGGACCCGGCTCGAAGAACCTCGCCGTCTACGTCGGCTACCTCCGGCGGAAGGTCGACGTGCCGGGCAGCCACCCGCTGATCCACACGGTGCGCGGCGTCGGCTACGTCCTCCGGGAGGACTGAGTGCCCGGGCGCCGCGATCGGCCCGCCCGGCTGCCGGCGACCCGCCGGGTCGCGCGGTGGCTGCCGGCCTGGCTGCGCGCCCGCAAACCGGCCAGCCTGCGCACCTCCTTCGCGCTGGCCTTCGCCGTCGGCGCCGCCGGGGTGACCGTCCTGGTCGGCTTCCTCAGCTACGACTCGGCCGCCCGGCTGGTGCGGCTGGACGAGAAGTCGGTCTTCAGCGAGGTCGTCCGGGACCTGCGGGCCCAGGTGCGGGAGCGACCGCACACCCCCGCCGACTACCTCGCCGACCCCGGTGCAGGCCCCGGTGCAGGCCCCGGTGGGCCGCGCGACGAACTGGCCGGCGCCACCCGCACCGACGTGCAGGTACTGGCCGCCGGCGGGCGGATCGCCGAGGCCGGGCACCCCGCGCTGCCGGCCGGGGAGCGCGAACGGCAGGTCACCGCCCGACGGGAGGCCGGGAGCTACGAGGAACGGGTGGCCGTCCTCGGCGACGAGGAGTACCACGTCGCCACCGTCGCGCTCGGCGACGGGCGCGGCGCCGTCCAGGTCGCCCAGAAGTTCAGCGGCACCGAGGACCTGATCTCCGCGCTCCAGCAGCGCACCGTGCTGCTGGCCGCCGGGGTGATCGCACTGGCCGGGGCGGTCGGCTGGTGGCTGGCCCGCCGGATCACCGGGCGGCTGGTCCGGCTCACCGCGGTCGCCGAGAGCGTCGCCGCGCACGGCCGGGTGGACGTGGCGGTGCCGGTCGCGGGCCGGGACGAGGTCGCCCGGCTCGGGCGGGCCTTCGACGACATGCTCGGTCGGTTGACCACCGCGGTGCGCGACCAGCAGCGGCTGGTCCAGGACGCCGGGCACGAGCTGCGCACCCCGTTGACCTCGTTGCGCACCAACATCTCGCTGCTCAAGCGCTTCGACGAGCTGCCGCCGGACGCCCGCGAGGAGCTGCTCGCCGATCTGGCCGGCGAGGCCCGGGAGCTGACCGACCTGGTCAACGAGCTGGTCGACCTGGCGGCCGGACAGCGCGACGACGACCCGCCGTCGGACGTCGACCTGGCCGAGGTCGCCGACCGCGCGGCCGCCGCGGCCCGCCGCCGCACCGGCCGCGAGATCACCCTGCGGACCGACCGCCCGGCGGTCGTCGTGGGCCGCCCGGCCGCCCTGCACCGGGCGCTCGGCAACCTCCTGGAGAACGCCGCCAAGTTCGACGCCGACGGCACCGCGCCCATCGACATCGTGGTCACCGGGGCCCGCGTCGAGGTCCTGGACCGCGGCCCGGGCATCGCCGACTGCGACCTCCCCTACGTCTTCGACCGCTTCTACCGCGCTCCGGCCGCCCGCGGCCTGCCTGGTTCCGGGCTCGGTCTGGCCATCGTGTGGGAGATCGCGGCGGCCCACGGCGGCCGTGCCTTCGCCGCCGCCCGCGCCGGCGGCGGCGCCCGGCTGGGCTTCACGGTGGCCGACGACGGCCCCGACGCGCCGCCCGGCCGGGCGGCCGTGGCCGCCGGCGGGGCGGCATGACGCCTGCGGGGTGACGTGACGCCTGCGGCGAGGAGTCCGGTCGGCCTGGTCCGTCCGTCCGCCTGGTCCGGGCGCCGCGCGCCGCTTCGCCGGGGCCGCCGCATCCCCGGTGCGGGCGCCGGCGCGGCGCTCGCTAACGGCCCGGCTGCTCCCCCTGGGCCGTCTCCACGGTCTGGTGGAGATCGGCCGCCGCGTCCACCGCGCCCGCCGCGGAGAAGGCGACACAGGCCAGCAGGGCGGCCGCTATCAGCCGTCGGCCACCCGGCAGCACCCGGCTACGGGGGCGGTCCGCCGGCCGGTCGGGCGTGAGCAGGGCGGCGACCCGGCGCGGCACCGGGCCGCTCGTCGCGGCCAGTGCGGTGCTCGGGCGGGGGACCGCCGCGGTGTGCGTCCGGGCGGCCAGCGCGGCGCGGCCGATGGCCCGGGCGGTGACCTGCCGGTCGCCCACCCGGGAAGCGGCGGACTCGTCGGCCCAGCGCTCCAGCGCGTACGCCAGCGGGGCCTTGAGCCCGCGGAGCAGCGGGTGGCAGGCCGCGGCCAGCGCGACGGTGAGCAGGAAGAGGTGGTGGCGGCCCGCGAGGTGGGCGCGCTCGTGGGCGAACAGGGCCTCCCGCTCGGCCGGTGGCAGCGCCCGCAGCATCCCGGCGGTGACCACCACCCGGCCCGGCCGGCCCGGGAGGGCGTAGGCGTCGGGCTCCGCGTCCGGCAGGACGCACAGGTCGCCGGCGAGGCCGTGGTCGTCGGCGGTGCGCCGGGCGGCGCGCAGCTCGGCGCGGTGCCGCAGGGCGCGGCGGGCGACCGCGAGCGCGCAGCAGGCCAGCAGGGCGCCGGCGATCGGGGCGGCCGGGACGGTCACCACCGCGTCGGTGCCCGGCAGTGCCCGCTCCAGATGACCGAAGGCCGCTACCGGCGGCAGCCACAGCGCCCCGGCGACCGTGAGCAGCCCCAGCGCCGCGGCCGTGCAGGCGGCCAGGGCGGCGGCGCAGCCGGTCAGCAGCCAGGCCGCGGCGCGCGGCGGCAGTGACTCGGCGAGCCGGCGGGCGGTCGGCACCGCCAGCAGCGGCATCAGCAGCGGGATCCAGACGGCGACGATCATGGCGCGGTCCCGGACCCGGGCAGTCGGCCGCCGGCAGCGCCCTCAGGGCCTCCTGGTTCGGCCTCGTCCAGCAGGGAGCGGAGCAGCTGCTCGTCCTCGATGGTCAGCTCGGAGACGAAGCGGGCGAGCGCGGTGATGCGGTCGTCCTGCTTGTCCAGCTCGCTGCGCATCCGCCGGGCGGTCAGGCCGGCGGAGTCGTGTATCGGCGAATAGGCGAAGCCGCGGCCGGCCCGGGAGCGGGACACCGCGCCCTTGTCGTGCAGCCGGCTGAGGATGGTCGTGACGGTCGTCCGGGCGAGCCGGCCGTCCAGCTCGCCCTGCACTTCGGCCGGGGTCAAAGGTTCTCCGGCCGCCCACAGGGCCGCCAACACGCTCGCCTCCAGCTCGCCGGCGGGGCGACGAGCCGAGGGTGATGTCTCCGACATGGAACGCCCTCCACCATCCCGTCGTCTACAGTTTTGTAGACCGTCTACTGGTCTGTAGACGGTGGGGTCGGCCGGTCGGCGGACCCGCAACCCATTATGGGAGGGGCCACCGACATGGCCGTAGCGGCCGTGGCACTGCACGCCAGCACCGTCACCCAGGCGGTCAACATCCTCGACGCCGGCTCACTGCTCGCCGCCTTCGGCGCGCTCGGCGTCGCCGTCGTCCTGTTCGCCGAGACCGGCCTCCTGGTCGGCTTCTTCCTGCCCGGCGACTCCCTGCTGTTCACCGCCGGGCTGCTGTGCGCGCCCGGCGTCGGCGGCGCCGTCCACCTCGCCCTGCCGCAGGTGCTGGTCGCCGCGGCCGTCGGCACGCTCCTCGGCTCCCAGACCGGCTACTGGATCGGTCGGCGCGGCGGCCGCACGCTGCTCGCCCGCGGCCGGTCCCGCAAGCTCCAGGAGGGCGCCGCCCGCGCCGAGGAGTACCTGACGCGCTACGGCCACGCCAAGGCGATCGTCCTGGCCCGCTTCGTGCCGATCGTCCGCACCGTGCTCAACCCGCTGGCCGGCGCCCTGAACGTGCCCGTCCGCACCTACACCCTCTGGCAGGTCACCGGTGGCCTGATCTGGACGCTCGGCCTCACGCTCGCCGGGTACGCCCTGGGCTCCTCGGTACCCAACGTCGACCGGTACCTCCTCCCGGTCGTCGCCCTCGTGGTCCTGGTGTCGCTGGCCCCGATCGCCCTGGAAGTGCTCCGCTCCCGCAAGCAGCGCCGGGCCGGTGGGCCGGCCGCGGAGCCCACCGATGCGTCGGATCCCGCCACCGTGCCACCGGCACCCTGAACGACCCGGCACACTTGCTGGAGCACACCGGGCGGCCGGCGCACCATCAGGACCGCCCGGCACCCAGCCCACGCACCACGCACCGATCCGCCAAGGAGAAAGCCCAGTGACCGACCTCGCCTTCGGCGGAGCCTCGATCGACGGCGGCCTGTACACCTCTGTGACGGGCTTCGCCCAGCAGATGCCGCACTTCCTCAACTCCCTGGTCTCCTACTGGACCGACCTCGGGCTGGGGGTCTTCGCGCTGCTGATGCTGGCCGGCTGGTGGCGCGCCCGACAGCGGCTCGGCGGCAGCTCCCGCCGCCGGCTCGCCCGCGGGGAGGGGCGGCACACGCCCACCGTGTCGATGGCGATGGCGCTGGCCGTCCCCGTCGTCGTGGTCCTGGCCTACGTGGTCAACGACGTGGTCAAGAGCTTCTTCCACGAACAGCGCCCCTGCCAGACCCTGCACGTCATCACCGTCGAACCGTGCCCCGGAATCGGTGACTGGTCCTTCCCCAGCAACCACTCGGTGATCGCCGCCTCCGCGGCCGTCGCCCTGCTCCTGCTGGACCGCCGGCTCGGCGCCATCGCCGTCCCGGCCGCGCTCCTGATGGGCGCCTCCCGGGTCTGGGTCGGCGCCCACTACCCGCACGACGTCGTGGTCGGCCTGGTCGTCGGCACCCTGGTCGCCGCGGTCCTCATGCCGCTCGCCCGGCGCGCCGCACCACTGGTCGAACGGGTCCGGGAGACCCCGCTGCGCCCGTTGGTCGCCGCCCGGTGACGTCCTCGGGGGCGCCGCCGGAACCGGCCGCCGGCCCATCGGGCGGGGGCACCCGCCGCGGCCCGCGCCTGGGCGCGCCCCCGAGCCACCTCCTGATCGCCGCGGCCCTGGCCGCCGCCCTCTTCGCCGCCGTGGCGGTCACCGCGGCCGTCCGGCACGGCGCCCCGCTCGCCCCCGAACGGGCCGCCCTCCACTGGGCCACCGCCCACCGGGGGGAGCCGCTGCGCTCCCTGGCCGGCGCCCTGACCGCGACCGGCACCGGCGTCGTCCCGTACCTGATGGCGCTCCTCGCCGGCCTCCTGGCCGGCCGCGACACCCCCGGCCGGATCCGCGCGGCGCTCGGCGCGGTGCTCGTCCTCGCCGCCTGCCAGGCCGTCCGCTACGGCCTGATGGAACTGTTCGCCCGGCCCCGCCCACCGCTCGCCGACTGGGCCGGCCGGGCCACCGGCTACTCCTTCCCCTCCGGCCACGCCACCACCTCCGCGCTGGCCGCCGGCATCCTGGCCTGGGGCGTGCTGCACCGCACCCGCCCCGGCACCGGCCGCCCGTGGTGCGCGCTGCTCGCCCTCTGGGCCGTCGGCGTCGGCCTCACCCGCGTCTACCTGGGCGTCCACTGGGCCGGCGACGTGCTGGCCGGCTGGTTCCTGGCCGCCGCCTTGCTGGCCCTCGCCCTGCTCCTCGACCCCCTGGCCGTGCCGCCCACCGGCAGCCCGGAAGCTCCCCCCAGTGCTTGGCCATGATTGCCTGACGATCGCCCCAGGTCTTCGCCAAGGCCGCATGGACCCCCGCCGTGCCGAGCACCACTGTCGTGGGCACCGGTGACCGCGCCCGACCGCCACCGGGCCCGCACCCGTACCTGCGCAGAGCACCAGGGGGACTGCCATGAACCAGTCGACGAGCGCCCCGCCCGCCGCCCGCCCGGCCACGTTGGCCGCCGCCCGCAACCGCTGCCCGGCCGCCGCAGCCGCCGACCCCACCCCGTGCGACGGCCCGCCCGACACGGCCACCCTCATCGACCGCCACGGCCGCGAAGTGGCCGGCTGCGTCCAGCACTGCGCCCGCCTCCTCCCCGGCCTCGACGGCGCCCGCGTCCACCCCTTCGCCCCCACCCCCCAGGCCCTGGACATCTACTCCCGCGCCAGCGAACTCCCGCCGTTCGCATGGGAGATCGGGCGGTAGCGCCCGCCGACGCAAACGCCCCGGGCCCCGGGGCTCAGCACACCCATGGGGCAGCGGGGCCGCTCGTCCTCGGCCCAGCCGATGCGGACGCCGGGGCCGCACAGCATGCGCAGGTCCCCGAGGTCCGACGGCAGGGACTTCTCAGGGACTTTCAGGTCCGTCCCATGGAGCTTGCAGGGACTTTCCGCCGCATGCGCAGGGCAGGCCCTGACCGCGCTGAAAGATGCCAACGCGCTGGTCAGGGCCTGTAGCCGAGGTGTTCCGTCAGCACTCGATGATGTTCACCGCGAGTCCGCCGCGGGCGGTCTCCTTGTACTTGACGCTCATGTCGGCGCCGGTCTCCTTCATGGTCTTGATGACCTTGTCGAGGGAGACGTGGTGGCGGCCGTCGCCGCGCAGCGACATCCGGGCGGCGGTGACGGCCTTCACGGCGGCCATGCCGTTGCGCTCGATGCACGGGATCTGGACGAGGCCGCCGACCGGGTCGCAGGTCAGGCCGAGGTTGTGCTCCATGCCGATCTCGGCGGCGTTCTCGACCTGCTCGGGGCTGCCGCCGAGGACCTCGGCCAGGCCGCCGGCGGCCATCGAGCAGGCGGAGCCGACCTCGCCCTGGCAGCCGACCTCGGCGCCGGAGATGGAGGCGTTCTCCTTGAAGAGCATGCCGATGGCGCCGGCCGCGAGGAGGAAGCGGACCACCCCGTCCTCGTCGGCACCCGGGACGAAGTTGACGTAGTAGTGCAGCACCGCGGGGATGATGCCGGCCGCGCCGTTGGTGGGGGCGGTCACCACCCGGCCGCCGGCGGCGTTCTCCTCGTTGACGGCCATGGCGTAGAGAGTGACCCATTCCATGGCGTGGGCGGCCGCGTCGCCTTCGGAGCGCAGCGCGCGGGCGGCGTTGGCGGCGCGGCGGCGGACCTTCAGGCCGCCGGGGAGGATGCCCTCACGGGCCATGCCGCGGGTGACGCAGCCCTGCATGACCCGCCAGATCTCCAGCAGGCCGGCGCGGATCTCCTCCTCGGTGCGCCAGGCCCTCTCGTTCTCCAGCATCAGGGCGGAGATCGACAGGCCGGTTTCCCGGGAGAGCCGCAGCAGCTCGTCGCCGGTGCGGAAGGGGTGCGTCAGGACGGTGTCGTCGAGCTTGATCCGGTCCTCGCCGACCGCGTCCTCGTCGACGACGAAGCCGCCGCCCACCGAGTAGTAGGTCTTCTCCAGCAGGGGGGCGCCCGCCGTGTCGTAGGCGAAGAGGGTCATGCCGTTGGCGTGGTACGGCAGCGACCGGCGGCGGTGCAGGATCAGCTGGGTGGGCTCGTCGAAGTCGATCTCGTGCGCGGTGCCTATCTCGGCGCCGAGGAGGCGCAGCCGGCCGCTGGTGCGGATGCGCGTCACCTCGTCGTCGGCGGACTCGACGTCGACGGTGCGCGGGGAGTGGCCCTCCAGGCCGAGCAGCACGGCCTTGGGGGTGCCGTGGCCGTGGCCGGTGGCGCCCAGCGAGCCGAACAGTTCGGCTCGCACCGAGACCGTCTGAGCGAGCAGACCGTCCTTCTTGAGCCGGCGGGCGAACATCCGGGCGGCCCGCATGGGACCGACGGTGTGGGAGCTGGACGGGCCGATGCCGATGGAGAAGAGGTCGAAGACGGAGATGGCCACGGGGGCGGACTCCCTTGTCTGCTCGTGGTGGACGGTGGAGCACATCGGGGCAGGATGGGGTGTTTCCGGCCCGACTGTCGAGCGTAACCCGCTCGCGGGGGATTGCCGCCGGACGGGGCGTGGCGGGCGGGAGACGAGGAGGTGAAGCCGGACGGCGGCGGCGCCGAGGGGCGCGGGGGCGGGCGTCCGGGCAGAGGGGGTGGGCCGGGGCCGGGGGGCCGGCGCGGGGCCCGGTGCGGCGGCGGGCCGGGGATGCGGCCCGCCGCCTGGTTACCGGGGGTGGTGGTGCCCCGGTAACCGGCCCGTCACAGCGACGGGTACAGCGGGAACTTCTCCGCCAGGGCCGTGACCCGGGCCTTGAGCGTCTCGCGCTCGTAGGTGGGCTTGAGCGCCTCGGCGATGATGTCGGCGACCTCACGGAAGTCTTCGGCCTGGAAGCCGCGGGTGGCCAGGGCCGGGGTGCCGATCCGCAGGCCGGAGGTGACCATCGGGGGCCGCGGGTCGTTCGGGATGGCGTTGCGGTTGACGGTGATGCCTACCTCGTGGAGGCGGTCCTCGGCCTGCTGGCCGTCGAGAGCCGAGTCGCGCAGGTCGACCAGGACGAGGTGGACGTCGGTGCCGCCGGAGAGCACCGAGACGCCGTGCTCCTTGACGTCGTCCTGGATCAGGCGCTCGGCCAGGATCTTGGCGCCCTCAAGGGTGCGCTGCTGGCGCTCCTTGAACTCCTCGGACGCGGCGACCTTGAAGGACACGGCCTTGGCGGCGATCACGTGCTCCAGCGGGCCGCCCTGCTGACCAGGGAAGACAGCCGAGTTGATCTTCTTGGCCAGTTCCTGGGTGGAGAGGATGACGCCGCCCCGGGGGCCGCCCAGCGTCTTGTGCGTGGTGGTGGTCACGACGTGGGCGTGCGGTACGGGGGAGGGGTGCAGGCCCGCGGCCACCAGGCCGGCGAAGTGGGCCATGTCGACCATCAGGTACGCGCCGACCTCGTCCGCGATCCGGCGGAAGGCGGCGAAGTCGAGCTGGCGCGGGTAGGCGGACCAGCCGGCGACGATCAGCTTGGGGCGGTGCTCCTTGGCGAGGCGCTCGACCTCCTCCATGTCGACCAGGTTGGTCTTCTCGTCGACGTGGTAGGGCACCACGTTGTAGAGCTTGCCGGAGAAGTTGATCTTCATGCCGTGGGTGAGGTGCCCGCCGTGGGCGAGGTTCAGACCCAGGATGGTGTCGCCCGGCTTGATCAGCGCGAACATCGCGGCGGCGTTGGCCTGCGCGCCGGAGTGCGGCTGGACGTTGGCGGCCTCGGCGCCGAAGAGCGCCTTGATCCGGTCGATGGCGATCTGCTCGACGACGTCGACGTGCTCGCAGCCGCCGTAGTAGCGGCGGCCCGGGTAGCCCTCGGCGTACTTGTTGGTGAGGACCGAGCCCTGGGCCTCCATGACGGCGACCGGGGCGAAGTTCTCCGACGCGATCATTTCGAGGGTGGACTGCTGACGGTGCAGCTCGGCGTCGACGGCGGCGGCGACGTCGGGGTCGAGCTCATGGAGGGAGCTGTTCAGAAGCGACATGAGACTTCCTGGAGAGAGGGGGAGCGGGCGGGGCGCCGCGGCCCCGCCCGTGCGGTGGCGGGGTCGGGGCCAGGGCACTCCCAGCGTGAGCTGGGGGAGTCAGCCGGCGGTGAAGGCGGTGTACTCGTCGGCCGTGAGCAGGTCCTCCGGCTCACCGGTGATCTTCACCTTGAACAGCCAACCGCCCTCGAACGGGGCGGAGTTCGCCAGCGAGGGATCGGCGACAACGTCCTCGTTGACCTCGGTGATCTCGCCGTCCACGGGCGAGTAGAGGTCGCTGACGGACTTGGTCGACTCCAGCTCACCGCAGGACTCGCCCGCGGTGACGGTGGCCCCGACCTCGGGGAGCTGCACGAAGACGACATCGCCGAGGGCGTTGGCCGCGTGCTCGGTGATGCCGACCGTCGAGACGCCGCCCTCGGCGTCCGACAGCCACTCGTGCTCCTTGCTGTAGCGCAGCTGCTGGGGGTTGTCCATGGCTTGATTCTCCTGTACGCGGGGGTGTGATCGTGAAGAGGGTCTTGCCCAATGAGACACGTGATGCCGGACGCAACGGCGCAGGTCCGCGGCGGGCACCGCGGACTCGCCGGCGCCGCCTGCTACTTCTGCCGCTTGTAGAAGGGCAGCGCGACGACCTCGTACGGCTCGTGCGTTCCGCGGATGTCCACCCGGACGCCCGCCGTGCCCGGTGCGGCGTACCCGGCATCGACATAGGCGATGGCGATCGGCTTGCCGAGGGTCGGGGACGGCGCTCCCGAGGTGACCTCGCCGATCACCGTTCCGTCGGCCGCCACGACCGGGTAGCCGGCGCGCGGCACCCGGCGCCCCTCGGCGACCAGGCCGACCAGCTTGCGCGGCGGGTCCTGCTCGGCGCGCTCGGCGGCCGCCCGAAGCGCGGCGCGGCCGACGAAGTCGCCCTCCTTCTCGAACTTCACGACCCGGCCCAGGCCCGCGTCGAAGGGGGTGAGCGCGGTCGTCAGCTCGTGCCCGTACAGCGGCATCCCCGCCTCCAGGCGCAGGGTGTCGCGGCAGGACAGCCCGCACGGGACCAGGCCGACGTCCTGGCCCGCCTCGGTCAGCGCCGTCCACACGGCGACCGCGTCCGCCGGCCGGACGAACAGCTCGAAGCCGTCCTCGCCGGTGTAGCCGGTCCGGGCGATCAGCGCCTCGACGCCGGCGACCGTGCCGGGCAGCCCCGCGTAGTACTTCAGGCCGTCCAGGTCGGCATCGGTGAGCTTCTTGAGGATGCCGGGGGACTCCGGGCCCTGCACCGCGATCAGCGCGTAGGCGTCCCGGTCGTCGCGGAGCGCGGCGTCGAAGCCCGCCTGCCGGCCGGCCAGCGCGTCCAGCACCACCTGGGCGTTGGAGGCGTTGGCGACGACCATGAACTCGCGCTCGGCGAGCCGGTAGACGATCAGGTCGTCGAGGATGCCGCCGTCGGGGCCGCAGATCATGGTGTAGCGGGCCCGGCCGACCTTGAGGGCGCCGATGTTGCCGACCAGCGCGTGGTCGAGGAGCGCACCGGCCTGCGGACCGGTGACGGTGATCTCGCCCATGTGGGAGAGGTCGAACAGGCCGGCGCGGGTGCGGACCGCGACATGCTCCTCGCGTTCGCTGCTGTAGCGCAGCGGCATGTCCCAGCCGGCGAAGTCGGTCATGGTCGCGCCGAGCGCGCGGTGCGTGGCATCCAGCGCGGTACGGCGAGGGGCATCAGTCATCGTTCGGGCTCCCAGGCATGGGTGACAAGACGGTCTCCCCATCTGTCATCGGAACCTGAGAGGTTCACCGGGAGTCCGCGAACGGACCCGGTTTGCACCTTGGGTGGAGCCGCCCCCTTCAGCCGGGCCGCGACTCGCTTTTCAGATCTGCCTCGCCCGCGCGGTATAGGGGCCTGAGAGATTCAAGGGAGGACTTGCTCCTTCGGCGCCCCGCCGTGGCGGCCGGGGACTCTCCCGCGCGGATTCAAGCGGCCGGTATGCAGTTGGCTGGCTGTGCACGAGTGACCAGTGGTGTGCCCGTGGCGGCCACATCATTACACGGGATCGCCGGATACAGGAGCCCCGGCCGCCGCTCCGTGCCCGGTCACCCGTACCGCGTCCGGCCGGCCGGGCCCGCCGCCGCGTCGCCCGGCGCCCCCGTCGGCCCGTCAGATCCCTTGGTACGGAGGGCTATCGCCTTGCTGCTCATTACCTTTTCTTGACACTCTGCGGGAAGGTCGGGTCCCGAACCCGACCTGAGCCGACGGGGAGGGGCGATCACGGTGCACAGCGAAGCGGCATACGCGACGACGGCAGGGGTGGCACCGCCGGAGCCCGCACCGAAACCGGCGCCGGCCGCACTCCGGGCGGACCGTCGCCCCCGCCCCGCCGCCCGGTCCGACCGGCCCCGCATCATCGATCTGCGGGACGGCGCCCGCACCCCCCGCACCGCGCTCCGTTTCCCGCCCGGCGACCTGATCGTGGTCTCTGGGCTGCCCGGCAGCGGCAAGAGCACCCTGATGGGCCGGGTGGTGCCGCACCGCGACGGCCGCGGCGCCGCGGTGTGCCGCATCGACTCCCAGGACGCCCGGGAACGCTGGGAGCGCGGCCGGTTGCGCCGCCTCCCGTACGCGCTCTACCGCCCGCTGGTCCGGGTGGCGCACTATCTGGCGCTGCGCCGGGCGGTGCGCTCCGGCGGGAGTGTGGTGATCCACGACTGCGGGACGCTGGCGTGGGTGCGCCGCTGGCTCTCCCGGGCGGTCCGGCGCGACGGCCGGGGGCTGCACCTGGTGCTGCTCGACGTACCGCCCGAAGCGGCGCTGACCGGCCAACGGGCGCGCGGCCGGGGGGTGTCGCGGTACGCCTTCGCGCGGCACCGCCGGGCGGTCCGCCGGCTGGTCGCCCGGGCCGAGGAGGCCCGGCTGCCGCCGGGCTTCGGCTCCGCGGTACTGCTGGACCGGCCCGCCGCCGGGGCCCTGGAGCGCGTCACGTTCGGCTGACCGGGCCGGGGCCGCCCGCACCCGGCCCCGCTCGCCCGCCCGCCGTCGCCGTCGTCGCGGCCACCGCCGGCTTCGGCGACCGGCGCTCCGCCCGTTAGGGTCTGACCCACCGGGCGGGCCTGCGGGCCCGCCCCCAGGGTCAGGGGCCGGGCAGCGCGGCCAGTAATGGGTGGGTGAGATGAACTATCCGGACAATTACCCGCAGCACGGCGGTCCGGTGTCGGGGGACCTCTCGGGCACGGGGATACCGCAGCTGGCCTGGCCGGCCAACGAGCTGGAGGAGGTGCTGGCCGCGTCGGTCGGACACCCCGGGGCCGGCGGCCGGATCGTCGAGGTGCTGGGCCGCAGCCGGGTGTGGGTGCCGCTGCCCGAGGGCGGCGGCCCGGAGCGCGGCGGCCTCGGCGCGGCCGGCCTGGACCTGCCGACCGTCGAGATCGGCGGCGCCGCGTACGTCCCGGTCTTCAGCTCCGAGCAGGAGTTCCTGAAGGTCGTCGGCGCGCATCTGTCGTACACCGTCGCGCCCGCGCAGGAGTTCGCCCGCGGGCTGCCCCCGCTACTGGGCATCGCGGTCAATCCGGGCGGCACCGTCGGCGTCCCGCTGCCGCCGCCCGCGGTGGCCGAATTGTGTCGGATCGGGTGGACGGATCCGGCCGGTCGCCAGGTCGGCGGCGCCCGGGTGCGACTCTTCGAACCGGACTGGCAGCACGAGCCGGTGGACTTCCTGGCCGCCGCCGGCCTGGCGTTCTCCGCCGCCGGGTTCGTGCTGACCGCCCGGCGCGCGCTCGCCAGCGTCGAGGGCGACACGCCGGCGCTCTTCGTCGGGGTGCAGATCGAGGTCGCCCCCGAGCGGCTGCACGACGGCAGCGCCCGCGACGAGGTGCTCGCGGCGCTGGGCCGGGCGCTGGGCCAGGTGCCGGTGCCCTGGCCGGTCCAGCTCGTCCTGCTCGACATCGCCCAGGGCGACCCGGTCGCCGACTGGATGCTGGAGCGCGTGCGGCCCTTCTACACCCGGGACCACTCGTAAGCTGGTGGAACGACGGGCGGGCGCAGGCCCTGCCGGCAGAAGGGACGGACCACGTGAGCGCGGGTGCGCATCAGGGAGCGGCGGCGGCCGACCAGGTCGAGCAGATGCTGCGGCAGGTCTCGCCCGGGCGCTATGACGCCTACGAGGCACTGCTTGCGGCCCTCGCACACGGACAGGTCTGGATGCTCCTGTGGCACGGCCGGGCCGGACAACCCGATGCGCAGTACGGGAACATGGAGGTCGACGGGATGGGCTACGCCCCCTGCGTGACCTCCGCGGCCGAACTCGCCGCCTCCGGCTGGACCCGCGACCACGAACTCGTCACCGGCCCCGAGATCGCCGCCTCCCTCTTCCCCGACCGCTGGGGGCTGTGGCTGAATCCGCACGCTCCGGGCGGCGGGGTCGGCCTCCCCTGGCTCGACCTGCGCCGGATCGCCGTCGGCCTCGACCGACTGCCCGCCGGGCCGCTGCGGATCTCCGAACCGGTCATCGACATCCCGCAGTTCTACGCCCTGCTCGCACAGAACGCCCACCGGACGCCGCCGGTACGGTCGTTGCGCCGCGCCTGGGTGCAACCCGCCCTCGGCGCCCCGTATCTGGCGATCGGGCTGGATCTGTACGACACCGGACAGCCGTCGGTGGACGCCGCGCGGATGATGATCCAGCAGTCGATGGGCGCCGTGCCGGACGGACTGCCGGTCTCCACGGTCGCCATGAACGACGAGTACGACCCGGTCGGGATGTGGATGCGGGCCTGCGCCCGTCCGTTCTTCGACCGCGACGGCTACGCCCAGCCGCCCGCGCCCGGCCCCACCCACGGTTACGGCTACCCCCGCCCGTACTGACGCCGGCGGGTGCCCGCGTGGCCCCGCCCCGCTGTCGATCTTGGGGTGAATTCCCCCCATCCGCCCGGCGGTTGACGACCCTTCCGGCCGTCCGGCGCACCGCTCAGTCCGCACCCCTGTTCGTATAACGGAAAGCCGCGGACCACATCACAGTTGCGCATCCATTCACCTTCAGGGCTGGTGAGTGATCGCGAGTCGGATGAAGACTCCGGGCAGCGAGGACCTCGGTCCTTTGTACGAGCGTCATCCCCCACCGGCGTCATGCGCACCTCAGACACGTCCGCAGTGCCAACTCCCGCGAGACCCGGAGGAGATGGCGGCAGGGGAAAACCAGAGACGCAGAGACCAGGCCGCTACCGCGGCGGCACAGGCCGGCCACCCCGTCGGCCGGGAGGGGTTCTGAAGCACCGTGACCGCACCGATTGACACCACCGGGGCGGCTGCTGAGGCGCAGCCGGAAGCGGTGCTGGAGGGCGTGGAGAGCAAGCGGATCGAGGGGCGTTCGCTCGGCCAGATCGCGTGGCTGCGCTTCCGCCGCGACAAGGTCGCGATGGCGGGTGCCATCGTTGTCATCCTGCTCATCCTGATCGCCGCGTTCTCCCGTCCGCTCCAGGCGCTGTTCGGGCTGGACCCGAACCAGCCGTACCAAGACCTGATCGACCCCAACACCACCCTTCCCAAGGGCGACTTCGGCGGGATGAGCGCCGACCACCCCCTGGGCGTGGACCCCAAGTTCGGCCGCGATCTGCTCGCCCGGATCCTGGAGGGCTCCTGGGTGTCGCTGCTGGTGGCGTTCGGCGCGACGCTGCTGTCGGTGGCCATCGGCACCGTCCTCGGCGTGATCGCGGGCTTCTACCGCGGGCGGGTGGACGCCTTCATCAGCCGGCTGATGGACGTCTTCCTGGCCTTCCCGCTGCTGCTGTTCGCCATCGCGATCTCCGCATCGCTCCAGGGCGGCGCGTTCGGCCTGGACGGCCTGCCGCTGCACATCTCGGTTCTGATCTTCGTGATCGGCTTCTTCAACTGGCCCTATATGGGCCGGATCGTGCGGGCCCAGACCCTGTCGCTGCGGGAGCGGGAGTTCGTATCCGCCGCCCGTGGACTGGGCGCCCGCGGGCCGTTCATCCTCTTCCGAGAACTCCTGCCCAACCTCGTGGGACCGATCATCGTCTACTCGACGCTGCTCATCCCCTCCAACATCCTCTTCGAGGCGGCGCTGAGCTTCCTGGGCGTCGGTATCCAGCCACCTCAGTCGTCCTGGGGCGGCACGCTCACCCAGGCGGTCAAGTACTACGAGGTCGATCCCCAATACATGATCGTCCCCGGCCTCGCGATCTTCGTCACCGTGCTCGCGTTCAACCTGCTCGGTGACGGTCTGAGGGACGCGTTGGACCCGCGTAGCCGGTGAGCGGCTGCCGGGCCCCTGACCGGGCGCGCACCTTTGTCACTGCCGTTTCGAATTGACGTTTCACGACGAACGAAGGGGACACCGAGCATCATGCGAAGGTCACTTCCGGTCGCGACTGTCGCGGCCATCACCAGTGCGGGCCTTTTGCTGGCCGGCTGCAGCGGAAAGGGGTCCTCCGACAGCTCGGCCGGGGCCAACGCCGCTACCAAGGGCGTAGTCAACGCCTCGGACGAGAAGGGGGGCACCGTCACCTACGCGATGAGCGACGCCCCCGAGTCCTTCGACCCGGGCAACACCTACTACGCCTTCGTCTACAACTTCAGCCGCCTGTACGCGCGCCCGCTCACCACCTTCAAGCCGGGTCCCGGCACCAAGGGCGAGCAACTGGTCCCGGACCTCGCCGAGTCGATGGGCAAGGCCAGCGACGGCGGCAAGACCTGGACGTACAAGTTGCGCCAGGGCGTGAAGTTCGACGACGGGACCCCCGTCACGTCCCAGGACGTCAAGTACGCGGTGGAGCGCAGCAACTTCGCCCGCGACACCCTCTCCCTGGGCCCGAACTACTTCCAGCAGTTCCTCCAGGACAACGACGGCGGCTACAAGGGCCCCTACAAGGACAAGAGCAAGGAAGGGCTCAAGTCCATAGAGACGCCCGACCCGCAGACCGTCGTCTTCCACCTGAACAAGCCGTTCGCGGAGTTCGACTACCTGGTCAGCGCCCCGCAGACCGCCCCGGTCCCGCAGGCCCAGGACAAGGGCGCGGACTACACCAAGCACGTGGCGTCCACGGGCTCGTACAAGTTCGAGAGCTACCAGGAGGGCAAGAAGCTCACCCTGGTCCGCAACCCGCAGTGGTCAGCCAAGACCGACCCGCTGCGCAAGCAGCTGCCGGACAAGATCGTCCTGAACCTGAAGGTCGCGCAGTCGACCATCGACAAGGACCTCCAGTCCGGCAACACCATGGTCGACATGGCCGGTCGCGGCGTCGACGGTCAGACCCAGGCCCAGCTGCTGACCGACCCCGCGCAGAAGGGCCACACCGACAACGCGCTCGGTCAGCGCCTGGTCTACACGGCGATCAACACCAAGGTCGCGCCGTTCGACAACGTCGAGTGCCGCAAGGCCGTCGAGTACGCCATCGACAAGAAGGCCGTGCAGACCGCGCTCGGTGGTCCGATCCGCGGTGACATCGCCTCCACGGTCCTGCCGACGGACATCGCCGGCTACCAGAAGTTCGACCTGTACCCGCAGAAGTACAGCGGCGACAACCTGGACCTGACCGAGGCCAAGGCGCACTGGAAGAAGTGCGGTGCCGGCAACGTCAGCACCACGATCCTGGCGCGCAACGACCGTCAGGACGAGGTCGACGCGGCCACCTCGGTCATCGGCTCGCTGAAGAAGATCGGCGTCAACGCCAAGATCCAGTCGTACCCGACGAGCAAGTACTTCTCGGACTACGCCGGTGTGCCGGCGTTCGACAAGTCCAACAACGTCGGTCTGATGATGATGCAGTGGGGTGCCGACTTCCCGACCGGCTACGGCTACCTCCAGCAGATCCTCAGCGGCAAGGCGATCAGCCAGTCCGGCAACTCCAACCTGTCCCAGCTGGACGACCCGGACATCAACAAGCTGCTCGACAGTGCCATCGCCAACACCGACCAGGCCGCTCGCGAGAAGGCGTACGGGGACATCGACCGGAAGGCGATGGAGCAGGCGGCGATCGTCCCGCTGACCTACTTCAAGGTCCTGATGTACCGCTCGCCCAAGGCCACCAACATGGTGTCCACCTCGGCCTTCAGCGGTGAGTACGACTACCTCAACATCGGCGTCAAGAAGTAGCAGCCCTGGAAGGCAGGTGAAGGCATTGGTGCTCGCGGGCCGGACGCTCCCGGCCCGCGGCACCGGCGCCGCATCCCCGTGTTCTCGTACATCATCCGCAGGTTGATCAGCGCAGTGATCTTGCTGCTGATCGTCAGCGCGGTCACTTTCGGCATCTTCTTCCTGCTGCCGAAACTGGCCGGGCAGAGCACCGACCAGCTTGCCCAGCAGTACATCGGAAAGGCCCCCACGCCCGCGGACATCGCCGCGGTCAAGCACAACCTCGGCCTGGACAAGCCCGTGTACGAGCAGTACTGGGACTTCATCAAGGGCATCTTCGTCGGCGTCGACTACAAGTTCGGACCGGACGCGGCCACCTGTCACGTGCCGTGCTTCGGTTACTCCTTCAAGACCCATATCGAGGTCTGGCCGGAGATCCAGTCCCGGCTCCCGGTGACCCTGTCGCTGGCCGCCGGCGCCGCGGTGCTGTGGGTCATCTCCGGTGTAGCCACCGGTGTGCTCTCCGCGCTCCGCCCCGGTTCGATCTTCGACCGGCTGGCGATGGGCGTGGCGTTGGCCGGCGTCTCGCTCCCGATGTTCTTCACCGGCGCGCTGGCCCTGGCCCTGTTCACCTACCAGTGGCCGCTCTTCGAGCGCAGCGACTACGTGCCGCTGTTGGACGACCCGTTGGGCTGGGCCCGGACCCTGGTCCTGCCCTGGATCACCCTGGCCTTCCTCTACTCGGCGCTCTACGCCCGGCTCACCCGGGCCGGCATGCTGGAGACGCTCAGCGAGGACTACATCCGCACCGCCCGCGCCAAGGGCCTGCGGGAGCGCCGGGTGGTGGTGCGGCACGGTCTGCGGGCCGCGCTCACCCCGATCATGACCGTCTTCGGCATGGACCTGGGCCTGCTGCTCGGTGGTGCGCTCATCACCGAACAGGTCTTCTCGCTCAAGGGAGTCGGCGCCTTCGCGGTGGACTCCATCAACGCCAACGACCTGCCGAACGTGCTCGGCGTCACGCTGCTCGCCGCGTTCTTCGTCGTCCTTTGCAACCTGGTGGTGGACCTTCTGTACGCCGCCGTCGACCCGCGGGTGAGGCTCTCGTGACCGACTCTTCCGAGGACAAGACCACGGCGGCGGAGAAGCCCGCCGCCGAGGAGCCGGCGAAGGCCGAGGAGCTGACGAAGGCCGAGGAGCCGGCGAAGGCCGAGGAGCTGACGAAGGCCGAGGAGCCGGCGAAGGCTGAGGAGCCGGCGAAGGCCGAGGAGCTGACGAAGGCCGAAGAACCGACCAAGGCCGAGGAGTCGGCGAAGGCCGAGGTGACCGGGGTCGGGTCCGCCGGGGCCGAGCCCGCCGGGGCCAAGGCGGCCGGGCCCGTCGCGGCCGGGACCCCCTCCGCCTTCCTCGAAGTGCGGGACCTGAAGGTGCACTTCCCCACCGACGACGGTCTGGTGAAGTCCGTCGACGGGCTGACCTTCAGCCTGGAGAAGGGCAAGACGCTCGGCATCGTCGGCGAGTCCGGCTCCGGCAAGTCGGTGACCTCGCTGGCGATCATGGGCCTGCACCGGGCCTCCCGCCAGCAGCGCAGCAAGGTCCGGATGTCCGGCGAGATCTGGCTGGACGGCAAGGAGCTGGTCGGCGCCGACCCCGACGAGGTGCGTCGGCTGCGCGGCCGCGAGATGGCGATGATCTTCCAGGATCCGCTGTCCGCGCTGCACCCCTTCTACACGGTCGGCCAGCAGATCGTGGAGGCGTACCGCGTCCACCACGACGTCGACAAGAAGACCGCGCGCAAGCGGGCCGTCGAGATGCTCGACCGGGTCGGCATCCCGCAGCCCGACAAGCGGGTGGACGACCATCCGCACCAGTTCTCCGGCGGTATGCGCCAACGCGCCATGATCGCGATGGCGCTGGTCAACAACCCCGAGCTGCTGATCGCGGACGAGCCCACCACCGCCCTGGACGTCACCGTCCAGGCGCAGATCCTGGACCTGATCCGCGATCTGCAGAAGGAGTTCGGCTCGGCGGTCATCATCATCACCCACGACCTGGGCGTGGTCGCCGAGATCGCCGACGACCTGCTGGTGATGTACGGCGGCCGGTGCGTGGAACGGGGCCCTTCGGACGAGGTGTTCGGCACCCCGCAGCACCCCTACACCTGGGGCCTGCTCGGCTCCATGCCGCGGATCGACCGCGACCAGACCGAACGGCTGATCCCGGTCAAGGGCTCGCCGCCCAGCCTGATCAACGTGCCGTCCGGCTGTGCCTTCAACCCCCGTTGCCCGTACGCGGACGTCCCCAAGGACAACGTCACCCGCACGGTGCGCCCCGAACTGCAGCAGGTCGACGGCCGGCACTTCTCGGCCTGCCACCTGCCGCAGGAGGAGCGGCAGCGTATCTGGACCGAAGAGATTGCGCCGAAGCTGTGACCGAGACCAACGAGACGAAAACGGCCGAGACGACCGAGGCCGACGGGAAGACCGGGACGACCGAGGTCAACGGGAAGTCCGAGACGACCGAGACGACTGAGGCGGCCGAGAGGACCGAGAGCACCCCGGCCGCCGGGAGCCCGACGCAGGACCGGCCGCTGCTCAAGGTCCGCGGCCTGGTCCGGCACTTCCCGATCACCAAGGGCCTGCTCAAGCGCACGGTCGGCGCCGTCCAGGCGGTCGACGGGATCGACTTCGACGTCTTCGCCGGGGAGACCCTGGGCGTCGTCGGCGAGTCCGGCTGCGGCAAGTCGACGATGGGTCGGCTGATCACCCGGCTCGACGAACCGACCGGCGGCTCAGTCGAGTTCGAGGGCCAGGACATCACCCACCTGTCCCCGGGCAAGCTGCGCCCGATCCGCCGCGACGTCCAGATGATCTTCCAGGACCCGTACGGTTCGCTGAACCCGCGGCACACCGTCGGCGGGATCGTCTCCACCCCCTTCCGGCTCCAGGGCGTCGAGCCCGAGGGCGGGGTCAAGAAGGAGGTGCAGCGGCTGCTGGAGCTGGTGGGCCTGAGCCCGGAGCACTACAACCGCTATCCGCACGAGTTCTCCGGCGGCCAGCGCCAGCGCATCGGGATCGCCCGGGCGCTGGCCCTCAAGCCCAAGCTGGTGGTCGCCGACGAGCCGGTCTCCGCCCTCGACGTCTCCATCCAGGCCCAGGTCGTCAACCTCATGGACGACCTCCAGGAGGAGCTGGGCCTGACCTACGTCATCATCGCCCACGACCTCTCGGTCATCCGGCACGTCTCGGACCGGATCGCGGTGATGTACCTCGGCAAGATCGTCGAACTGGCCGACCGCGACGCGCTGTACGCATCGCCGAGGCATCCGTACACCAAGGCGCTGCTCTCGGCCGTGCCGGTGCCGGACCCCAAGCGGCGCACCAAGCGCGACCGGATCCTGCTCAAGGGCGACGTCCCCTCGCCGATCAACCCGCCGTCCGGCTGCCGGTTCCGCACCCGCTGCTGGAAGGCGACGGAGGAGTGCACCACCACCGAGCCGCCGCTGGTCCAGCTGCGGACCGGGCACCAGGTGGCCTGCCACCACCCCGAGGACGAGGCGGACAACCCCGATGCGGCGACCGAAGGTTCGGGCGGTAAGGCATCAACCGGGCAGTAACGCCTGACGACTTGGCAAAGTCGCTGGTGAAGCCGGGCGGGAGAGTGCAGAGTCGGCGCGGTTGTTCTTCTCGCATCCGCGTTCCCGAAGGGACGGCTCATGGCACTCTCCCGTTCTGCGCGTCGCTCTTCCCGCTGGCTCGCCCTGGCCACCGCGGTGGCCTCGGCCGCCACCATCGCCGCGGCCCCGGCAGCCTCGCCGGGCGCCCCCGGCATCGGTGACCCCTACTTCCCCAACCTGGGCAACGGCGGCTACACGCCCCTCCACTACGACCTGGGCGTCAGCTACCACCCGGACTCCGGCCGGCTCGACGGCCGGGCCACCGTGTCCGCCCGGGCCACCCAGAACCTCTCCTCGTTCGACCTGGATCTCCAGAAGCTGACCGTCGACCAGGTCCGGGTCGACGGCCGCCCCGCCCGCTTCTCCAGAACCGGCGACGAACTCGTCGTCCGGCCCGGCCGCCCACTCTCCCGCGGCGAGCGCTTCGCCGTCACCGTCGTCTACCACGGCGTCCCCCAGCCGCTCAGCGGCCCGATCGTCTTCGGCTCCCAGTACGGCTGGATGAAGACGAAGGACGGGGTGTTCGTGGCCTGCGAGCCGAACGCCGCCTCGACGTGGTTCCCCTCCAGCGACCATCCGTCCGAGAAGGCCACCTACGACATCCGAATAGACGCCCCCAAGGGCCTGACCGGGGTCTCCAACGGGCGGCTGGTCGGCTCCGGCGAACACGGCGACCGGGCCTGGTTCCACTGGCGCGAGAGCCGCCCGATGGCGCCGTACCTGGCCACCGCCACCATCGGGAAGTTCGACGTCCGCACCGGCACCACCCCGGGCGGCACCCCCATCTACGTCGCCACCGACCCGACCCTCCCGACCGGCAAGGTCGACGTCTACGGCGTCACCGCGGAGGCCACCGACTACTGGTCGAAGGTCTTCGGGCCGTACCCCTTCGAGGAGACCGGCGCGATCGTGGACGACATGCCGCAGGCCGGCTTCTCCTTGGAGGTGCAGTCCAAACCGGCGTACTCGGCGGTCCGCAGCGAGAGCACCATCGTCCACGAGCTGGCCCACCAGTGGTTCGGCGACTCGGTCTCGGTCCGGCAGTGGAAGGACATCTGGCTCAACGAGGGCTTCGCCACCTACGCCCAGTGGCTGTGGGCCGAGCACCGCGGCACGAGCGCCGCCCACGACGCGTTCCGCAAGGCGTACGCGGCCGCCCCGGCCGACGACGCCTTCTGGAAGATCAAGGTCTCCGACCCGCAGCGGGACACCATGTTCTCCGACGCGGTCTACGAGCGCGGCGCGATGACCCTCCAGGCGCTGCGCGAACGCATCGGCGACCGGGCGTTCTTCCGGCTGCTGCCGGCCTGGACCGCCCGGCACCGCTACGGCAACGCGGACACCGCCGACTTCATCGCGCTGGCCGAGAAGGTCTCCGGGCAGCGGCTCGGGGACCTCTTCCACACCTGGCTGGACACCCGGAGCCGTCCGGCGCTGCCGGGGGAGTGACCGGCTACTCGGCGTCGTCGGCGGCGGCGGCGGCCTTCCGGCCCCGGTCGCGCAGCTGCTGCGGCCGGGGCAGGTGCAGCCCCAGATAGAGCGCGCCCATCCGGAGTGCGAACACCAACCCCGCCGAGACCACCGCGGCGGGGTTGGCCCCGGCCCCGAGGCGGTCCATCAGCAGGTAGCAGCAGGCGCCGGCGAGCGCCGCGATGGCGTAGACGTCCTCCCGCAGCAGCAGCGGCGGGAACTCCCCGCACAGCACGTCGCGGATCACCTCGCCGGCGACGCCGGTCAGCACCGCCAGGATGACCACCGCGAGTGGGGTGGCACCCGCCGAGATCGCCGCCCGGGCCCCGATCACCGTGACCACCGAGAGCCCGATCGCGTCGACCACCAGCAGCGACTTCCGCGGCAGCGACCAGAAGCGCAGATAGACCATGGTGCCCACGCCGACGCAGATGATGACCGTCAGCAGTACCCAGTCGTGCGTCCAGTACAGCGGCCGGCGGTCCAGGATCAGATCGCGCAGCGTGCCGCCGGAGATGGAGGCGGCGAACGCGAGGACCAGACCGCCGAACGGATCCATGTTGGCGCGGTAGGCCGCCAGCACACCGCTCGCGGCGAAGGCCGCGACCCCGATCAGGTAGAGCACATGAAGCATGCGGTCATGATGACAGCAGCGGAGTGGATCGCTCCGGCTGCGTTCCCCGCCCGGCTCCCGCGCGTTCCTTGAATCTGTCACTACCGGTCGGTAATAAATCCGTGTAGCGTGCCGCCATGGCATCGGTGACCGCAGGAAACAGCGAGTTCGACCGCGACACCGCGGTCACCCGGCGCGCCCCGGGGGTCTACGACACCCACCTCTCCGCGGGCTGGACGATCATCAACGCGGTCAACGGCGGCTACCTCCTCGCCCTGATGGGCCGCGCCCTGGGCGACGCGCTCCCGCACCCGGACCCGCTCACCATCACCGCGCATTACCTCACGGCCTCCGTCCCCGGCCCCGCCGTCGTCCGCACGGACGTGGTCCGCACCGGCCGCACCCTGTCCACCGGCACCGCCACCCTCGTCCAGTTCACCGAGGACGGCACCGAGGTCGAGCGGATGCGGGTGCTCGCCACCTACGGCGACCTCGCCGCCCTCCCCGACGACGTCCGCACCACCGCCAAGCCCCCGGCCCTCCCGCCCTACGAGCACTGCCTGGGCACGGACAGTGCGCCCGGCGACCGGCCGGCCATCCCCGGCAGCACCGCCATCGCCGAGCGGCTGGACATCCGGCTCGACCCGGCGACCGTGGGCTGGGCGGTCGGCGCCCCGTCCGGCAAGGGCGAGATGCGCGGCTGGTTCGGCCTGGCCGACGGCCGCGAGCCCGACCCGCTCTCCCTCCTCCTGACCGTCGACGCGCTGCCGCCCACCGCCTTCGAACTGGGGCTGCGCGGCTGGGTCCCCACCGTCGAACTGACCTGCCACGTCCGCCACCGCCCGGCGCCCGGCCCGCTCCGGGTGTCCATCACCACCCGCAATCTGGCCGGCGGCTTCCTGGAGGAGGACGCCGAGGTCTGGGACTCCGCGGACCGGCTGGTCGCCCAGTCCCGCCAGCTGGCCCGCACGATCCTGGTGAAGTAGCCGACCCCGCCTGCCGCCTGCCCCGGCCGGGACCCGGTCGGGGCCGACTAGCCGGCGAACTCCCGCAACGCCACCGCCAGTTCGCCCGGTGCGTCCTCCTGTGCCAGATGGCCCGCGCCCTCGATCAGCCGCAGCCGGGCCCCGGGAATACGGGACGCCAACTCGCGCCCCTTGGCGACCGGGATCCAGGTGTCCTCGGTGCCCCAGCAGATCAGCACCGGCACCGCGATCTCGCCGTACCGCCCGGCCACCTCGTCGGTGAACCGCTGGTCGTTCTGCTCGATCTGCCGGTAGAACGCCGACTGCCCCCGCTCCGTGCACCACGGCGCGACCAGCCGGTCCAGGACGTCGGGCCGCAACCCCGGATGGCTGCACGAGGAGACGTACTCCCGCACCAGCGCCCGGTGCAGTTCCCGCGGCAGCCGCCCGAACACCTCGGGGTGCGCGCCCAGCAGTCGGTACGTCGGCGACCCCCAGGGCGCCAGCGCCACCGGGTCGACCAGCGCCAGCCGCGCGTACTGCGCGCCGTGCAGCAGATGCGCCCGCAGCGCGACACACCCTCCGAAGTCGTGTGCCACCACCACCGGCCGGCGGTCCGGGCCGGTCAGCCCCCAGTGCGCCAGCAACTCCATGAACACCGCGGTCTGCGCCGCCAGCGTCACGTCCTGCCCGTCCCGCATCTCCGAGGCGCCGTACCCCGGCATGTCCCAGACGTACACCTGCCGCCCCTCGGCCAGCGCCCGGGCGACCCCGCGCCATACGAACGACGAGAACGGCGTCCCGTGCAGGAGCACCACCGGCGCCGCCGCCCCGCCGTCCTCCCCGAGCACGGCCCACCGCACCTCACCCGACGCGCTACGGAACGTCCGATCCAGAACCCACTCTGTCATGAGTGTCAGGCTAGTGACTCCTTACCTGGACTGTCGAGGGGCGGGTGCAGCGTGCGCCTTGGGGTATGCGCCCCCGCGCGGGTCGTGCGCCCCGGGGTGGCTCGTAGAATCAGCGCACCATGGTTTACCTCGACCACGCCGCCACCACCCCGATGCTCCCGGAGGCGGTGCAGGCGATGACCGCCCAGCTGACCGTCACCGGCAACGCGTCCTCCCTGCACGCCGCCGGCCGTCGGGCCCGGCGCACCGTCGAGGAGGCGCGGGAATCACTCGCCGCCTCCTTGGGTGCCCGCCCCAGTGAAGTCGTCTTCACGGCGGGCGGCACCGAGGCCGACAACCTCGCGGTGAAGGGCCTGTACTGGTCCCGCCGGGCGGCCGATCCGGCGCGCACCCGGATCCTGGCCAGCCCCGTAGAGCACCACGCCGTCCTGGACGCCGTCGAATGGCTCGCCGAGCACGAGGGCGCCACCGTCGACTGGCTGCCGGTCGACCACTACGGCCGGGTGCACGCCGACGCGCTGCGCGAGGCCCTCGTCCGCAACCCCGCCGATGTCGCGCTGGCCACCGTGATGTGGGCCAACAACGAGATCGGCACCATCCAGCCGGTCCGTGAACTGGCCGAGGTGGCAAGGGAGTTCGAGGTCCCGCTGCACGCCGACGCGGTGCAGGCGGTCGGCCAGCTGGACGTCGACTTCGCCGCCTCCGGGCTGGCCGCGATGACCGTCTCCGGCCACAAGATCGGCGGCCCGTACGGGATCGGCGCGCTGCTGCTGGGCCGCGAGTACGCCCCCGTGCCCGTGCTGCACGGCGGCGGCCAGGAGCGCCACGTCCGTTCCGGCACCCTCGACACCCCCGCCATCGCCGCGTTCGCCGCGGCCGGCCGGCACGCCGTCGCGCACCGGGAGGAGTTCGCCCGCGAGATCGGCGCGCTCCGCGACGACCTGATCAAGGCGGTGCGGGCCGCCGCCCCCGACGCCCTCCTGGGCGGCGACCCGGACCCGGCCGGCCGCCTCCCGGCCAACGCCCACTTCACCTTCCCCGGCTGCGAGGGCGACTCCCTGCTGCTCCTGTTGGACGCCCAGGGCATCGCCTGCTCCACCGGCTCCGCCTGCACCGCCGGCGTCGCCCAGCCCAGCCACGTCCTGCTGGCCACCGGGATGTCCCAGGACCTCGCCCGCGGCACCCTGCGCTTCTCACTGGGCCACACCTCCACCGCCCAGGACGTGGCGGCGCTGGCGGACGTCATCGGTCCGGTGGTGGAGCGGGCCCGGGGCGCCGGACTCAGCTAGCGGGGCCGGGCCGGCCGAGGGTCACGCCCGGCCCGCCGGCCGGCGCAGCTCCGCCCGGACCAGCGTCAGGTAGCGGTCCCAGTCCCAGTGCGGTCCGGGGTCGGTGTGGTCCGTGCCCGGGACCTCCACGTGGCCGACGATGTGGTCCCGGTCGGCCGGGAAGTCGTACCGCCGACAGATCCCGGCCGTCAGCCGGGCCGATGCGGCGTACATGCCCGGGGTGAAGGACTCCGGCCGGTCCACGAACCCCGCGTGCTCGATGCCCACGCTGCGCTCGTTGTAGTCGCGGTTCCCGGCGTGGAACGCCACGTCCAGTTCGCGGACGGTCTGTGCGATGTGCCCGTCACCGCGGACGACGTAGTGCGCCGACGCCTCGTGGAACGGGTCCCGGAAGACCTTCAGCGCGGTGGCGAAGCTGCCCTGGACGACGTGGATCACCACCCGGTCGACCGGGTAGTCGTCGGGGCGGCCGGCCTGCCGGTAGTTCGCCGGGGACGCGGCCGACCACTGCGCACCGGCGAAGTCGACCTCGCCCTCCTTGCGCGGCCGGCTGTTCCCCGGCAGCCGCCACCACCAGTACGCCAGCTCCTCGCGGGCCGCGACCGCCGTCGCCCCCGCGGCCACCACGGCCCCGCCGCCGAGCAGCAGCGCCCGTCGCCGGGTGAGCCGCTTCCCGGTGCGCTGCCCGGGCGCCGGCGGGTCCGTCGGGTGCCGTTCCCCGTCCCGCCCCTCGGCCCGCCCCTCGGCTCGTCCCCCGACTGAGGGGAGTCGTTCCTCGTCCCGCGCCTCATCCGTCGCCGCCATGCCTTCCACAACGCTTTCCGGGCGCGTTCCGGTTCCGTCTACTCTTGAGGGGCTATGACTGATGCCGCCGCCGCCCCCCGCCTCCGCGTCCTCGCCGCCATGTCCGGTGGTGTGGACTCCGCCGTCGCCGCGGCCCGCGCCGCCGAGGCCGGCCACGACGTCACCGGGGTCCACCTCGCGCTGTCCGAGAACCCCAAGTCGTTCCGCACCGGCGCCCGCGGCTGTTGCACCATCGAGGACTCCCACGACGCCCGCCGCGCCGCCGACGTGATCGGCATCCCGTTCTACGTCTGGGACCTCGCCGAGCGCTTCCGCGAGGACGTCGTCGAGGACTTCATCGCGGAGTACGAGGCCGGGCGCACCCCGAACCCCTGCCTCCGCTGCAACGAGAAGATCAAGTTCGCCGCCCTCCTGGACAAGGCGCTCGCCCTGGGCTTCGACGCGGTGTGCACCGGCCACTACGCCACGGTCGTGGTCCGCGAGGACGGCAGCCGCGAGCTGCACCGCGCCTCCGACATGGCCAAGGACCAGTCCTACGTCCTCGGCGTCCTCGACGACCGCCAGTTGGCACACGCGCTGTTCCCCCTGGGCGACACCCGCACCACCAAGGCCGAGATCCGTGAAGAGGCCGCCCACCGCGGCCTGTTCGTCGCCAAGAAGCCCGACAGCCACGACATCTGCTTCATCGCCGACGGCGACACCCAGGGCTTCCTCGCCAAGCGGCTGGGCACCGCCGAGGGCGCCATCGTCGACGAGTCCGGGGAGGTCCTGGGCAGCCACGACGGCGCCTACGGCTTCACCATCGGGCAGCGCAAGGGCCTGCGGCTGGGCCGCCCGGCCGCGGACGGCAAGCCCCGCTACGTCCTCGACATCTCCCCGGTGAACAACACCGTCACGGTCGGCCCGGTCGCCTCCCTCGACGTGACGGCGCTCACCGCGATCCGCCCCCGCTGGTGCGGCCGTCCGCCGGCGGCCGGCCCGGCCACCTACACCGCCCAGCTCCGCGCCCACGGCGGTGAGACCGAGGTGACCGCCGACCTGGTCGACGACACGGAGCTGCGGGTCGCCTTCACCGAGCCGGTCCGCGGCGTCGCCCCCGGCCAGGCGATCGTCCTCTACGACGGCACCCGGGTGGTCGGTTCGGCGACGATCGCCACCACCACGCGCCGCCCGGCCGACGAGCCGGCGCCGCAGCGGGCCGGCTGACCGCACCGCCCCCACGGGCCGCTCCGCCGAGCTCCTGACCCGCCCGCACCACGGGCCCCGGCGCCACTCATGACAAATGTCACGGCCAAGTCGGGACAGGCGGGACTGCCGGCCGGGTACCGGCGTACCCGAAACTTGGGATGTCCGTTACGGCGCACCAGTCGCCGTACACCGCCCAACTCGGGGGAGTCCGTAGTGAGTCAGCAGCAGTCCGCCGGTAGTCAGCTCGTGCGGGCCCTCGCCCCGCTGGTCGTCGACGCCGGCATTCCGATGGCCATGTACTACGTCCTCAGCAGCGGCTTCGGTCTGTCCGACGTGGCGGCACTGGCCTGGAGCAGCGTTGTCCCGGCGCTGCGCACCGTTTGGAGCCTGGTCCGGGAGCGGACCGTCAACGGCCTCGCCCTGCTGATCCTCGTCGTCAACGTGGTGGGGCTGGCGACGAGCACGCTGACCGGCGACCCCCGGCTGATGATGGCCAAGGACGGCGGCGTCAGCAGCGTCGTCGGGATCGCGATACTGCTCTCGGTGGGCGCCGGACGGCCCTTGATGACCGCCGGGCTCAAGCCCTGGGTGACGAAGGGCGGCCCGGAGGCGAACGCCGCATGGGACCGGCTGCGGGCGGACAGCGCGCGGTTCGGGCAGCTGGAGCGGCGGTTCTCGATGATCTGGGGGAGCGCGCTGCTGACCGAGTGCGTGCTCAAGGTCGCCGGCGCCTACCTCCTGCCGGTGCACACCATGGTCTGGCTGGGCACGGTGCTGACCGTGGTGGCGATCCTGGTGGCCATGGTGGCCGCCGGCGGCGCCAGCGCCGAGCCGATGGAGCAGATGATCAAGGCCGAGGTCCGGGCGGCGACCGAGGCCGAGGCCGGCGCGGCGAAGGGCGCGGAGCCGGCCCCGGTCGCGGCGGCCGGGGTCTGACGTACCCGTCGGGCGGGGGAGTTGCGGAAATCGCGTACAGGATTGGCGCGCCGGGCCCCCCGCTCTCGATCGGCCGGGCGTTGGCGCATAAGGTCTGCGATGCGACGGGACATCCAAGGCCCCGCGTCGACGGTTCAACGGCGATCCGGACGGCACGCGGCTTTCGTCGGCCACGAAGGGAACGGAAGTCATGTCGACTGTTCAATCTGAGGCCAAGCACGGTGGTCTGACCGCCGAGCTGGCTGCCCTGCACGCCGAGCTGGTCCGTCGGAATCCCGGTGAGGCGGAGTTCCACCAGGCGGCTCTGGAGGTCCTGGAGACGCTGGCCCCGGCGCTCACCGCCCGGCCGGAGTTCGTGGACGCCAGGATCCTGGAGCGGATCGTCGAGCCGGAGCGCCAGATCATGTTCCGCGTGCCCTGGCAGGACGACTCCGGGGAGATCCGCGTCAACCGCGGCTTCCGGGTGGAGTTCAACAGCGCGCTCGGCCCGTACAAGGGCGGCCTGCGGTTCCACTCGTCCGTCAACCTCGGCATCGTGAAGTTCCTCGGCTTCGAGCAGATCTTCAAGAACGCCCTGACCGGGCTGAACATCGGCGGCGGCAAGGGCGGCAGCAACTTCGACCCGCACGGCAGGTCGGACGCCGAAGTGATGCGCTTCTGCCAGTCCTTCATGACCGAGCTGCACCGCCACCTCGGCGAGCACACCGACGTACCGGCCGGTGACATCGGTGTCGGCGGCCGGGAGATCGGCTACCTCTTCGGCCAGTACCGGCGGATCACCAACCGCTGGGAGGCCGGCGTCCTCACCGGCAAGGGCCTCGAATGGGGCGGCTCCAAGGCCCGCACCGAGGCCACCGGTTACGGCAACGTGCTCTTCACCGAGGAGATGCTCAAGCAGCGCGGTGAGGAGCTGGACGGCCAGCAGGTCGCGGTCTCCGGCTCCGGCAACGTCGCCCTCTACACCATCGAGAAGGCCCAGGCGCTCGGCGCCAACGTCCTGACCGTCTCGGACTCCGGCGGCTACGTCGTCGACGAGAAGGGCATCGACCTCGCGCTGCTCAAGCAGATCAAGGAGGTCGAGCGCGGCCGGGTCAGCGACTACGCGCAGCGGCGCGGCGGCTCGGCGAAGTACGTCGCCGGCGGGAACGTGTGGGACGTCGCGTGCGACGTGGCGCTGCCGTCGGCCACCCAGAACGAGCTCGACGCGGACGCCGCCCGGATCCTGGTCCGCAACGGCGTCAAGGCGGTCTCCGAGGGCGCCAACATGCCCACCACCCCGGAGGCGGTGGCGCTCCTGAAGGAGGCCGGCGTGGCCTTCGGCCCGGGCAAGGCGGCCAACGCCGGCGGGGTGGCGACCAGCGCGCTGGAGATGCGGCAGAACTCCGCCCGCGAGGCGTGGTCGTTCGAGCGCGCGGAGGGTGAACTCGCCGCCATCATGCGGGGGATCCACGACACCTGCTTCCAGACCGCCGAGCGCTTCGGGCTGCCCGGCGACTACGTGGCGGGCGCCAACATCGCCGGCTTCGAGCGGGTCGCCGACGCGATGCTGGACCAGGGCCTGATCTGACGCCAGGCCGGACCCGGCCGCGGCACCGCCCGCGGCCGGGCCCGGCGTGCGCCGCCCGCCCCGTAGGGTGAACGGCATGAATATCTGCGTCTTCTGCTCCGCCGCCGACCTCGATGACCGCTATGTCCAGCCCGCCCGGAAGTTCGCGGAATCGATCGGCAAGAGTGGACACGCCCTGGTGTGGGGCGGTTCGGACACGGGTCTGATGAAGGTCATGGCCGACGGTGTCCAGGAGGCCGGCGGCAAACTCCTCGGGGTCTCCGTGGAGTTCCTGGCGCACAAGGCGCGCGCCAACGCGGACGAGATGGTCGTCACCAAGGACCTCGCCGAGCGCAAGGCGCAACTGCTGGCCCGCGCAGACGCCATCGTCGTGATGGTGGGCGGTACCGGCACGCTGGACGAGGCGACCGAGATCCTGGAACTGCGCAAGCACGGGATGCACGGCAAACCGGTGGTGCTGCTGAACACCGCCGGTTTCTACGACGGGCTCAAGGTCCAGTTCGAGCGGATGGCGGCGGAGGGCTTCCTCCCGATTCCCCTGTCCGAGCTGGTGTTCTTCGCCGAGGACGGCGCGGCCGCGCTGGCCTACCTGGAGGAGCAGGTGCGCGCCCGGGGCTGACCCTCCGCCCGGGGGTACGCCGTAGGATCGCCCCCATGGGTACGCATATGATCACGGGCGCCGGATCGGGCATCGGCGCGGCGGTCGCACGGCGGCTCGCCGAGCGCGGCGAGGAACTCTGGCTGTTGGCGCGGGACCTCCGCCGGGCCAAGGAGCTGACCGAACAGTTCCCCGGGGCGCACGTCCTCGTCGGTGACCTCGCCACCCCCGAGAAGCTCGACTGGTCGCTCGGCCACCAGAAGTTGCCGACCCGGCTCGACTCGCTCCAGCACATCGCGGGCGTCATCGAGCTGGGCGCGGTCGGCGACCTGCCCGCCAAGGCGTGGCAGCGCCAGCTCGCCGTCAACCTCGTCGCACCGGCCGAGCTCACCCGCCTGCTGCTGCCGCTGATCCGGATCGCCCAGGGCGACGTGGTCTTCGTCAACTCCGGCGCCGGGCTCGACGCGCACGCCAACTGGAGCGGGTACGCGGCGAGCAAGCACGGTCTGAAGGCGCTGGCCGACTCGCTGCGCGCGGAGGAGCACGGCAACGGTGTCCGGGTCACCTCGGTCTACCCGGGGCGCACCGCCACGCCCATGCAGGAGAGCACCCACCGCCAGGAGGGCAAGGAGTACGACCCGGCCCAGTGGATCGACCCGGAGTCGGTGGCCACGGCCATCCTCACCGCGATCGACCTGCCGCGGGACGCGGAGATCAAGGACCTGGTGGTCCGGCCGGGCCGGTGACCGCCTCCGGCCCCGGGGCTCCCGGGGCCGCGCCGGCGGCCCGGCCGCCCCTCGCCCCCGTGCACCGCACGGGGGCGACGTACGCTTTCGGGGTGACCACGTCAAGGGCGACCAGCGAAGCGAAGACCACCGCCGCGGCGGGGTGCGGGTTCCGGGAGATCCGGGGGCTCGTCACCGAGCTGAGCCGGCGCCTGGACGCCCACCAGCGCGGCCGGATCGCGGAGCTGGACCTGACGCCGACCCAGGCGAAGGCGCTGGAGGAGCTGGGCGAGCCCAAGACCGCACGGGAGTTGGCCGCGGTGCTGTGCTGTGAGCCGCCGAACGTCACCTACGTCATCTCCAAGCTGGAGAAGCAGGGCATGGTGGTCCGCCGCCCGCACCCCGCGGACGGGCGGGCCAAGCAGCTGGTGCTGACCGAGGCCGGTCGGGAGCTGCGGCTGGACCTGTTGCGGCGGATGGGCACCGAGTCGCCGCTGGACCACCTCTCCCATGCGGAGCGCAGCGCGCTCCGCGACGAACTGCTCAGGGCGCTGGGCCGGGCCGCCGGCTAGGGCCTGTCCACCCTCCGCACGGGCCCCCGGGGCGTACCCCGGGGGCCTTTGGTATGGCTTCGGTAAAGTTATAGCTGTAACCATTACCGCCGATGGATAGATACAGCTATAACTAAATCCATGATCACTGAGACCGCGGCGCCGCGCAGTACGGCGAGCACCCCGACCCGCCCTGCGCCCGCCCGCGGCGGCGCCCAACTCCTCGTCCTGGCCCTCGGGTTCGTGATGGCGAGCCTGGACACCGGCATCATGAACGTCGCCGCGCACGACCTGCGGGACCGGCTCGGACTGACCATGTCCGGCCTCACCTGGGTCGTCGACGGCTACGTCCTCTCCTTCGCCGCGCTGCTGCTGCTCGCCGGCTCGCTCGCCAAGCGGTACGGCGCCCGGCGGATCTACCTCATCGGGCTGGCCGTCTTCACCGCCGCCTCCCTGCTGGGCGCCGCCGCGCCGGACGGCGCTGCCCTGGTGGCGGCCCGCATGGCCCAGGGGGCGGGCGCCGCGCTCTTCATGCCCAGCTCGCTGTCGCTGTTGATGAACGCCTTCCCGGAACCGGCCCGCCGCGCGAAGGTGCTCGGCATCTGGTCCGCGATCGTCTCCACCTCCGTCGCCCTGGCGCCGACCCTCGGCGGCCTGCTCGTCGGCACCCTCGGCTGGCGCAGCATCTTCCTGGTCAACCTGCCCATCGGGATCGTCGGGCTGCTGCTCACCCGCCGGGTGATCGCGGCCGTCCCGGGCAGCGGCGCACCGCTCGGCGGCAGCGGCCACGTCCTGGGCCTGCTCGCCCTCGGAGCGCTCAGCTACGCACTCATCGAGGGGCCCGCCGCCGGCTGGACCGCGCCCGGCGTGCTGGCGGCGTTCGCGGTGACGGTGCTCGCCGCCGCCGGCTTCGTGATCCGGGAACGGACCGCCCGCACCCCGGTCCTGCCCGTCACGCTCTTCGCCGACAGCCGCTTCAGCGCCGCCAACGCGGTCGGCTTCCTCTTCAACTTCGCCTTCTACGGCGCCCTGTTCGTCCTCGGCCTCTTCCTCCAGACCGGGCGCGGCGCCGACGCGGTGACCGCCGGCCTCCAGATGCTCCCGGCCGTCCTGGTCCTCCCGCTCGGCAACGTCCTCTATGCCCGCATCGCCCCGCGCACCGGCAACCGGGCCGCGCTCACCGCCGCCCTGGCGGTCTCCGCCACCGGTTACCTCCTGCTCTTCCTCTTCCTGACGCCGTCCCTGCCGTACGGGGTGATCGCCACGGTGCTGGCCGTCGCCAACCTCGCCAGCGGCATCAGCTCCCCGGCGATGACCGGCGTCCTGATGGAGGCCGCCGGCCGCGAGCACGCCGACATCGGCAGCGCGACCCTCAACGCCAACCGGCAGGTCGGCTCGCTGGTCGGCATCGCCGGCATGGGCGCGGTGCTGACCAGCGCCGACGGCGCCTACCAGGGGGCCGGGTACGCCTTCGCGCTGACCGCACTGGCCCTGGCCGTCGCGGCGGTAGTGGGCTGGCTCGGCATCCGCGGGCGGAACTGACCGACGGATAGAGCGGATAGAACGGGCAGAACTGACCGGTCGGCGGACCGACCTACGGACGCGCCAACGGACGCACCAACCGAGGGGCGAGGGGTGCGACGGGTGCGGGCGGTCGCGCCGGGCGCACGGCGGTGGGCCGGGCGGGGCGGGGGCCGGGGGACCCCCCCGCCCCCAGCCCCCAACGCCACACACCGTGTGCAAGAACAAAATCCAAAC